>JBIIGQ010000074.1:0-3180 GCA_044236365.1 Candidatus Limnocylindrus sp. | reverse complement strand
AGCGCCCGCGCGATGGAGCCGCCGATCAGGCCGAGGCCGAGCAGCGCTACCTTCACTGGCGGTCAGCCAACGGTGGCGATGGCGTCGAGTGCGCGAACGACTGCGCGAATGCCGCCCTCAAAGTTGCCAAGATCCATTGACTCATTCGGCGCGTGTGCATTGTCGTCTGGTGGCGTGAAGCCGAGCAGCACAACTGGGAGGCCGAGCTCCTTTTGGAAGAGCGCAGCGATCGGAATAGAGCCACCCTCACGGATATAGAGCGGCGGCACACCGAAGGTCGCCTCAAGTGCCCCCGCCGCAGCGTTGAGATACGGATCGCCAAGCGGCGTAAGGAAGGCGTCACCGTTGCCGAGGTTCTGCACCTCAACCTGGAGTCCGGCAGGTGCAGCGGCGCGTAACGCCGCCTCAAGCTGACGGCTGATCTTCTCTGGGTCTTGTGCGGTGACGAGACGGCACGAGATCTTGGCATGTGCATGGGCTGGGATGATCGTCTTGGACCCGTCGCCCATAAAGCCACCCCAAATGCCATTCACGTCGAGTGTTGGGCGCCCACCACGTCGCTCAACGGTAGAGAAGCCCCTCTCCCCCGCCGTGGCGGTGGCACCAATGCCTGCGAGATAGCCAGGCTCGTCAAACGGCAGAGCGGCGAATGCGGCGCGGTCGGCTGGTGTGAGCTCAACGACATCGTCGTAGAAGCCCGGCACGGTGATGTGACCGTTCTCGTCATGCAGCGAGGCGATCATGGCGGCAAGGGCGTTGGCGGGATTCACCACGGAGCCGCCGTAGCTCCCGGAATGCAGATCAACATCGGAGGCGCGTACGTCCACCTGAATGTAGGTGATGCCGCGGAGTCCTACGGTGAGGGCTGGGCGATTGCCGTCAAAGAAGCCTGAGTCGCTAATGATCACGGCATCGCCGCTGCAGCGGTCTGGGTTCGCCGCCATCCACGACTCAAGGTTTACGGAGCTCGACTCCTCTTCGCCCTCAAAGATGTACTTCACGTTCACTGGCAGGGTGCCTCGTGTGGTGACAAGTGCCTCCAGTGCGCTGAGGTGAATCACGATCTGACCCTTATCGTCGGCGGAGCCACGACCGAGCATGCGCCCGTCGCGAACGATCGGTTCAAACGGGCTGGTCTTCCAGAGATCGAGCGGATCTCCCGGCTGCACGTCGTAGTGGCCGTAGATCACCACGGTTGGGAGCGAGCTATTGACGATCTTCTCGGCCACAACGATGGGGTGGCCGCCCGTCTCACTCACCTCTACACGCTCGGCGCCAATGCGACGGAGCTCAGCGGCGAGCCACTCTGCAGCCGCGCGGCAGTCTGGCGCGTGCTCGGGAAGGGCGGAAACACTCGGAATCTTCAAGAACTCTGCGTACTTCGCCATCCGTATGGCTGCCGTCGCAACGAGGTGCGCCTCCTCTGGCCCCTCTAGCCCCTTCCAGGCGAGTGTTGGGGCGTACGCCATTAGGCGGGCTGTCCCGCCGCCGTGCCCTCAGTGCCAGGCTTTACAGCTGGCTCAGCCTTCGCTTTGGCCTTTGACTCGGGGATCGATACGCCCGCGGCTCGCAGACGATCAATCAAACCGGCGTATGCAGCCGGCTTCGCAGGGAGGCCAACGAAGAGCGCCTCAAACGCCTCTCCTTCGACGGTCTCTTCGGCAATCAGCTTCGCTGCGAGAGCATCCAAGCGGTCGCGATGCTTCGTCAGCACTTCGCGCGCGCGCTCAGCACCACGATCAATAATCGCGCGAACCTCTTCGTCAATCTGCTTTGCAACAGCCTCGGAGTAGTTCTTCTGCTCCGACATCTCGCGGCCCAAGAAGATCATCTCGTCTTGGCGGCCGAGGGTGACGGTGCCCAACTTCTCGGACATGCCGAAGCGCGTCACCATCTTGCGCGCAAGATCGGTCGCCTTCTCAATGTCGTTTGATGCACCGGTGGTCGTGTCGCCAAAGACGAGCTGCTCCGCCACGTTCCCTCCGAGCATCGCAGCGATCTTGTCTTCAAACTCGCTCTTGCTCTGCAGGTAACGGTCTTCAGTCGGCAGGTTCATCGTGTAGCCGAGTGCCATGCCGCGGCTGATCACCGTGACCTTGCTGACCGGATCGCACTTCTCAAGAATGCGCCCGACCACCGCGTGACCACCCTCGTGGTAGGCAATGATCTGCTTCTCTGCATCGGTGATCAGGCGGCTCTTGCGCTGTGGGCCGGCCATGACGCGATCGAGTGCCTCGGCGAACTCGTCCATGCCAATCGTGCGCTTGCTCCGACGTGCGGCGAGGATCGCAGCTTCATTCATAAGGTTGGCAAGATCAGCTCCAGAGAATCCCGGCGAACGGCGCCCGATCTCTTCCAGGTCCACCGTCTTGTCGAGCGGCTTCCCCTTCACGTGCACCTTCAAGATCGCAATGCGACCCTTCAGGTCTGGGCGATCAAGGATCACCTGGCGATCGAATCGGCCTGGGCGCAGCAGCGCCGGATCAAGCACGTCAGGACGGTTCGTGGCGGCGATGATGATCACGTTGGTACCAGTCTCAAAGCCGTCCATCTCCACGAGGATCTGATTTAGCGTCTGCTCGCGCTCATCGTGCGATCCGCCGAGTCCGGCGCCACGCTGGCGGCCGACGGCGTCAATCTCGTCAATGAACACGATGCACGGCGAGTTGCGCTTCGCCTGATCGAAGAGGTCGCGCACACGAGAGGCGCCAACACCAACGAACATCTCAACGAACTCAGAACCCGAGATGCTGAAGAATGGCACGCCGGCCTCTCCAGCAACGGCGCGGGCGAGTAGGGTCTTTCCGGTGCCGGGGGAGCCGATGAGCAGTACGCCCTTCGGGATCTTTGCGCCCAGCGCTTCGAAGCGCTCAGGGAACTTCAGGAATTCAACGACCTCTTCGAGTTCAACCTTCGCCTCTTCAACACCCGCGACGTCGGCAAAGGTGACGGGGGTCTTGTTTGCAATGAACATCTTCGCCTTGCTCTTGCCGAAGCCCATCGCCTGATTGTTCTGCCCCTGCGCGCTACGCATCATGAAGACGAAGAGTCCACCGATCAGAAGCACCGGTAGAAGGGCGCTGATCAGCAAGCTAAAGAGCTGGCCGGAGTCGTCAGGCTTCTTCGCACCAAACGTCACACTGTCGGGGTTGCGGCCGCCAGCCGTAGCGGCGGCGCGGA
>JBIIGQ010000073.1:0-3223 GCA_044236365.1 Candidatus Limnocylindrus sp. | reverse complement strand
CGTAGTACTCGTCCACCGATGCGCCGACGCGGTCCCACGTGAAGAGCTCAGAGCGTTCAATGCCGGCGGCACTGAGTCGCGTCTTCAGTTCTGGATCATGAATCACACGACCGATTGCATCAGCGAGCGCATCAGAGTCTGCTGGGGGAACCAAGATCCCATCGCGCTCGCGACGCACGACGGCTCGGTAGCCATGAATGTCGGAGCAGATTACTGGCGCACCTGCTGACATCGCTTCAAGCAAGACGATGCCAAATGACTCTCTCCCTGTTGCCGGAGAGACAAACACATCAGCGGTCTTGAAGAGCTGCCGCTTCTCGGCATCGCTAACACGCCCAAGGAATTCGACGTCGTTCAGTTGCCGCGTTAGTACATAGCGGCGCGCTTCGCGCTCACCCGGACCACTGCCAACAATTAGGAGGCGAACCTGCTCCCCGTTCACCTGCATCTTGCGAATCGCGCGCAAGAGATGAATCAGGCCCTTGCGAGGTTCCATGCGGCCGACAAAGAGTATGTTTGGAACGCCGTCACGATAGCGAGCAATCGGTACCGCACTGCGATAAAGACTCGGCTCAACACCGTTTGGCACGATCTTGTACTCGCTTGGAAAGTAGCGGCTGATGAAGTGGCGTGCAGCTGGACTCACGGCGATTCGACCGTGCAGTCGATTCGCGTAGTCACCCATGACGCGTCGCCCAAACTCATAGCTGAGTGAGAGCCCACCGAATGCGTGGAAGGTGCCGATGTTCACAGATTTGGAAAGCGTCAGCACCACAAGGCTAAGGAACGGTACGAACGGCTCATGGAAGTGCAGCACATCAAACTGTTCGCGTTCGAGTAGCTCGCGTACCTGGCGCAGATAGGTTGGGCTCAACGTGATCGTGCCCATGGAGCCGTTGAAGGGAACGCTGAATCCTTTGCCGATGCGAATCACATCGCCCTCGGATGCCTTTTGTAGTCCGTGGCTGCTGGTGATGATGCGCACATCATGGCCACGCGAACGGAGGACGCGGTAGAGACTGCCGACGTGATCGTTGACGCCGCCCGGCATTGGGTAGACGTACGGGGTGACGAGGCCGATCTTCACTTCTGCTTCACCGGTCGCTTGTGGCTATGTGGGTAGCCAAGGTCACGCCCATGTCGCTCGCCGCCGAGCGTCCAGATCGGTCGGGTGACGCCGCGCAGGTCCTGCCCAAGGCCGATGAGGTTGCGCAGCATCTGTCGGGCGAAGATCGCGGGGCTCTCCAGCATGGTGTGGTCTTCACCCTCTCCTGGCTTCACCGTGCCCGCGAGGATCGCTCGACGCAGCGCTGCAGCCGAACGGCCTGGGAAGGTTGTGTAGACGCGCCCGATCGCCTCAAGCACGTGGGCATCAGAGGAGCCGACCCCAGGGAGGCCAAGCTCCTTCGCCAGCCGCTGGACCCGCGCCCGCGGGAAGGTGCCGAAGATCGTGGGGTTGAAGGTCTCCAGGGCATCGGGGCGGCAGGCAGGGTCACGATCGTTCGCTACGGCCCGCAGGGCCCCCGCCTGGGCGCAGAGAGGGTGCGGGAAGAGTGGGTGAGCCGGGATGGCTAGCCCACCCTGCTCGTGGATCTCCGCAATGGTGCGGCGCAGCGACCTAAGGGGTCGGACGCGCTCCTCGAGGAAGAGTCCAAGCACATGCCCTTGCAACGTCGAGATCTCTTCGCCAACGATGACCTGCACGCGCAGCTTGTTCTTGATTGCCATTCTCTGTGCCGCCTTCGCTGCGTCGATGCGGTCGTGATCGGTGATGGCAATCACATCGAGTCGCAACTCCTCGGCCCGCGCAAGTACCTGCGCAACACCGGCCGTGCCGTCGGAGGCCATCGTATGGATGTGCAGATCGGCTCTCCCCTGCACTCCCGTTATCCGTCGCTTCGTTGGGCTCATGACGGTAGATCGTCCCAGATTGGATAGAAGAGCGTCCACCACTGCTCGGGGGCCTTGCCGATGAGCTCTTCAAATGCGGCGGCAACGCCAACGAGCGCGCCGCGTGTTCGCTCCATGCGATCTCCCGTTGCTGGTACCTCTACTTGGCGAATGTAGCCCGTATACAACCCTTGGTCCTCACGAATGACCGCCGCAACAAAGAGTCGCGCGCCGCTCTCGACAGCAAGCAGACCTGCTCCAATCGGTAGTCGAGCCGGTGCACCAAAGAGCGAGACGGGCACTCCGCGCCCAGTGATATTTCGATCACCAACCAAGCCAACGATGCCACCAGCGGCGAGTTCTGCAGACATCACCGCAGCGGCACCCTGCGCGCGAATGATACGAAGCCCAAGGCCTTCGCCGCGCACGCGCAACATCCAACGCTGCAGCACAGGGTTGCCAAGCTCCTCCATTGGCGCAACGGGCTTCATGCCGCTCCGGTCGGCGAGAATGCTGCCAGGAAGTTCAATCGCGCCGAAGTGCGCGGCGAGAAAGATTGCGCCGCCACTATCGCGCGTAAATGCGGCGCGTACAGACTCTTCGTTCTCAATACGCACCCGCGTAGCGATGATCTCCCGTGCGTGTCGTGGCGCTCGTGCCGTTTCAATGTAGAAGCGAACATGGTGCTCAAAAAGCAGCGCGACACCGCGATCAAGTGCACTACTCATTGGCGCGACGCCGTCGCGGTAGGCATAGACACGAGCAAGATTCTTTCGTGCAAGGGCTGCACGCGACCGCATGAAGCGCGGGCCAATTCTCCCCCATACTCGTGCGATTCCAACGAGAAGTGCCTCCGGAAGGCGCGAGACGAACGAGAGCGCGCCAATGATGAGATAGCCGATCACCGCGCTCATGATGCGCTCTCGCCTCCGCGGCGGGTTGCCTCTTTGGACATGCGTGCTGCACTCTCTGCAAGCTCTTGCTGTTGTGCTGCGTTTGGCCACATCGGCTTAAAGCAGTTCCACTGCAGCGGCTCCGTGCGAATGAGAGCCTCCATCGCAGTTGCGGTCTCTTGTGTTGCGCGCAGCTGTGCGGCTGGCGATCCGTTCCCCGCACTGATCGGCGCGCCATAGAGAATGCGGAATTTTCCAGGAGCTTCGCGGCGAACAAAGAACGGCACAATCGGTGCGTTGCCACGCGCGCTTAGTACCGCTGGGCCACTCGGAAGTGTTGTCCAGCGGCCGAAGAGCTGGCAGGGAATGCCGTCGGGTTTATAGCCCCAGTCGCTAAGTAGCACGATGAATCCACCGCGCTTCAGTGCACTGAACACCTC
>JBIIGQ010000018.1:0-12315 GCA_044236365.1 Candidatus Limnocylindrus sp. | reverse complement strand
GCTGAATTTAGCGACGGTCGCGCTACACTGACCTCATGAGCGACTGCCTCTTCTGCAAGATCATCGCCGGCGAGATCCCGAGCACGCAGCGACACAGCTCGGATCTTGTGATCGCCTTCAACGACATCGCGCCACAGGCGCCGTTGCATGTGTTGATTGTGCCGCGCGAACATATCGGCTCCGCCGCCGACCTGCGCGACACCGCGGCGCATGGCGCACTCTTGGCGCGCATGCATCATGTGGCGCAAGAGATTGCAGTTGAGGCTGGCTACGGCGACCGCGGTTGGCGCTTGGTGAGCAACGTTGGCCTTGAGGGTGGCCAGGCGATCGAGCATCTGCACTACCACCTGCTCGCCGGACGACAACTAGCGTGGCCACCGGGATGAGCGAAGCACCAACGACGCGCAAGCGTCGCTTCCCGTATCGAACCGTCATCGTGTTGGTCGGCGGCATGGCGATCTTCAGCTTCTTATCGGGCGGTCCACTGATGCCGGATCCGCAAGGCCCCGCCGCTTCGGCGGCGCCAACGGCACGCAGTTCAGCAGAGGCGGCACAGGCCGAAAGGTTGCTCGTCTCAGTCGTGACCGCGGCTGGCCTCGGGCCAGTGACCAGTAGCGCCGACGTACGTCCGCCACTCCCGCCAGAGATGAACAGCCTCCCCCGAACGGTGGTCCGCGCCGCGTCGACGCGTGATCCAAATGGCATCCCGCTGGTCGCAATCTCGTTCGCCGACGCCGCCGCCGCGCGAGCCGCAGCCCCGCAGCTCGCCGCCTATCTGGTGACCCCCGTGAACCTCGTGCTCGTCCCCCCGGACGCTCAATTCAACCTCTTTCAGTCAGGGAACCTGCTCGTGATCCTGCAGCGCACCCCCTCGGCCGACCTCGACAGTGAGGCGGCGAGCACCCTGCTGGCCACGCTGCAAGGGATGCTCGAAGAGGTCCCCCTCCCGCGCTAAGTCGCCTTCGTGCGGGGGATCGGCTATCCTCCTCCCCTTAGGAGGTGCCACTTGGCAGAAGTACGTATCGGCGAGAACGAGTCTTTCGAGGCCGCGCTGCGCCGTTTCAATAAGAAGGTTCAGCAGGCCGGCATCTTGGCCGAGTCGCGCCGTCGCGAAGCGTTTGAGAACGCCGCGGAGAAGAAGAAGCGCAAGGACGCCAAGCGCAAGAAGCCAATGGGCGGAGCACCGCGCGGGATCTAGCCCCACGGCGCGCCCCAGTGCGGCCTAGCCGCCAGAGAGGAGCAGCGCATGTCGCTTCGAGATCAACTGAAAGCTGATGTCTCGGCCGCTATGCGGTCGGGCGAGACGCTGCGCCGCGACACCCTCCGCATGGCCCTCTCCGCACTCGCCCTTGTTGAGAAGGACCTGAAGCGCGACGCCACCGACGACGAGGTGCTCGGCGTCATCGTGAAAGCGGTGAAGACGCGCAAGGAATCTGTCGACGCCTACACCGCTGCGAATCGCGCCGACCTCGCCGAAGGCGAGAACGCGGAGATCGCGATCCTCTCCGCCTACATGCCCGAGCAGATGAGCGATGCCGATGTTGACGCACTCGTTGCCGAGGCGATCAGCGCCACCGGCGCCGCCTCAGCAAAAGAGATGGGGAAGGTCATGGGCTGGCTCGGACCGAAGACCAAGGGCCGTGTCGATGGAAAGGTCCTCTCGGGGAAGGTCACCGCGGCGCTCGCCGCACGCGGATGAGCCGCAGCTCCGGGCCGCGCGCGCGCATCGTGCGCCGCAGGCGCGGCGGAATCACCGTCACCGCTACTGAACTTCGTGCCCTCGTTGAGCGCGCCTTGCGCCTCTCTGGTGCACCAAAGAACGGCGAGGCGGTCGTCACTCTCGTTGACGACAACGAGATCACCGCACTCAATGAGTCGCAGATGAAGAAGCGCGGCGCAACCGATGTGTTGAGCTTCCCACTCCTTGAGCCGACCGCGTATCCCGCCCGACCAGGCACCGCCCGTCGCGCAGCGCACAAGGTTGCTGCGCCGATCGTCACCAACGAAACCCTCCCACTGGGTGACATCGTCATCAGTATTGATCGGGCCATTGCTCAGGCGCGCGAAGGGCACGGCGGCACCGATGGTGCAACGAGCCACGCGCCAGCCGATGAGCTGCGACTCCTCGCCGTGCATGGTGCCCTGCATCTGTGCGGATGGGATCACCGCTCGCCCGCCAGTCGAACAGCGATGTGGGCGGAGCAGGAGCGGATCCTGCGCGCACACAGGCGCGCGATGAGGGCGAGCGCATGAGCCAAGATCGCCGCCTCGTTGTTGGCCTTGGGAACCCTGGTGACAAGTACCGCTACACGCGGCATAACATCGCCTGGCTCGTACTGGATGCCTTCGCCGATCGCGTGAACTGGCGCGGCGGTGGCAAGAGGCGCGATGCGGCGATGGTGCATGCCGGTCGCGTGCTCGGCCTCGACCTGGTGATGGCGAAGCCCGACACCTTCATGAACGAGTCCGGCATTGCGGTGCGCAAGCTACTCGCCGCCGAGCGTGTGCCTCTCACCGCACTCCTTGTCGTTGTTGACGACTTCAGCCTCCCGTTCGGCACGCTCCGATTCCGCGAGGGAGGGAGTGCTGGTGGCCACAACGGCCTCACCTCGATTAGCGACGAACTCGGCACTGACAAGTATCCGCGCCTGCGCGTGGGTATTGGTGACCCGCGCGAGTCGGGAACCGCGCATCAGCATGTGCTCGGTGAGTTCACCGCCGCAGAGCGACTACGCCTCCCCGAGATTGACGCCGCCGCAGGTGAGGCGATCGAGATGTGGGCGCGCAGCGGACTGAACAAGGCGGCAACCGCATTCAATGGGTGGGCGCTCCCAGAACCAGAAGCGGGCAGCGCCGCCGATCCGGCGAAGCTGCCAAAGGCGGGCGAAGTTGATGGCCCAGCCGGCGCCGACGGCATTCGGAAGACATCGCACGGTTGGCGCAAGATTCTCGGTCGCGACAAGGCCGATCGCGAAGGGTGAATCGCCACACGCCGTCACTCGCACCACTTCTTGACACGCTGCGCGGTGCAGCACCATTTACGGCACTCACCAAGCAACTAACAAAGAGCGACGCATCGCTCATTCATGTGCCCCATGCGGCAAAGGCGCAGCTCGGTGCCGCACTCGCCGCCGATCGGCGCATCGTTTGGATTGCGCGCGACCCTGAGGTTGCCGAGCGCGTTGCCGATGCGCTGCGCTCCTGGTTCCACGATCCAGCCGCTGTCGTGCTGCTCGAGCCGCGCAGCGCGCTTCCGTATGAGCGTGGCGAACTTGTCATTGATGAGTCGGCCGGTCGCGTGGCAACGCTCGCCGCCTGGCATGAGGGAAGCCCGCGCATCCTGGTGACATCACTACTCGCGGTGGCGCAGCCAACGATCTCACTCGCCGACTTGCGCGCCGAAACGCTCCTCTTGCGTGCAGGCGATCGCATCACCCTCGACGCCGTGACCTCGCGCGCCATCGCCCTCGGCTACGAGGCCGTCTCGCTCGTTGGTGGTCGTGGTGAGATTGCCCGACGCGGTGGCATCGTTGACCTCTTCCCCGCGGGTGAGACCTCACCCCTCCGCATCGAGTGGTTCGGCGATGAGATCGAGAGCATTCGACGAATCGACCCCGCCGACCAGCGCAGCCGTGAGGCGGTGCCGCTGGTGCAGCTGCTGCCGGCGAGCGAGTTCCCCCTCGATGCGGCCCGCGTTGCGGCTGCCCGAGCGGTCGCCGAAGGGATCGTGCGCGGCGGAGGGGAGGCGGAACTGCCGCCACGACTCGCCGAGGATCTTGCTCGGTGGGAGGCGGGGATCGCGGCGCGCAACCAGGCGGAGCGCGGTGATGGGCTCGAGCTCTGGTCGGTGCTGCTGAGTGCAGAGCGCGCCTACGACCAGGTGGGCGATGCACTGGTGGTGCTCGATGAGCCAGGCGAACTGCGCCAGGCAGCCGATGCACTCTCGCGTCAGACCGAAGAGCGCGCCGATGTGCTGCGCACCACACGCCTCCTGCCGGCCGGTTGGCCATCACCGATTCCAGAGGGGAGCGCGCTGATCGCTGCACTTACGGCAACTGGTCGACAGCGGCTGGCGCTCACCTGGAGCTCTGATGCAACCACGCTGATTCGCGCCGATGGTGACGACAGCTTCGGCTGGCACGATCCGGTGGTGCCGAGCGGGCGATCGCGCGCACTCACCGAGGGTCTCGAGACCTGGCGCCGCGACAAGGCGCGGGTACTCATCGTTTCGGAGCAGGCAGCGCGCATCGCTGAGCTGATCACCGAGGGTGGTGAACGCGCGGTGATCAGCGAAGGAATGCTCACGAACCCGAAGCCTGGTTCGCTCACGATCCTGACGGGTGGCCTCGACGGCGGATTCCAGGGCGGCGTCGATGGACTGACGGTGATCACCGACCGCGAACTGTTTGGTGCGACACGTGTTCGTCGACCGGCGGTGCATCGTCGCGGCATCACGCGCGAGGCGGCGGAGCGACTCACCCCGGGCGACTACTTGGTGCATGTTGATCACGGCGTTGGTCGCTTCGTGGGCATGTTGCGCCGCGGTGGCGACGGTGATCAACGCGACTATCTCGAGATTGCCTACGGCGGCACCGACACCGTCTTCACCCCAGTGGAGCAGCTCTCGCGTATCGCGCGCTACACCGGTTCAGAACATCCGCAACTCAGTCGACTCGGCGGTGGTGAGTGGCGTCGCGCCAAGGAGCGCGCCAAGAAGGCGGCCGACGATCTTGCCGATGAGTTGCTGCGCATCTACGCCGCGCGTGAGTTGGCGCATCGCCCAGCGATCACGCCGGGGAGTCCGTGGCTCGCCGAGTTTGAGGCCGCCTTCCCGTATCGAGAAACGCCCGACCAGCTCACCGCCATTGAGGCAACCAAGGGTGACCTGAGTCGACCGCGTCCGATGGATCGCGTGATCGTGGGCGACGTTGGCTACGGCAAGACCGAGGTGGCGCTGCGCGCCGCCTTCGCCGTGCTCGAGGCGGGGCGACAGGTCGCCGTGCTCGTGCCGACCACGGTACTGGCCCTGCAGCACATCGAGACCTTCCGCCGCCGCCTGGCGGCATATCCATTCAAGCTCGAGCTCCTCTCGCGCAGCGTCTCCGCAGCGCGACAGGCTGAGATCGTCGCCAAGCTCGCCACCGGCGAGGTCGACCTGGTCGTCGCCACTCACCGACTCCTTTCAAAGGATGTGGCCTTCAAGCACCTCGGCCTGCTCGTGGTGGATGAGGAGCACCGCTTCGGTGTCGCCGCCAAGGAGCGCATGAAGTCGCTCCGCGCCGAACTCGATGTCATGACCCTGACCGCTACGCCGATCCCGCGCACGCTGAACCTCGCCCTCTCGGGGATTCGCGACCTCTCCACGATTGAGACTCCACCAGAAGATCGCCACCCTGTGGCAACGCGCGTCACTGAGGCCAGCCTCGAGTTGGTGCGCGATGCCCTGCTGCGCGAACTGGAGCGCGGCGGCCAGTCGTACTACGTACATAACCGCGTCGAGTCGATTGAGGCGGCGGCGGAGCAGATTCGCCGACTCGTTCCCGATGCGCGCGTGGTGGTTGGGCATGGGCAGATGGAGGAGCGAGCCCTTGAGCGCGTCATGGGTGAGTTCGTTCGTGGCGAGGCGCAGATCTTGGTCTGCACCACCATCATCGAATCGGGCCTTGATATTCCGAACGCCAACACAATCATCATCGATCGCGCCGATCGACTCGGCCTCGCCCAGCTCTACCAGTTGCGCGGTCGCGTTGGCCGCAGCAGTCGCCGCGCCTGGTGCTACCTGCTCTATCGACGAGAAGAGGCGCTCACCGATGATGCGCGCAAGCGCCTCAAGGCAATCTTCGATGCGTCGCACCTCGGCGCCGGATTCCAGTTGGCACTCGCCGACCTTGAGATTCGTGGCGCGGGCGACCTGCTCGGCGGCGAACAGTCCGGGCACATTGCGGCGGTTGGCTTTGATCTCTACTCACAATTGCTGGCTGACGCGGTGGAGGTGCGTCGCGCGAGTCGCGAGGGGCGAGAGCCGGCGCGTCGTCGCACCGCGGCGCTCATCGATCTACCGGTCTCGGCACACCTTGCCGAAAGCTATGTCGCCGATGAGGGGCAACGACTCGACATCTACCGTCGCCTCGGCATCGCCGATGCGGACGCTGCCATCAGCGCCATCGCCGAAGAGCTGCGCGACCGATTCGGTGCGCCGCCGGCAGAGGCGGAGCGACTCCTTGAGGTGGCACGACTCCGCGCCGGCGCGAGCGAGGCGGGGCTCGCCTCACTCCTCATTGAGGAGGGTCGCCTGATCGTGCGACTCGGTGAACTGCAGCCTGGTCTCGCGGCTCGGGCACTGGTGGCGAACCCCATTCCAGAGCTGAGCATGAGCGGGAGCCAGATCCGCAGCCGCGAGCGCGTCTCGGGCGGGGAGGCCTGGCGCCTTGCCGCACGACTCGTGCAGGGGATCGTGGCGGAGGTGCGGCGCTGGGAGGCGACGAACGCGGCAGGCGCGCCGCTCGCGTAAACTTCCGCGGTGACTCCTGAACAGCTCTCCTCGAAGATTCGAACGATCCCTGACTTTCCGAAGAAGGGGATCGTCTTTCGTGACATCACCACCCTCCTGCAGGATGGTGAGGCGTTTGCCGCCGCCCTCGAGGCGATGACGGCACCGATCCGTGGGCTGAAGCCCGACGTGATCATCGGCATCGAATCCCGTGGCTTCATCTTTGGCGCACCGATCGCCGCGACCCTTGGTGTTGGCTTTGTGCCAGTGCGCAAGCTCGGCAAGCTCCCCGCCGAAACCATCTCGGTGGAGTACGACCTTGAGTACGGCAAGAATGTTCTCGAGATCCATCGCGATGCCCTGCAGAAGGGTGCGCGCGTGGTGATCGTTGACGACGTCCTCGCCACCGGTGGCACCGTGGCCGGCACCGTGAAGCTCGTTGAGCAGCTCGGCGCCTCAGTGGTCGGCATCAGCTTCTTGGCAGAACTCCCCGCCCTCGGTGGTCGCAAGCGACTCCCAGACGGCATCGTCTCGGCGATCATCGCCTTCTAGTCGCCGCTATGGCGAAACGTCCTGTCAACGATCGCAGATCCTTCCTTCGCAGCATCGCCAACGATGGCGCCGCGACCGCGGGCTCACTCTTCGGCGCGCTGGGCGCACTCCGCGGTCAGGCCCAGTCCATCACAAACGATCTACAAGAGTCAACGCGCGAATCGGGCCCAGAGCCAACGCGTCGACGTGCTGCAGAGACGCATCTCGACATGCCAGGCGATGCGGGGTTGACCAAGGCGGGTTCCGCCGCGCCAGAACCGGCATTCGCCTCACCGATCCGCGACGAAGAGGGCGCTGTGATCGTGCTCGATGTTCGAGCGCTCCCTGCGGTGATTGCCGAACGCCGCGCCACGAGCGCGAGCAGTATCGCCGCACTGTTGGCCGTTGATGCCATCGCCCCTGGTCCGATTCGCGGACTCGCCGCCGCCTTCGCCCTCGCCCTCGCCAGTGTTGGATCGGCAGGTGGTCGCGTTGCGCGCCTGCACGCCGCCGCCGCCGCGCTTCGTAACGCCGCACCGCTCGCCGGATCACTGCACGCTGAACTCGATGCACTCCTGCCCGTTGCTTTAGGCGATGAAAGTCTCGATGCGGCGATCGCCACGCGCGCGGCAACGCAGCTCGGCCAGCGGGCCGCCTACGGCCAACGCATCGCCGAAACGCTGAAGATGGCAGGCCTTGCTCGTGGGGCCACCATCGCCAGCGGACCGGGCCTCGGCGCCACCGCCTGGGGCGATCTCGCTCCGCTACATGAGGCGTTGCGCCACCTTGGGGTGCGCACGATCACGATCGCAGCTGGCCCAACGGTTGATGTGCTCGGGGCAGCACGACTCGGCGCCATCGACGCCGCCGACGCGGTACGCGCCGGCCTCACCCCGCGACTCTTCGAAGACGGTCAACTTGCGAGTGAAATCGCGAACGCTGATGGTCCGATTAGCGCACTGATCCTTGGTAGTGATGCGGTGAGCCGTGCCGGCTACGCGGTGATTCCGGCGGGTGGCGTTGGCCTTGCCGCCGCCGCACTCTTCTCTGGCGTGCCCGTCTATCTGGTCGCTGGATCGGCGGCGAGCGACATGAGTGGTGCTGAGCTGACCAAGCGCGTTGAGGCGGTGAACAGCGCGGCGGCGCAACGCGGTGCACCATTTGCTGCGCGTGGCGTGACGAGTGGCGTGCAGGTTGCGGCATCACGCGTTGAACTTCTCGCACTTGACGGCATCACGCTGATCGACTGATGAGCACGACGCCGATTGAGGTTTCGGCGACGCGCGATCGTGAGCTGGTGCGATCGCTCATTACTGGTGATCGTTGGATCACCGCACATGCGCTGGCCGATCTTGACGACGGTGAGTTTCCGCGCACCCGCTGTTTTGTAGCGCGACGCGGCACAACACCGATCGCCCTCGGTATGGAGTATTCGGGGTGGGCGCCGCAGCCGCTCCATCTGTACGGCGAGCCAGAGGGGATCGCCACAATCTTGCAGCACGGGATTCGACCGCGCGCCGCTTGGGTACCAACGCCGATCGGCGGGAACCCCGTTCTTGATCTCACCTACGAGACGGAGAAGATCAACCCCATGTTGCGCATGGGTTTGACACGCGCGGAATTCGTGCCGTACACCGGCCCCGCCGCCGCACTCGTGGTGCCCCTCATCCCCTCCGATGCACCAGCGCTGAATCATCTCTATCAGTTGGGCTTTGCCGCATGGCTCCCACCGCTCGCCGTTGCCGAGGGGGTCTATCGCGGCATTCACCGCAACGGCAAGTTGGTTGCAGCCGCTGGTACCCATGTGGTCGGTCGACGCGAGCGTATCGCCGTGGTCGGCAATGTGCTCACCGCATCGGGCGCGCGCGGCAACGGCTACGCCCATGCGAACACCTCGGCGGTAACCGATGCGCTGCTCGGATTTTGCGACGAGGTGGTGCTCAATGTACAGCGCGATAACGCCGCCGCCATCGCCGTCTACACCTCGCTCGGCTACAGCGTGAAGGCCGAATTCGAAGAGCGACTCGTGATCCGCCGCAGTGGCATCTCGGTGCCGCGCATCCTCCGGCGCCTCTTCGGGCGCTAAGCACGAATCACCCTCAGCCCCATCTGCCCACGAGCCCGCACGCTACGATGCCGCAGATGAGTAGTCGACCCTACGCGGTCGTTCTTGCCGGTGGCGGCGGAACCCGCCTCTGGCCCCTAAGTAGCCCGAATCGGCCGAAGCCGTTCCTGCCGCTCCTGCACGGGCGCAGCCCACTCGCGGTAACCCTGGAGCGACTCGCACCACTCGTCTCCATCGACGACACCTACATCGTGGTGGCGGCGAGCCAGGTGCAGCTCGTGCGCGAATGCGCGCCGCAGATCGCCGCCGATCACATCCTTGCCGAACCGGTCAGTCGCAATACGGGGGCGGCGGTCGCGCTCGCAGTCGCAACGATTGATCGCCCCGATGATGCGGTGATGCTGGTGATCCCTGCCGACCATGCGGTGCGCGACGCCGACGCCTGGCGCACCGCCCTCGCCGCCGCAGCCGACCAGGCGAGCCGCGAAGAGGGTGCGCTCTACACGCTCGGCGTGGTGCCAACACGACCCGAGACTGGCTTCGGCTACATCGTCGCCAATGGCGAACGCGTCTCACGATTTACCGAGAAGCCGCAACGCGACGAGGCCGAGCGACTGATTGCTGCGGGAGCGCGATGGAATGCCGGAACCTTCGCCTGGCGACGCGATAGTGCCCGCGCCGCGCTAGAGCAATTCGCACCAGCACTGATCAACGGCATCGGCGAGTACAGCACAGTGCCAGCGGGTCCCATCGACACGTTCGTTATGGAGCCCGCCGCCGCGGCAGGGCTGGTGCGCACCCTGCCGCTCGATTGCGGCTGGAGCGACATCGGCTCGTGGGGTGAGCTTCGCGCGCACCTTCTGCCACGCTCGGCAACCGAAGAGATCCGCATGGAGGCACCAGGGGGGCGTACCATTGTGATCAGCAATGAGCATGGGGTGATCGCCCTGCAACCGAACGGTGCAGCGACGATGGACCTTGAGCGCATGAGCGGCAGCGATCTGCGCGCCGCATCAGAGAGGGAGTAGCAATGGGCGTCGGCGAACCAACCAAGATCCTCTTCGGCACCGACGGTTGGCGCGCCAAGATCGGCGACGAGTTCACCTTTGAGAACGTTCGCCGCCTCGCGGAAGGTGTTGCCCGCGTCGTCGAAGAAGATGGCGCATCCGCGAAGAGCGTCGTCATCGCCTACGACCGTCGCTTCGGCTCCGAAGAGTTTGCGATTGCCGCCGCCGAGATCCTGCTCGCGCACGGCATTCCGGTTGCCTATTCACGCACCGATGTGCCGACGCAGATGGCCTCCTACGAAGTGGTGATGCGCGGCGCGGCGATGGGCATCGTCATTACCGCCAGCCACAACCCCTGGATGGATAACGGCTTCAAGGTGAAGTCGCCAACGGGCGCTGCCGCTGGGCCCGACCTGCTGAAGCGCATCGAGGCACATGTGGCGAGCACCCGTGGCCCCGAGATCGTGGGGCGCCCATTCGCGGATGCCGAGGCGGCGGGGATGGTCGAACGCTACGACCCGTACCCGGGCTACAAGAAGTTCGTTGAGCGCAACCTCGATCTGAAGGCGATGGCCGCGCAGAAGATGCGCATCTTGGTTGACCCCGTCTACGGCGCTGGTGCCGGCTGGATCGGGCGACTCCTGGCGGGCGGCAACATGGTCGTCGACGAAATGCGCAGTGAGCGGAACCCCTGGTTCGGTGGCGTGAACCCTGAGCCGATTCGACCGCACATTGACCCGGTGCTCGCGCGCATGACGGGCGGCGGGTATGACATGGGGATGCTGCTCGATGGCGACGCGGACCGTGCCGGTGCCGTCGACGAGCGCGGAGTCTTCCTGCATCAGCTGCAGGTCTTCGGCCTCCTCGCGTACTACATGCTCGAACACAAGAAAGATCTCAGCCCAATCGTGAAGACGGTCAATGAGAGCTCCATGGGGGAGCGGCTCGGCGAGCGATACAACGTCACCGTGCACGAGACACCGGTCGGCTTCAAGTACGTCGGCCCGAAGATGATCGAGACCGGCGCATCGATGGGCGGCGAAGAGTCGGGCGGCTACGGCTTCAAGATGCACCTCCCCGAGCGCGACGGCATCTTCGCCGACCTGCTCCTGCTCGACCTGCTGATTCGCGAACGTGCACTGGGGCGACCAACGATGAGCTCGGTGATGGATCACGTCGCCTCGATCGCCGGCGCTTCGTACTACCTGCGCATCGATGTGCACATTGACCGCGCCGCCTACCCAGCGGTGAAAGAGCGCCTCGCCACCGAACTCGTCGGCAAGCCACCGAGCAGCATCGGCAGCCACACCGTGCGCGCCGTGCCGCTCACCACGAACGACGGTGTGAAGTTCTTCACGACCGACGGCAGCTGGCTGCTCGTACGCTTTAGCGGCACCGAGCCACTCGTGCGCGTCTACGCCGAGGCAACCTCTGCTGAGCTGCGCGATGACTTGTTGCAGCTGGGAGAGAAGCTCGCACGCGGCTAACCAGCCTCAGCTACGGCGCCCCATCCCACCCGAGCAGCGCAAGGTTCCCCGCATCGAGCTGCAGTTCAAATGTTGCGCCATCGCGCAGCACCCCACCCACGCACCAGGCGAGGCGGCGCGGCGTGCGCTGACCCGATCCCTCACCAGCTCCTTCGGTAGGGAGCACCCAGGCCAGCTCTGCCCTCCCATCAACGAGCGCGCCGCTCGGTACGAGCGCCGCAGCGGCACGCAGCGCAGTATCGGCGCGAGCGACGCGTGCGGGCGGCGCGGCAAGGGGAGACTCTTCCATCGCAATGCCAACGAGCTCGCCGCTCTCGTTCAGCACCACACGCGTGCCGTCACCGGGCACCGGCACGCCGCGCACCAGTCGCTCCCAGACCACGAGCGTTCGTCCTGCCGCGCTCCGTACCTCTGGACCGCCACCAGGCATCTCGAGACCCAGTCGCACCAAGTGACGCAGTGCTCGGGCGATCGCCGCACTCTCGCTGAGCCCGCCGCCCTCGAGCGCCACGCCACTCTTCGCAATCAGACGCAGTGAACCGTCGAGCGCGCTCTCCACACGCAGCACCTCCATGCCGTCGGCGCTGATCATCACTTGGCGAATCCGCTGCTCACCACTCTCACTGCGCACCACGATGAACGGTTTGGCAACAAGGCCGCGCAACTCCAGTGGCGAGAGAATCTGCGCGGCGACGGTCGCGATCGGTCGCACGCTGATCCCCGCGCCATCAGCAA
>JBIIGQ010000072.1:0-3256 GCA_044236365.1 Candidatus Limnocylindrus sp. | reverse complement strand
GCTTGCGGCAACTCGTTCATCTTGAAGCCGTCTGAGCGCACACCGCTCTCGTCGCAGCGCATCATCGAGATCTGCGAAGAGGCCGGCATTCCGGCTGGCGTTGTTGGCTTGGTGCATGGTGCTGTTGAGACGGTCACCGGCCTGATCACCAACCCAGGCGTTGATGCAATCAGCTTCGTTGGATCAGAGCGCGTGGCGCGCATTGTTTACGAGACTGCGGCCAAGAGCGGTAAGCGCGTGCAGGCGCTCGGCGGTGCCAAGAATCACATCATCGCCATGCCTGATGCGGTGCTTGATCAGAGTGTGCCAAACATCGCGGAGTCTGCCTTCGGCAATGCGGGGCAGCGTTGCCTCGCAGGCTCGGTCCTCACGCTCGTCGGCGAAGCGCGTGAGCGAATGTTGCCGCGACTCCTCGAACACGCCGACACGATCAAGATGGGATTCGGCCTTGATGCTGGTGTCTCGCTCGGCCCCGTGATCCGCGGTGAGGCACGTGAGCGCATTCACACTCTGGTCGACCAAGGGGTTGCTGCAGGAGCGAAGATGCTGCGCGACGGTCGCGGCACCGGCCCTGCGAAGGGCTACTTCGTTGGCCCAACGCTGCTTGAGATCGCGCCAACCTCGCCACTGGCACGCGAGGAGGTCTTCGGGCCAGTCCTCTCAATTCTCTACGCCAAGGACCTCGATGAGGCGCTCCGGCTGATGGCCGAGACGAACGAGTACGGGAATGCTGCGAGCATCTACACCGCCTCTGGCTCAGCGGCGCGCGAGTTCAAGCGCAAGGCAACCTCGGGCATGCTCGGCGTGAACGTTGGTGTGGCAGCCCCAATGGCCTTCTTCCCGTTCAGCGGTCGCCGCAAGAGCTTCTTCGGCGACCTGCACGCGACCGGTCGCGACGGGGTGGAGTTCTACACCACGAAGAAGGTCATCACCGCTCGCTGGTTCTAATCAAGAGCGCCGCTGGCGCTAGAGCAGATCGACGAGCTCTTTCACTGCATCGGCCGAGCGCTTGAATGCCGCAGCTTCGTCACTCGTCAAGGTGATCTCAATGATCTTCTCGATGCCGTTGCCGCCGATTACGACAGGGACCCCAACGTAGAGACCGTCGACGCCATATTCGCCCTCAAGAAGGGCGGCGCATGGGATCAGTCGACGGCGGTCAAGCAGGATGCTCTCGACTACCTCGAACGTAGCTGCGGCTGGTGCGTAGTAGGCCGAACCGGTCTTTAGCAGCTCAACGATCTCGGCGCCACCACTGCGGGTTCGCTTGACGATTGCCTCAATCCGATCTGCGGCGAGGAACTCTGGCAACGGAATGCCGCCAATTGATGAGTAGCGTGGCAGCGGCACCATCGTGTCACCGTGACCGCCGAGCACAAATGCACGCACATCCTCAACGCTTACGCCCGCCTCTTGCGCAATGAAGGTGCGATAGCGCGCGGAGTCGAGGGTGCCGGCCATGCCGATCACCCGATGCTTCGGGAAGCCCGACGCCTTGAGGGCAACGTGACACATCGCGTCAAGCGGATTGGTGACGACGACCAAGATGGCGTCAGGGGATCGCTTGGTTGACTCGGTGACAACACTGCGGACAATGCCAGCGTTGGTGTTGAGCAGATCATCGCGGCTCATCCCTGGCTTACGAGCGATACCGCTGGTAACCACGATTACGTCGGAGTTCGCCGTGTCGTCGTAGTTGTTGGTGCCGAAGATGTGGGCGTCGTGACCCACGACCGGAGCCGCCTCGGCAAGGTCAAGCCCCTTCCCCTGAGGGAGCCCTTCCACAATGTCGATCAGAACGACATCGGCGAGCCCGGACTCAGCGATGCGCTGTGCGGTTGTGGCGCCCACGTTCCCTGCGCCGATGACGGTGACCTTGCGACGCTGAATCTTTGCCATGAGCCCTCCTCTCTCGGCGGTATCGCCGAGCACGCTGATCCTACCGCTGGCGCTACTTCTTGGCGGGGGTGGCCGTTCGCAGGCGGACGATGGCAACCAGCAGCGTGACGAGCAGCACCGCCCCCATCACGAAGTAGGCGGTCGCTATGCCGCCCACCTGCCAGTTTTCTAGACGAAGGCCCTCAAGAGCGATGCGGGTGACGCTATACCAGGCGACGGCGCCGAGGCCGATCATGCCTGGGAGGAGATGCCCCTTAAGCCGCTGTCCGAGCGCAGGAAGGATCAGCGCACCAGCCAGACCCGAGAGCGACTCGTAGAGGAAGAGCGGGTGGAACCGCGTTGCTTCGCCGACTGCGGCACACGAGACGGTGGCGGCGCGATGGGCGCAGTCGATTGCAAGCCCCCAGGGAAGATCGGTCGGCGCACCGTAGAGCTCCTGGTTGAACCAGTTCCCCCACCGTGCGATCGCCTGCATCACTAGGATCGCCGGACCGGCTACGTCAACCCAGCCCCACGGCTCTTGTCGCCAGCGGCGAAGGATCACCAGAAGGGCGATGGTGCCGGTGATGAGACCACCTGGAGCGCCGAGCCCCTCGTACGGAGGAATGAGGGCTGCGATCGGGTTTGCTGCAAACTGCCGATCCCATGCGTCAATCACGTGATAGAGGCGACCACCAGCTAGCGCGGCGATGGAGATGATGATGAGACCGTCGAGGATCAACTTCTCGTTAAGGGAACGACGTCGCGCTTCGCGGAGCATGAACTGATACGCCACCAAGAGCCCGATGGCGTAGAGGACGCCATACCAGCGGATGACGATTGGTCCGAGCTCAAGCAGAACGGGATCGGGTGGGAGTGGCAGCATCTAGACGTTGACTCCAATCAGCGAGCCAACGGCATAGGTGATTGCGGCCGCCGCTGCACCAATCCCCAGCTGGCGAAGCCCCGTGTAGATCGCCGACTTACCCGTAAGCAGACTGACTGCAGCGCCGACACTAAAGAGTGCAAGCGCGGTGAGCCCAATGCTCGCGAAGAGAGCGTCCGCTCCAGCAAGAAGGATGAACGGCAACAGCGGCACAAGCGCACCGATCGCAAAGGAGATGAAGGAGCCGAGAGCGGCACCCCAGGGAGAGCCAAGCTCTTCTGGGTCGAGGCCGAGCTCTTCGCGGACGAGCGTCTCAAGCGCAATCTTCGGATCGCCCATCAGGCGCTTGGCGATGGCCTTAGCCTCATCATCAGGGAAACCACGTCCTCGATAGATCGACGCAATCTCCGCCTCCTCCTCTTCGGGCATTGCTTCAAGCTCTGCGCGCTCCAGTTCAATCTGGCGCTCAAGGAGTTCGGTCTGACTGCGCAT
>JBIIGQ010000071.1:0-3262 GCA_044236365.1 Candidatus Limnocylindrus sp. | reverse complement strand
CTCGCAGCCGCTGGGTGCGCGTTGCCTCGTTTCCACACACTACGCAGATCGCCGACAACTTCGTTACCTCGTCGGCAAGCGCAAGTAGTTCTGGAATCGTGGCAAACGGCCGCCCAGCAAAATCTTGGTCGAGACCGCTCACGATCACCGTGCGTGGTGCGGCGACGATCTCTTCAATGATGGCGGGGAGCTCTGGGCCGAAGAACTGCGCCTCTTCGATGGCGATCGCGTCGGGGTCGAGTCGAGCCACCTCGTTGCGAATCGCTGCAGCATCAGGGGCCACCACGCTCGGGAAGCGGGTGCCGGTGCGGCTGACGACCTCGCCGGGGGCCACCCGGGTGTCTCGAGCAGGGGTAATGAGAAGCACGCTCTGGCCAGCAATTTGGCGGCGGGTGAGGAGGCGAACCACCTCAGCCGTCTTGCCGCTGCTCATGCAGCCAGCAATCACGTGGAGCCAGGGTCGTCGTGGGGCAGCCATGCGGAGCATCCTAGCCGAGAATTAACGCGGCACCAATCTGGCGATAACATTCCGCTTACATCTCCCTGCCACTCTCCCTCGGCTGGACCAAGAGCCAGCGATATAGATGAGAGGAGCACCATGAAGAGCACCATGAAGAAGCTTAGCGTGGCCGCCGCGGCCGCCCTGTTCATCGCCGCCTGTGGCGGTTCAGCAGCCAGTCCTTCAGGACCCGCCCTAACCGGCGATATCTCCATTGACGGCTCAAGCACCGTGTATCCAATCACCGAGGCCGTTGCCGAAGAGTTCCAGAACGCGAACTCCGGCGTGCAGGTCACCGTCGCCTTCTCAGGCACCGGTGGTGGCTTCAAGAAGTTCTGCGCAGGCGAGATGGACGCCAACAACGCGTCCCGCCCAATCAAGACGAGCGACAAGCCTGGCGACGACGGTGTCGACGGTACTGCCGACGACGTCCTCTCTGAGGCCACGCTCTGCAAGAACGCTGGTATTGAGTTCATCGAGCTGAAGGTTGCCCTTGACGCGCTTGCCGTTGTGGTGAGCAAGGAGAACACCTTCGTTGACTGCCTCACCACGGACGAGCTTAAGTCCATTTGGGACCTCGGCTCGGTCGTTGAGACCTGGGCAGATGTTCGCGCTGGCTGGCCAGCTGAGAAGATCGACCTGTATGGCCCTGGCGCCGACTCCGGAACCTTTGACTACTTCACGGAAGTGATCAACGGCGAGGCGAAGCGCTCGCGCTCCGATTACACCGCATCCGAGGATGACAATACGCTGGTGACCGGCATCAGCGGTTCGCAGTACGCGATGGGCTACTTCGGTCTTGCATATGTGACCGAGAATGCCGACAAGGTGCGTGCAGTTGAGATCGACGGCGGCAAGGGGTGCACGGCACCTTCAGCCGAAGGCGCGAACGACGGCACCTATGCGCCGCTCGGTCGACCGCTCTTTGTGTATGCATCCGTGCCAGCACTAGCTCGACCTGAAGTCGCAGCGTTCTTCCGGTTCTTCCTAGAGAACACGAACACGCTCTCGACCGAGGTTGGCTACATCGGCCTGAATGATGCAGACCTAGCCGCCGCGAAGGCGACCCTAGAGGCTGCAATCAAGTAAGGATCCTGAGCGGGCGCTGAGCCCTCACGCACGCAAACGACCCGGGGGCCCCATCAGCCCCCGGGTCGACACTTCTACAGGTAGGATCGCCGCGTACGGGGGAGAGCGGCTTAGCGGGAGGAGGGTTTGTGGCAGGCGTATCGACAGCTCATCGCCCCGACTCCGCCGCCACCACCCGCAGGGGCGAGGGGCTCATTGAATTCCTCCTTCGAGCCTCGGCAGCCGTTGGGATCGTTACGACCGTCGGCATCATCACCGTCCTCGTCGTCGAGGCGTTCTTCTTCTTTGCCGAAGTCTCCCCCGTCGACTTCTTCACCGGAACTCGCTGGTCGGCATCAATCCTTCCGTACGCGTTCGGTGTCATTCCACTGATTACGAGCACCCTCATGATCGCCTTCATTGCGCTCGTTCTTGCGGTACCGCTCGGTGTACTGGCCGCGGTCTGGATGAGCGAGTTCGCAAGCCAGCGGGTTCGTTCAATCATCAAGCCAATTCTTGAGATCTTGGCCGGCATCCCAACGATCGTGTACGGCTTCTTTGCGATCACGGTGATCACTCCACTGCTGAAGGCCACGATTCTCCCTGACCTTGGAACCTTCTCGGCACTTTCGGCCGGCATTGTCGTTGGCATCTTGGTCCTCCCACTCGTCGCCTCGCTTACTGAAGACGCACTGCGGGCCGTGCCCCGTGGCTTGCGAGAGGGCTCATATGCGTTAGGTGCAACGCGCTGGGAGACGGTGCGGCGAGTACTCCTGCCGGCCGCACTATCTGGTATCGCTGCGGCGGTGATCCTGGCAATGAGTCGCGCGGTTGGTGAGACGATGGCCGTAGTGCTCGCGGCAGGCACCAATCCTCAGCTGACGTTGAACCCAACGGAATCGGTGCAAACGATGACCGCGTTCATCGTGCAGATCAGCCTTGGAGACACCCCAACCGAGAGCATTCAGTTCAAGGCGCTCTTCGCCGTAGGCGCCACGCTCTTCGCGATCACTTTCACGCTCAACCTCATCAGCGCCTGGCTGGTAGCGCGCTATCGGAACGTATACGAATGAGCAGCCAGACGACCATGCGTCGAAAAGTTGCCAATGCGCTGTTCGGCTTGCTGGCCTTCCTCGCGATCTTTGCGAGCCTCGTCACGCTCGTGGCACTACTGATCGATGTGGTTGTGCGTGGCGGGAGCAGTGTTGATCTGCAATTTTTCACCTCGTCGCCGAGCCGCATCCCCGCCAAGGCTGGCATTCTGCCAGCGCTCGTCGGCACGCTCTGGGTGACGACGCTCGTTGCGAT
The DNA here is from genome assembly GCA_044236365.1 of Candidatus Limnocylindrus sp. Taxonomy (GTDB): domain Bacteria; phylum Chloroflexota; class Limnocylindria; order Limnocylindrales; family Limnocylindraceae; genus Limnocylindrus. Next base: position 387 of record JBIIGQ010000071.1, on the reverse strand, counting down.
CATGACCTTCCCAATCGGTGTCGCCGCCGCAATCTATTTGGAGGAGTACGCTGGGCGCGGTCGCTGGTCACGTCTGCTGCGCATCAACATCTCCAACCTCGCCGGCGTCCCCTCGATCGTGTACGGCATCTTCGGCCTGGCGCTTTTCGTGCGGCTCCTCGGCCTTGGGCGCACGGTCTTTGCAGCTGCGCTGACACTCAGTCTGCTCATTCTTCCCGTGGTGATTATTTCAAGCATGGAGGCCATTCGTGCCGTGCCATCTAGCCAGCGCGAGGCGGCATATGCACTTGGTGCAACACGTTGGCAGATGGTGCGCCGAGCGCTACTCCCCGCTGCAGCGCCTGGAATTCTTACCGGCATCGTGTTGGCCGTTGGCCGTGCGGTCGG
>JBIIGQ010000070.1:0-3306 GCA_044236365.1 Candidatus Limnocylindrus sp. | reverse complement strand
GCTCGCGGCTGCGGCTCTCTGTGCGCTTCTCGCCTACGTCGCCCTGAATGCGCGTCGCAGGTAGGATCAGCCCTATGGCAACCACTCGTCGAGCAGCTCTTACAGCGGCGGCGCAGGAGTACCTCCTGGCCTTCCGCAGCCACGGCGACGATGAGGGGGTCACCCCGTCACTCGTTGCCAAGGACCTTGAGGTGAGCAAGCAGGCGGCCGCCGAGATGTTCCGCCGACTCGCCGATGACCGACTGATCGCTCCGTGCAGCGGACATGCGCGGCTTTGGAAACTCACCGCCTCGGGCGAGAGTGCCGCCGATGCCGTCTTCCGCCGACATGCGCTCTTGGAGTGGCTGCTAACAGGCATCGTCGGCATGCCGTGGGCGGCGGCCGATGGGGAGGCGCGACGGCTGCACTCCTCCATCTCACCTGAATTTGAGACACGCCTCGATGAGATGCTTGGCCATCCGCAGACCTGCCCGCACGGGAATCCGATCGACCGAGCGACCGAGGCACGCCGACCGAAGGGGGAGCCACTCGCAGCGCTTGAGGCGGGTGAGGCGGCGACCATCTATCGCGTCACAGAAGCGGCCGAGGCTGATGCCGCGCTGCTCGGCTATCTCGAGGCGCGTGGGCTGGTCCCCGGCGCAAAGATCACCGTCCTCTCGCGAAGCACATCACTTGACTCGCTCACGCTCGATGGTCCGATCGGCAAAGCGTCGCTCGGCCTTCGCCCCGCTGCGCTTGTACAGGTGATTCGTGGTGCTGTCGATGCGTCGCTCTTCCATCAGATTCCGGCACGCTCATGAGTGAGGCTGTGCGCGTGCGCATTGCACCGAGCCCAACAGGACCGTTCCATATCGGAACGGCGCGAACAGCGCTCTTCAACCTGCTCTTCGCGCGTCGCCATGGCGGCACCTATATCGTGCGCGTGGAAGACACCGATACGGCCCGCTCCACCAAGGAGTTTGAGGCCGACATTCTTGCGGGGCTCGCCTGGCTCGGCCTTGCCGCCGATGAGGGTGTAGTTGCAGAGGGTGAACGTGGCGACCGCGGCCCGTACCGACAATCTGAGCGCAGCGAGCGCTACACCGCCGTGGCGAATGAGCTCCGCGCAAAAGGGCTGACCTACCCCTGCTTCTGTACCCCAGGTGATCTTGATGCAGAGCGCAAGGCTCGTGAAGCGGCAAAGCTTCCGCCGCGCTACTCCGGTCGCTGCGCCGCGATCCCTGCCGAGACCTCTGCCGCACGCCTTGCCGCAGGTGAATCGGCAGCCCTGCGCTTCCGCATTAAGCCTGGTGTCGTTGTTATTGATGACCTTGTGCGAGGCCGCGTCGAGATTGACAGCGACGCACTGGGTGGCGACCTGGTGATCTTGCGCGCCGATGGCACGCCGCTCTACCACTTCACCGTGGTGGTCGACGATGCCGACATGGGAATCACCCACGTTATTCGCGGCGAGGACCACCTCTCCAACACGCCGAAACACATCCTGCTCTTTGAGGCGCTCGGCGTGCCGCTCCCGAAGTTTGCCCACCTTCCGCTGATCTTGAACCCAGACCGAACGAAGATGAGCAAGCGCAAGAGCCAGACCGCCCTCGCGGACTATCGCGCGGAAGGTTTCCTCGTTGAGGCACTGGTGAACTTCCTCGCACTGCTCGGCTGGTCGACGGGGAGCGAAGACGAGGTGCTCTCCATTGATGAGCTGCAGGAGCGATTCAATCTGGAACACGTGCAGAAGGCCGGCGCGGTATTCGATCGCACACGCCTCGAGTGGCTGAACGGCCAGTGGATTCGACGGCTGAGCAACGAGGAGTTGCTGGTGCGGCTTCGCCCCTTCTACGAGGGTGCTGTGGCAAACGGCACGCTGCAGCGAGCGGCTACCGATGCAGAGATCGTTGCGTTGATTCCCCTGATCCGTGATCGCATTCCGCTCCTCTCGTCGGCGGTCACCCTTACCGACTTCCTCTTCGCCACCGCCCTTGAGCACGACCGTGCCGCACTGGTACCGAAGCGTTGGGATGCTGCCACCACACTGCAGGCGCTCGCAGCCGCTCGCCCTCTGATTGCTGAGGCGATCGGCGAGGGCGACCGGCCACTGCTCGATGCAGAGGATCCGCTTGAGGTGCAGCTCCGGGCGCTCGCCGAGACGTCGGGCTGGAAGTCGGGCGATCTCTTCATGGCCCTCCGTGTCGCGGTCACGGGGCGAACGGCGACGCCACCACTCTTTGACAGCATGCGCCTCCTCGGTCGTGCGCGTGTGCTGGCGCATCTCGACGCCGCTGTCGCACTGGTGAGCGGCAACTAGCGTTTACATGGCGATAACACCGCTCCCTCAGAGTGACGCGGTGCCAGAACGACCAATCAAGATCCTGCTGGTTGAAGATGAGCGAGCCCTTCGTGAGGCGCTCGCCGATGCGTTGACGAGCGAGGGATTCATTGTCGCCCAGACCGAGAGCGGTGCCGCAGGCCTCGCTGCGTTTCGTGCCGCCCCACCAGACCTGATCCTTCTTGACCTGATGCTCCCCGAGATGGGCGGCATTGAGGTCTGTCGATCAATTCGGAGCAGCTCGCGCGTGCCGATCATCATGGTCACGGCGAAGGCGTCGGAGACGGATCGGATCAGCGGTCTCGACCTCGGTGCCGATGACTATGTGACGAAGCCGTTCTCCTCGCGCGAACTGATCGCGCGCATCCGGGCGGTGCTCCGCCGCGCTGAGGCTGGGGCCAGCCCAGTTGCGCTGGGCTCGCGCCTCCGCATCGCCGAGGCAGAGGTTGACCTTGAGGGGCAACGAGTGCTGCGTGACGGTGTCGCGGTACACCTCAAGCCGAAGGCCTTCCAGCTGCTGGCGTTCCTCATTGAGAACGCGGGTCGCGTCTACTCACGGGAGCAGCTCCTCGACAAGGTGTGGGGCTACGACTATGCGGGCGAAACGCGCACGGTTGACGTGCATATGCATGCCCTGCGTCAGGCCGTTGAGGCGATCCCCGCCGAGCCCGTAGCCCTTCAGACGGTCCGCGGGATCGGCTACGTCCTGCGTCGCCCAGCCTGACCCACACACCCCTTCTGAACGAGAGCCCCGCGCGCGGGTAGGATTGACCACATGCGCATGAGCGAACTCTTCTTTACGACCCTCCGGGAGGACCCCGCCGACGCGGAGATGCCCTCCCATCGGCTCCTGCTCCGAGCTGGGTACATTCGGCCACTTGGTGCTGGAATCTATTCGCTCCTCCCGCTCGGCATGCGCGTCAACATGCGCGTCACCCAGGTCATTCGCGAAGAGATGAACGCGATCGGCGCCCAAGAGATGCTGA
>JBIIGQ010000097.1:0-3313 GCA_044236365.1 Candidatus Limnocylindrus sp. | reverse complement strand
AGGCGCTGCGACTTGGGCACACCTCAGAGCAACTGCTCGCGAGTGGTGGCGACGCGATCGCAGAACTTGGGCAGGCACTTGCAAAGGGTCGTATCGCATCCGGTGCCGCCGCCTCTGGCGCACCTGTATTCATCCTTGCCGGTTCTGGCGCCGAGTCGGCGCTCGCGCTTGAGGCGGGACTGCGCATTGCCGCAGCTGGTACGCCGATTGTGGTGGCGCTCTGCGGCACCCGCGCGCGACCAGAGCATGCTGCAGCCTCGGCCGCCTGGGATCGCCTCGAGTCACTGACAAGCGCGCGACGCTTCCGCGTGCCAGATATGCGTGAGGCGGCGCACTTCCGCGCGGGGATTGAAGATGTTGCACTCGTCATCGAAGCTCTTGGCGGCTCCACCGATGCGATCGTGCCGCCCGTGCCAACGCAGGCCGGAATTGATTTGGTGATTCGCGCACGCGCCGCTGGCGTGCCGTGCCTTGCGATCACGGCGCCGGTTGGTCTTGATCCTGAGACGGGGAGCCGACGGCGCGGTGCACCTGGCGCAGATGTGACTATCACGCTGCACCGCCCGCTGATTACGCTCCTCAGCGAAACGTCACGGAAACTCGTTGGCGAACTGCTTGTTGCGCCAATTGATCTACCGCGCGACGCTGACACCCTGGCACAGTGAGCCAGCCAACAAGCCCGCTTCGCTCCGCAACGCTGGCGGCACTCGCCGCGGGAGCAGCAGTACTGATCCTGCAGGAGCTCAGCGTGCTGGTGCCACCGATTGGTACAGCGGTACGCAGCCTGCCGATCGTCGCGATCGTACTGGTGCTGGCAACGGTCTACATCGTGGTGCAGTTGATCCGTTCGCGATAGCTCGCTAGTCGCGCTGCAGCATCCCCGTATCAAAGGTGCGCTCAGTGCCGTCGCGCAGTCGTGCGATGTTGTCGGCGTGAGCCAGCCACACAAGTGCCGGTCCAATCACGGCGTAGGTGGCGATCGCAGGGTCAAGGCCCGTCGGTGAAATTACGTTGGCGACAATCAAGATTGGGGTGAACGCCGCTGCGGCGGTGATTGATCCGAGCGAGACGAGCCGCGTGCGCCAGATCAGGATGAAGAAGAACGGGGCAGCGGCGGCGAGCGCGGCGGGGGCAATTGCGAGCGCCGTGCCGAATCCAGTGGCAATGCCGCGACCACCCTTGAAGCCGACCCAGACCGAACGAGTGGATCCGATCACGGCGAAGAGCGCCGCGGCCACCTCCCACCATGCGCCAGCACTATCGCCGTTTGAGGCGGCGAGGCTGCGCACTGCGAGAACGGGGAGGGTCCCCTTGAGAATGTCTCCCGCGGAAACCACGGCGGCGCGGCGGCGGCCCAGCGCTCGGAGGGCGTTCGTCCCGCCGGTGCGGCCAGAGCCTACGGAGCGCGGATCGGCACCCCCGGTGAGGCGCGCCACGATCAGGCCGAAGGGGATAGAGCCTGCCAAATAGGCGCCGAGCGTGGCTGCAAGAACAAGTTGAATGTCCATGGCGGCGGAGGATAGCAGTGCGGCGTAGGATTCCCGTATGCCCGACTACGACCTCCTCGTTCTCGGCGGTGGAACTGGTGGCTATGCCGCCGCCTTCCGTGCCGCCCAGCTCGGCAAGCGCGTGGCGCTCGTTGAGCAGTCCAAGGTGGGTGGCACCTGCCTCCATTGGGGCTGCATCCCCGCCAAGGCGATGCTCGAGAGCGGCGACCTGCTCGCCAAGATCGGTAAAGCCGCCGACTTCGGCATTCAGATCACCCCCGCCACCGGCATCGATACGGCAGTCGTCGGTGCGAGACGCGACAAGATCGTGGCCAAGATGCACGCGGGCCTCAAGAGCCTCTTCAAGAAGAACAACGTTGAGCTGATCGCCGCTCGCGGCAGCATCACCGCCACTGGCACCGTCAACGCGGCACTCGTCGACGAGGCCGGCCAACCAACCGGCGAAGCGCGCACCATCACCGCAACCGACATCGTCGTTGCCACTGGCTCCAGCGTTCGCAGCATTCCAGGCCTTGAGACCGACGGCAAGATCGTCGTGAACAGTGATGACATCGTCACGGGGGCGCTGCATCCGAAGCGCGTGATCGTAGTTGGCGGCGGCGCCGTTGGCTGCGAGTTCGCCTCGTACTTCCGCGACCTTGGCGCAGAGACCACCATTGTTGAAATGCTGCCCGCCCTCGTGCCACTCGAAGATCGCGACGCATCGAAAGAGCTCGCGCGCGCCTTCGCCAAGCGGGGCATCGCCATTCACGTCGCACACCGCATCAGCGAGGGGAGCCTGGTACGCAGCGCCGATGGCGTATCGCTCAGCATTGAGCCAGTCGACGGCACGGGCACCGCAACGGCGCTCAGTGCCGACCTGCTCGTCGTCGCTGCCGGTCGTGTGCCGAACAGCGGCAACATCGGCCTCGAGAACACGGCAGCCACCGTTGAGCGCGGCTTCATTACGGTCGACGCGCAGATGCGCACTAAGCAGGAGCACCTCTACGCCGTCGGCGACGTAATCGGCGGGCTGCAGCTGGCGCACGTTGCCGCACACGAGGGCCTGATCGCCGCTCATGCGATCGCCGACCAGCCAATCCACGAGATGAACTACACGAAGCAGCCACGCGCCACCTACTGCCGCCCCGAGGTCGCTTCGGTTGGCGCCACCACGCAAGAGCTCGAGCGCGACGGCGTGCCATTCGTTGCGGGCGTGATGCCGTTTGCCGCGATTGCCAAGGCGCACATCGGTGGCGACAGCGACGGGTTTTGCAAGGTACTGCGACACGCCGAGAGCGGCGCCCTACTTGGCGTGCACATGGTTGGGCCAAAGGTGACTGACCTGATCGCCGAGGCGAGCCTGGCGCTCGAACTCGGCACCACCGCCGAACAGCTTGGCGGCACCACGCATCCACATCCAACGCTCAGCGAGGTGCTCGGCGAGGCGGCACTCGTCTCGCTCGGCCGCTCGGTGAACTTCTAGTGGCTGGGTCACCACTCATCGGGCGACAGCTGCCAATGCTTGGCGCTGCGCCGAGCCATACCGAAGAGATCCTTGTTGCCTCGAAGCACCCAGAGTGGATTCGCTCCAAGGCACCAGGCGGCGCACGCTATCGCGAACTGCAGTCGCTGATGCGCACGCAGAGCCTGAACACCGTCTGTGAAGAGGCACGCTGCCCGAACATTGGCGAGTGCTGGGAGCAGGGGACAGCCACGGTGATGATCCTTGGCGACACCTGCACACGCGCCTGCGGCTTCTGTGCGGTAAAGACCGGCCGCCCCGATGGACTCGACCTCGACGAGCCGCGTCGTGTGGCCGAGGC
>JBIIGQ010000017.1:0-12579 GCA_044236365.1 Candidatus Limnocylindrus sp. | reverse complement strand
CTGCATCGCGCACAAAGGTGCGCGCAAGCCACGCCTGCTCTGATTCTGGGAGGCCAACGAGCGCGCGCGCATGCCCTTCGCTGAGTCGCCCTGCGGCAACCTCGCTCTGCACATCAGTAGAGAGATCGAGCAGTCGCAGCGTGTTTGCGACGGTGGTGCGCGCCTTGCCAGCGATGACGGCAATCTGCTCCTGCGTCAAACCAAACTCATCGGCGAGACGTCGATAGGCGTGCGCTGTTTCAATTGGCGATAGGTCGCTGCGCTGAACGTTTTCAATGAGCGCAAGCTCAAGGCGTGATTGATTGCCAACAACACGCACGACGGCGGGAATCGTGCTCTTCCCTGCGAGCTTTGAGGCACGGAAGCGGCGCTCACCTGCAATCAGCGTGTATCCGTTCGGTCCCTCCTCGACGACGACGGGCTGCAGCACGCCATGCTCACGGATGCTCTCGGCGAGTTGTGCCAACTCAGCGGTCGAGAACTCGGTGCGCGGCTGATATGGGTTCGGTCTGATCTTGCTGAGGGGAATTTCAAGCGCGCCCGCACGCGTGGCACCCACGGCACTTGCCGCCTCCGGGATCAGCGCGCCAAGTCCTCGTCCGAGCCCGGTGGTCTTCTTCGCCATGCTCCCCCCTTATTACTAGCTGGCGCCTACAGGGGTTCCGCTGAACACCCGGGCATCGAATTCTGCTGCAGCCTGTGCGTACGATTCGGCACCCGAGGTGCCTGGTGCGTAGCTTCGGATCGCGATTCCGTGGCTAGGCGCCTCCGCCAAGCGTACCGAACGCGGCACGCGGGCCCTGTAGACCAGCTCACCAAAGTGGCTCTCCACCTCACGCACCACGTCACTGCCAAGTTTCGTGCGGGGATCAAGCATGGTCAAGAGGAGGCCGTTCACCTGCAGGGCGGGATTGAGGCGCTCACGCACGAGGCGGATCGTGGCCATGAGCTGCGAGAGCCCCTCAAGGGCGTAGTACTCGCACTGCACGGGCACCAGCACCCCATCAGCGATCGCGAGAGCACTCACCGTGACCAGGCCGAGCGACGGCGGGGTGTCAACGAGGATCACCTCAGCGTCTCCAGCCTGCCTGAGGCCCGCTGCAAGCTGGCGCTCGCCACTCTCATCACCCGTTGCGAGCTCAACATCGATCCCCGCGAGGTCAGCGGAGCCCGGGATAAGCATGAGGTTCGGAATTGAGGTCGGCTGAGCGAGTTCTACGGCGGGGCGACGCCCCACGAGGAGGTCGTAGGCGGTCGGCGCCCCCTCTGGGAGGGTGAATCCGAGGCCGCTGGTGAGGTTTCGCTGGGGATCAAGGTCGACCACGAGCACGCGACGCCCAGAGTGAGCGAGCTCAGCGGCGAGATTCAGCACGGTGGTGGTCTTACCGACCCCACCCTTCTGGTTCGCACACACGATGATTGGCGCGTGGGATCCGGCAGAGTGCTGGGTGGTGGTATTCACGCTCCTATCGTAGCAGGAGGGGGCTACGGAGGGGTTCTGGGGGCCATGTTTCACGTGGAACACCAGGGTCCTGGCGAGGGGGTGCGCCAAGGCGGCTGCGGGGGTATCCTGAAGGTATGACCAAGCGCATCGGCTACGTGCTCGGAATCGTGCTCGCCGCCCTTATCCAGGCGCGGCTGCTGCCCGAGCTTGACCTGGAACGTGCGATCAACCTACCAATCGTACTACTGATTGTTACAGCCTCAGCGGAGCGGCGTAGCCTAGTGCTGGTAGCTGCCACCGTGGCCGGCTTGACGATCGACACGGTGTTGTTGCGTCCACTCGGCTTAACCAGCCTTGCAATGATCGCCGGCGTGCTGGTTGCGAGCCAGATTCGAGGTGCTGGGGATGCCCTGTTGCCCAAGCGCTTCGCAGCGCTCCTCTTTGGCCTGGTCGCGAGCAGCCTCACGATCCTCCTGCTGAGTAGCGGCGGGGCTGGTCGCATCGGTGAAAACGCGTTCGCGCTTGTGGTGAACCTTTTGGTTGGTGGCGCTCTGGCGGCGTTCGGGCAGCGTCGACGCAGGGGCTACCAGTTCGACCAAACGCTCCGCGGTTAGCACGATAACATGACAACCCCTCAGGTTTATCCAGGTGGCGGCGGGGCAAGCGAACGAGAGGTTCGTCGACGTCGCCCCCTACGATTCATTGCCGCCGCACTCGTTGTTCTTCTCACGTTCGGTGGGCTCGGCGGGCGCTTACTACTCATTCAACTTGGCGCGACAACAGCGTCAAGCACAACAGCTGCAGTCGCGCGCGGCCACCGTATCGTTGAAGAGATCATCACACCAGCGCGAGGCCTAGTGCTGGATCGCGGCGGACGCGTCCTTGCAAAAAACATTGCCGTGTACGCAGTACAAATTCGACCCGGAGATCTTTCACTCACCATTCGCGCACAGGTGGTAAAAACCCTTGGAGAGATTCTCAACATGGATCCGGTGCGCATCATCACGCTGCTCGACCGCAGCACCGGCTCGTTATGGGAACCGATTCGTATTGCAAACAACGTCAACGAGCGCGCAGCACGGTTGATTAATGAAGAGCACGCCAGTTTGCCTGGTGTTGAAACGATCGTTGAATCCCGACGCGTCTACCCGTATGGAACGCTGATTAGTCACATCGTTGGATACGTCGGCCGAATTGATGGTGTTGAGGCGAGCACACTTGCACCAGCCGGATACACCGTCGTTGATTTCATTGGGCGCGCAGGCGTAGAGGCGAGCTATGAAGAGGCTCTGCGTGGCACGCCAGGAATTCGCCAGGTTGAGGTTGATGCAAAGGGTCGACTGGTGCGCATCCTTGGCGTGACGAAGCCACCAGTTAATGGAGCGTCACTAACCCTCACCATTGACATTGAGGCACAGCAACGCGCAACAACCGCACTGGAGTGGGGGCTCAAGAGTGCGCGTACGCAAGAGGGCGTGGTTGCATCAATGAACCCACAGAACGGTGAGATCATTGCGCTGGCGTCACTCCCCGCCTATGACAACAACGATTTTTCGGCAGGGATCAGCAACGCCAAGTATCAGAAGTATCTTGCGAATAAGTACTCACCACTGCTGAACCACGCGGTTGGCTCGCACTTCGCCCCAGGAAGTACATACAAGCTCGTCACATTCTCCTGTGCGTTGGACTTCAGCCTGGCTACGCCGTCAACGCGATTCCAATCGACGGCGTTTCTTGAAGTAGACGGCGAAAGGCTCTATGAGTGGAATCGTGCGGGATTCGGCCGCACTCTAACGCCATCCGATGCGTATTCGTGGAGCTCCAATGTTGTGACGTTCCAACTCGCACGACTCCTTAGGATCGATCGACTCGCAACATGTGGTCGCCAGTGGGGCTTCGGTGCACCAACTGGCATTGATCTGCCGAGCGAGATCTCAGGCCTTGTCCCCGACCAAACATGGGCGCGCTCCACCATTAATCGCGGACTCTACAACGCTGAGGTGTTGCAATCAGCACAAGGCCAGGGGTATGACTTGGTGACACCGATCCAAGTGCTCAACTCGTTTTCCGCACTTGCAAACAGCGGAACGTTATGGCGGCCGCACGTCGTGTTGAGCATCACACATGCAGATGGCAGCATCACGCCAATTACACCGGTGGTTAACGGTGAAGTGGGAATGAAGGAGTCGACCTATCGCGAGATGCGCCTTGCTGGGCGCAAGATGGCACTGAACCCCGGGCCATCACAAGGGATCTCGCGTATGCCACTCTTCGTTTCGGCAAAGAGCGGTACTGCGGAGTACGGCGTTCGTGACTATCTTGGCCGATTGCCGTATCACAACTGGATGGGCGGATTTGTCGCCCCCACTAACGACTGGTCGAAAGACGATTCCGAATTTGCCTACGTCGTTTTCATGCATGGAACAAACACTGCGGGGAATGCGGCGAAAGAGGTGACGAAGTACTACCTACAACTGCAGTTTGATTTGAAGCGGGACTACCGCACCCCGGGGCTCTTGGCGCGCGGGAACTTCTTCGGTGAATAGGCTCGACTCACCGCTCGGCTCCGCCCTTCGTCGTGTGGACTGGATTGCTGTGGCGGCGGTCGGCCTCCTCGCACTCACTGGAGTCGGCATGGCCTGGCTTAACGCACGGAGCTATGGCCAAGAGTTGCTCACCCCGAGCTCACTCTTTGTGCGTTCGTTGACCTGGGTGGCGCTCTCCGCTGCTGTCTACACCGTCACAACACTTGTGAACTGGCGCTGGGTGCGCACCTTTGCCTGGCCACTTTACGCGGCAAACATTCTGCTGCTGATCATTACGCTGGTCTACGGCGTTGACTCTGGCGGCAACAATCGAGCGATCGCAATTTTCGGTCTCGCCATTCAGTCCAGCGAGCTCAGCAAGATCCTGACACTCGTGGCGATCTCAACGGCACTGACACGGGCCGACCGGGTCGGAGGTGGGCCGCAGGACCTGGTGCTGGCAGGCGCAATCGTTGTGCCCCCATTCCTACTTGTCGTGGCACAGCCCGACCTCGGCACGGCGCTGGTCCTCGTCGCGGCGCTCTTTGGCGCCCTCTATCTAGCGGGCGTTGCGACGCGCTGGGTCGCAGCCCTCGCTAGCCTGGTCGCCGCCGGCGGCGCGCTGGCGTGGGTCGTAGTGCTGGCGGATTACCAGAAGGAGCGACTCCTCGCCTTCATCGACCCGAACGCAGACCCCGCCGGGCCCAAATACCAGCTCCTGCGCTCACTCGACGCGATCCGGGGAGGTGGCCTCTTTGGCGCAGGGGCCGATGGCACCTCCATCTTGACCCCGCTCCCCGTACAAGAGAGCGACTTTGTCTTTGCGGCCCTCGTCCGCGCATTTGGTGCGATGGGGGGCCTCTTTGTGATCCTCCTGCTCGCTATCCTCGTCGGGCGCCTGGTATGGCACGCCTGGACCTCGACCGATGAGTTCGGGGTGATCTTTGCTGGCGGAATGGCCACCGTGATCCTCTTCCAAACCTTTGTGAATATTGGAATGAACCTCGGCGTTGCCCCAATTACAGGGATCACGCTGCCATTTGTGAGCTACGGCGGCGCCTCTGCCGTCTCGCTCGCCTTCGGCCTCGCCCTGGTGCAGAGCCACCGGGTGCATGACGGGGGCTCATCCCCGCTCATGTAACAATAGAGCGTGGTTGACGCGGGAGAGCCCTGATCGTAGACTTCCCCTCCCGCGACTGACCCGTCCGTCAGCACGCGACCGCCCAGCAGGCGCCGCCTGTACGGCGCACAGACAGTAAGGACAGGGGAACCATGTACGCAGTCATCGAGACCGGCGGAAAGCAGTATCGAGTGGAGCTCGGCAGCGAGTTGCACGTCGAGTTGACCGGCGCTACCCCAGGGAGCGAGATCTCGTTCGACCGCGTCCTTCTTGTGCGCACCGACTCCACCACCGAAGTTGGTACTCCAGTTGTTGCTGGCGCGAAGGTCACCGCAACGGTGCTCGGCCAGGAGCGCGGACCAAAGACGATCAGCTTCAAGTACCGACCAAAGGCGCGTAGCCGCATCACCAAGGGGCACCGCCAGGAACTTCACCTCATTAAGGTCACCGAAGTTGCCGTGAACGGCACGAGCGCGAAGGCGCTCTACGAAGCCGGTGCTGCAGATCGCGCCAAGGCGCAGGTCGCCGCCGCTGCAGTTGCCGCCGATAAGGCGAAGGCTGACGCCGCAGTCGCTGCAACGTTGAAGGTTGGCGCGCCAGCCGAAGCGAAGGCTGCAAAGAAGCCTGCTGCAAAGAAGCCAGCAACCGCAAAGCCAGCAGCGAAGAGCGCCGACACGTCGGCCGCCGACGCCGAATAACGCAGCGAACGCTGAGAGAAGGAGACCCCCATGGCACACAAAAAGGCAGGCGGAAGTGTTCGCAACGGACGCGATAGCGCTGGTCAGCGCCTCGGCGTGAAGGTCGGCGACGGCCAGAAGATCAACGCCGGCGGCATCATCGTGCGACAGCACGGCACCACCTTCGCCGCAGGGCGCGGTGTTGGCCTCGGCAGCGACTACACCATCTATGCAACCGTCACCGGCACGGTGAAGTTCGACCACGCGTCGCGCACGAAGAAGCGCGTCAACGTTGTCGCTTCACCAGACGCCTAGAGAGTCGCTGATGAAGCCAGAGATTCATCCCAAGTACAACACCATCGAAATTACGTGCCTCGCATGCAGCACGAAGTTCTCGATCGGCTCGACGCGAACCAGCGAGCTCAAGACGGAAGTCTGCTCGAACTGTCATCCGTTCTTTACGGGGAAGCAGCTGATTCTCGACACGGCCGGTCAGGTCGAGCGCTTCCAGAAGCGCCTCGGTCGCTCGCGCTGATCTTCATGCGGCGCCGACTCGGCGTCGCTGCGCGAATCGCGCAGGATCGCTTTGCAGAGGTTTCACACGCGCTACACGCCCTCTCTCTGAGCGCGCGCCCAACAAGCGGCGCCGCATATGGCGGCCAGGCGCTGATCGACGGCGTACTCATGCGCGGACCATCACACATCGGTGTGGCCCTGCGCACCGCTGACGGTGGCATCGCGGTGACGAGTGAACCAATCGCAACAGGACCTATTCGACGTCGGCTGACGCGGATCCCTGTGCTTCGCGGTGCCGTCGTGTTGTGGGAGACGCTCGCACTCGGCAGTCGTTGGTTGCTCCGCAGTGCCGATGTCTCTGCTGGTGATGAGACGCAATCCAGTAGCAGCACCGGCGCAACCATTGCCACATTTGCAGTCACCATTCTTATTGCAGTGGTGATCTTCAATGTGCTTCCGGCTATTGCCGCGGCGGCAGCTGTGCACGCGCTTGGATCAACCGACCTGCTCCTTGAGCGAGCGATTGATGGACTCTTGCAAGTAGGAATTCTGCTTGGCTATTTGGCAGCAGTGGGCCGCAGCAGCGATGTTGATCGAACCTATCGCTATCACGGCGCAGAGCACCGCGCGATTCACGCGCTCGAGAATGGTGATCCACTCACGCGCAGTGCCCTCGCGCGCTGGCCAACTGCTCATCCACGTTGCGGCACCGAGTTCCTCGTTGTGGTGATTCTTGTCAGCATCGTCTCCTTCTCGTTGGTCGGCCGACTCGATCCGATTCCAACGGTAATCAGTCGCATCGCTGGTATCCCGATTGTTGCCGGTCTCGCATATGAGGTTCTGCGCCTCCTCGGTCGCTATCGAACAAACGTGATTGCGCAGATGTTGGCCGCACCGGGGATTGCGGTGCAGCGCATCACCACACGAAAGCCTGATGACGGCATGCACGACATTGCGATCGTTGCACTTACGGCGGCGATTGAAGCAGAGGGTGGCGTGGTGCCGAGCGGCTCCGAGCGACCAACCTCCCGTGCACTGCAGTCACTGAAGGTGCGCTGATGGCTGATGTCGCACAGCTCAACGCGCGACTCGCGGCGGCGCTCAAGGCGCGCGCCGAACTTGAGGCACAGCTGACGCTCCCCGAGGTGCTCGCCGATCACACTGCGCTTGCTCGCATTGGACGTGAACTGTCGCGCACCGCACCGCTTGCTGAGGCGGGCGAGGCGCTCGCGGCCGCTCGCCTGCGGGTGACCGATTCACGCTCCCTCGAAGCTGATCCAGGGGCAGATGCGGAGATGCGCGAACTTGCCGCTACCGACCGCGCCGAGGCTGAGGCGATTGAGCGCGACATTCTGGAGCGACTCCCAGGCCTACTGCTTGAGCCCGACCCGAACGACGGTCGAGACCTGCTGATCGAAGTGCGCCCTGGTGCGGGCGGCGACGAGGCGGGGATCTTTGCGGGCGAACTCTTCCGGGCCTACCTGCGCTACGCCGAACGACAAGGGTGGAAGAGCGAAGTGGATGCGATTAGCGAAACGGGCGTTGGCGGAATTCGCGAAGGCGTCATGGAAGTCTCTGGCGATGGCGCATGGGCCGCGCTCAAGTGGGAAGCTGGTGTGCATCGGATTCAGCGCGTCCCCGCAACCGAATCCGCTGGACGCATTCACACCAGCACCGCCACGGTGGTGGTGCTTCCAGTGGTGACCGCTGTTGACCTTGTGATTCCAGAAACCGATATTCGCATCGACGTGAAGCGCGCATCCGGGAACGGCGGACAAGGGGTGAACACCACCGACTCCGCCGTGCGCATCACCCACATCCCGAGCGGCATCGTTGTGGAGATGCAAGACGAGCGCAGCCAGCTGCGCAACAAAGAGAAGGGGATGGCAATTCTGCGCAGCCGCATCATTGCCGCTGAAGAGGAGCGCAAGCGCGCCGCCGACTCAAAGGCGCGCAAGGCGTTGATTGGCAGCGGTGATCGCAGCGAGAAGATCCGTACCTATAACGGACCGCAGAATCGTGTCACCGATCACCGCATCGGTTTCGACAAATTCGATGTGCCGGGCATTCTCGGTGGTGACTTTGCGCCATTCCATGAAGCACTCGCCGCTGCTGAGCAGGCTGCGCGACTGGCGGAGTGATGAGCGAGGAGCCGGTTGCTAGTCGACCACTCGTAGAGCGCGAGGCCGACGGACCCACGCTGCTACGCGAAGCAGCAGCGCACCTTGAGTCGGCGGGGAGCCCAACACCTCGCCTCGATGCCGAAACGCTCCTTGCAGCAATGCTCGGCACGCGCGTCACCACGCTGCGCACCGCTGTTGCTGCAGGCTTCCCACTTCCGCTCCCAGCGCTCATTGAGCTGCCGGAGCCAGAGCCACTGAGCGATCGACACCCACAACTCGCCGATGCGTTGCGCATTGCACGCAGCGCACTCTCGGCGGGTGATGCACCCGCAGCACTCGCCGCACTCGTGCAGGAGCGCGCAGCGGGTCGACCGATCAGTCACCTCACTGGACGTCGCGGCTTCCGCAGGCTCGAGTTGCTCGTCACCCCCGATGTGCTTGATCCGCGTCCAGAGAGCGAGCTCATCATTGAAACCGCGCTCGCATTTCTTGCCGACCGTGTTGCCGCCGATCGCGCACTCGGCCGTGCACCGCACCCACTGAACGCCGCTGAGATCGGCACCGGGAGCGGCGCGCTTGCCGTCGCCCTCGCCGATGAGTCACCAGTGCCGCTGCGTCTTATTGCAACCGACATCTCTGGTGAAGCGCTGATGGTGGCGCGCGCGAATGCGTTGCGTTGTGGCGTTGCATCGCGCATCACCTTCATGCATGGCGATCTCGCTGAACCGCTTCTTGCGGCGCGTGCGCCAGGTGATCCAGCACACCTTGATCTTTTGATTGCGAACCTGCCGTATGTGCCGACTGCGGAGGTTGACGAGGCGACGAGAGACGCAAGCATTCGCGATCTTGCGCCGCGCGATTTGGCGCGCCTCAGCATTGCCGCAGAGCCTCGCCTTGCGCTCGACGGTGGCGGTGACGGCCTAGAGCTGATTCGCCGACTCATCGCCGAGCTGCCGCGACTGCTGCGCCCGGGCGGCGCTGCACTCCTAGAGTTTGGCGACGGCCAAGGTGACGACGTTGCGCGTATCGCCGACGGTCTCGGTATCGGTTGGCGCGTCGCGATTCGCGGCGACCTCTCGGGTCGCGATCGCATGGCCGAAATCCGTCGCAGCGGGTAACGCGTATGACTGTGCAGCCAACGCTCCCAATCCGACTGCTTGTCATGGATCTTGATGGCACGCTGCTGCCACACGGTGGCGTTATCGCTGAGCGAACTGTTGATGCGATTCGCGCAGCGCGTGCAAAAGGGGTGATCGCCACCATCTCATCGGGGCGAAACGTGCCATCACTCATTGAGTACGCGCATCAGATTGGTCTCGATGGCCCGCTCATTGGCATGCAGGGGGCAATCGCGCGCGAGATTCCGGCGAGAGGCGAGGTTGGCTCCGGGCGCCTGATCCGGCACTTCCCCCTCCCTGGTTACCTTGGGGCGAAGGCGGTCGCCTGGTGCCGCGAGAACAACCTCTGGGGGCACGCGGTGATTCGTGATGACTACCGCCTTGATGTGCGTGATCCGCATGTGCGCCAGTACGAGACCTGGCTGCAAGGGGAGGCTCGGAAGCGTCTCGGCACGGTGCCAGACCTTGTCACCTACCTCGCCGAGCGCCGCCTCTACCTCTCGAAAGTGGTCGCCCACGCCCCCGAGGGCCATGTCGACGGGGTGCTTGATCGGGCGAGGGCCACCTTCGCTGGGGAGCTTGATGTGACCATTAGCCACCCCGAATACCTAGAGTTCACCGCCCCTGGGGTCAATAAAGGGGCGGCGTTGCGCTGGCTCGCCCGCCGCCTGAAGATCCCCCTCGGCCAGGTGATGGCTATTGGCGACCAGTACAACGACCTAGAGATGCTCGATGTCGCTGGGCATGGGGTGGCGATGGCTGGGGCACCCGGCCCCGTGCGTGCCGTGGCGCAATATGAGGCACCCCGTTGTGAAGATGATGGTGCAGCGCGCATGATTGAGCGCCTGATCCTCGGATCAGCGGGAGAATAGGGGCCACGCACCCGTCGTGGGGCAGAGGAGAGGGAGGGGACCATGAGCGACGCCGCACACGATCCGTTGATGAACCTGAGCCTTCGTGAGGTTGACCCTGAGCTCGATGCCATCTTCGTAAAAGAGGCGGTACGTCAGCGCGATCACATCGAGTTGATCGCCTCTGAGAATTACACCTATGCGGCGGTGCGCGAAGCGCAGGGCTCAATCCTTACCAACAAGTATGCTGAAGGTCTCCCAGGAAAGCGCTACTACGCCGGGTGTGAATTCGTAGACGAAGCCGAGAACCTTGCACGAAACCGCGCACTACAACTCTTTGTTGGCAGTGAGCATGTCAACGTGCAGCCGCACTCCGGTGCCTCTGCCAACATCGCAACCTTCACTGCCGCGATGTCGCCAGGTGACTCATTCGTTGCCATGAGCCTCGACCAGGGCGGACACCTCTCGCACGGTGCATCCGTCAACATCTCCGGAAAGTGGTTTAAGCCAACCTTCTACGGCGTTCGTGCCGAAGATGGTCTGGTGGATTGGGACGCAGTGCAGCGCGCCGTTGATGAGACGAAGCCAAAAGTCGTCATCGCTGGCGCATCGGCGTACCCGCGTTCGCTTGACTTCGAAAAGTTTGCGGCCATTGCGCACGCAGCGGGCGCAAAGCTGATGGTCGACATGGCACACATCTCAGGAGTTGTGGCGGCAGGGCTGCACCCGAGCCCATTCCCACATGCGGATTACGTCACCACCACAACACACAAGACGCTGCGCGGACCGCGCGGCGGCATGATCTTTGCGCGCGCCGATGAGGCGGCTGCAATCGACAAGGCGGTCTTCCCTGGCAACCAGGGCGGGCCACTGATGCACGTGATCGCCGCAAAGGCGGTCGCCTACAAGTTGGCGTTGCAGCCTGAATTCCGTGCGTATATGCAGCGGACGCTCGAGAACGCCAAGGCTCTTGCCGCAGCGCTCGCCGCACGCGGATTCGGTGTGATCACCGGCGGTACTGACAACCACCTGATCCTTTGTGACGTCACGCCGCTTGGTGTGACGGGCAAGGAGGCAACCGCCGCACTTGAAGCGGTCGGCGTGACGATTAACAAGAACAGCATCCCAGGCGAGACGCGCTCACCCATGGTGACGAGCGGTGTTCGCTACGGAACACCAGCAGCAACGACGCGCGGCATGGGCCTCGCCGAGATGGAGCAGATCGCACAGTGGTCTGTTGAGGCGATTGCCGCACGCGAAGATGCGACGAAGCTCGAGCAGATTCGTCGTGAGGTGGTGAAGGTTGCACAACAGTTCCCAGTGCCTGGCAACGATGCTGCGGAGCTAGCGGCACGCGAGAGCTAATGGAGAACGCTCCGCTCTATCTCTCCATCGCTGCACTGGCGGCAGTCGTTGCTCTCGTCGGCACACAGTTCGTGCGCCGTGTTGCCGTAGCGTTCAATCTTGCCGACGTGCCAAATGAGCGACGCATCAACACAACACTGATGCCGCGCGCTGGCGGCTTTGCCGTGGCGCTCTCCTTCTTCCTGGTCGGCGCGACGGTGACGATCCTTGCGGCACCACTCGGCCTGACTGGCGGCACGCCACTTCCAACCTCTGGCATCGCCGCACTGCTGCTCGGCGTCCTACTCGCTGGCATCATCGGCCTCGCCGACGATCGCTTCGATCTACGAGCACGGTGGCAGCTCGTTGGCCAGCTGGTGATTTCGGCGGTGCCGATCGCGTTCGGCGTTCGGATCGCGGTCCTGTCGAACCCCTTCGGCGCGGGCGACCTACTCATCCCTGATGCCATTGGACTCGCCCTCACCCTCTTCTGGGTCCTTGGCATGCAGAACGCCATGAACTTCATTGATGGACTCGATGGCCTCTCGGGCGGGATTGCCCTGATCGCTGCCGTCACTCTTGGGGTCATCGCCCTCCCGGCCACCCCCCTGCTCGCCGCCCTCTGTTTCACCTTGGCGGGCGCACTCGCCGGCTTCCTGCGGCACAACTTCTATCCCGCCTCTATCTATATGGGAACGAGCGGGGTTCTGGCGGTCGCCTACGCCCTCGCGGTCCTCTCCCTCCTCGGCACCGCCAAGGTCGTTGCCGCCCTCCTCATCCTGGGACTCCCCATCATTGACGCCTTCTTCGTCATCCTCGGGCGCCTCCTCGCCGGTCGCTCTCCATATAGTGCCGATAAGA
>JBIIGQ010000002.1:0-39447 GCA_044236365.1 Candidatus Limnocylindrus sp. | reverse complement strand
CAACTTCGCCCGCCGCAAAGAGTCCTGGAACGACGTTGCCGCGCGCATCGGCAAGCACCTCAGTCTCAAGGTTGGTTGGCACGCCGCCCATGGCGTAGTGCGCCGTTGGCTGCACAGGTACAGGCTCACTGATCGGCTCCACACCTTGATAGACGCGCGCGAAGTCGGTGATGTCAGGCAACTTCTCTTCAATGACCTTTCGGCCGAGGTGACGTACGTCGAGATGGATGAAGTCCTTGCCGCCGATGCCGCGGCCCTCACGAACCTCTTGATAGATGGCGCGCGAGATCATGTCGCGTGGTGCCAGCTCCATCAGCTTCGGCGCGTACGTCTCCATGAAGCGCTTCCCGTCGTTGTTCAGCAGGTAGCCGCCCTCGCCGCGCGCCGCCTCACTCAGGAGGATGCCGATACCAACGATGCCGGTTGGGTGGAACTGATAGAACTCCATGTCTTGCAGCGGCACACCGTGTCGCCAAGCAAGGGCCATGCCGTCTCCGGTGAGCGAGTGTGCATTCGATGTGACGCGCCAGGCGCGGCCGTAGCCGCCAGTAGCGAGCAAGACCGCCTTGGCGCGCAGTACATGCATCGTGCCGTCAGAGATCTTGTAGCCAACGACGCCGGAGCAGCGACCGCCCTCGTTCGCCTCACCACCTTCGAAGACGAGATCAACGACGTGGTACTCGTCGTAGAACTTGACGCCCGCCTTGATGCACTGCTGATAGAGCGTTTGCAGAATCATGTGGCCGGTGCGATCTGCGGCGTAGCAGCTGCGGCGCACAGGCCCTTCGCCGTAGTTGCGCGTATGCCCACCGAAGCGGCGCTGGTCAATCTTGCCGTCTGGTGTGCGATTGAATGGGAGCCCCATGCGCTCCAGTTCGATCACGGCGGGGATCGCCTCGCGTGCAAGCACTTCGGCCGCATCCTGGTCGGCGAGATAGTCGCCACCCTTGATGGTGTCGAACATGTGCCACTCCCAGTGATCCTCTTCCACGTTGCCGAGGGCTGCGCAGACGCCGCCCTGTGCCGCACCCGTGTGCGATCGCGTTGGGTAGAGCTTTGTCAGTACCGCAGTAGGGATCCCTTCGCGTGCAAGCTCAAGCGCTGCCCAGAGCCCGGCGCCACCGGCGCCAACGACAATGGCGTCAACATCGATGTGCGTCGTGTCGGCGCGAAGACCTGCGCTCACTTCAGTGGCAACGTAATGATGACGTGGCTACCGAGAGCCACAAGCACGGCGGTCAGGGTGTAGAGGAGGCCGAGAACAATCGATTGCGCGCGCCCCTTGAAGTAGTCCTGCACGACGGTGCGCATGCCAAGAGAGCTGTGCAGCATCACGATGACGAGCATCGACCAATCGACGAATCGCACGGCAAGCGAGTTCCAGCGAACCTGCTTGATCCACTCTGCCGTTTGCTCGCTCGAATCGTAGACAAAGTGCGTCATCGTATAGTGCGCGAGGGCGAGCACAAAGAGCGCCAGTGCCGTGTAGCGGGTCAGCAGCCAGTAGGTGAGCTCACGCCCCCGCCCCTTCGGACGTGGCTGTCGTGCGCGCGGTACGCCGCTCACTTCGCGGTCTCCCAGATTCGACTCAAGATGATGTAGGCACCAGGGAGACCGAGGGTGAAGAAGGTGATCCAGACGATGCGCCAGAGTTGGCGGTGATACGCCGTGAGCGCAGGCCAGAGATCCATCACCACGATGCGCGTTCCGTTGAGCGCGTGATACAGGAGGGCGGCACCGAGAAGAACCTCAGCCACCTTGCCTGGGACGCTCGCGTAGAAGAGGTGGATGTAATCGTAGAACTCAGGGTTTGCCCCGACCATGAAGATGCTGACAACATGAGCTACCAGGAAGGCTGAGACAGCGATCCCCGAGATGCGGTGGAAGGCCCACGCGACCATCCCCTCGCCGCCGCGGTAGGCGATCGCCCCGCGGATTCCGCGACGTGGAGCCGGGAGCGTTGATCCGCGAGCCATGCCGCCTCCTCTGCGCTCCACTCTCTCGGGGTGGGGTCACCCCTGCTCTGGGGTGCATCGTACCCGCGACGCCTAGCCCGTGCACGCGTATGCTGCGCAGAGTTAGCCACGAGAGAGCGGTAGGAGGCAAGGGTGAAGATCCACGAGGCAGAGGCGCGAGAGCTCCTGGCGCGCGCCGGTCTCCCCGTCCCCGATGCCGACGTTGCCACCACCGCCGCGGGCGCCCGTGCCATCGCCGAACGCCTCTTCGCCTCTGGGGTGCCCCAAGTCGTCATTAAGGCGCAGGTCCTGGTCGGCGGGCGGGGGAAGGCGGGCGGAGTCAAGCTCGCCGCGAGCGCGGCGGAGGCCGAGACAACCGCCGCAGCAATTCTCGCTCTCACCATTAAAGATCTTCCGGTGCGACGCGTGCTCGTTGCGCCAGCCTCCACGATCATCCGCGAGATCTATCTCGCTGCACTGATTGACCGCACCACACGTGGCGTGCTCGTCATGGCATCCGCCGCCGGCGGCATGGAGATTGAAGAGGTCGCCGCCAAGGATCCGAATGCAATCGTTCGCGAAGTCGCGCACCCACACGGTGGCCTACTCCCCTTCCAGGCGCGCCGACTCGGCTTCGGCATTGGACTGCGCGGTGAACTACTGAAGCAGTTCTGCGTGATTGCCGCTGGACTCGTGAAGATCGCACGCGAGAGCGACGCCGATCTTGTCGAGGTCAATCCACTTGCTGTGGTTCCAGCGCCAGAGCTTCCGGGTGGCGAACGACTGATCTGCCTCGATGCCAAGGTGACCTTCGATGATTCAGCGCTTGATCGGCACCCAGACCTTGCCGCGTGGCGCGATGCCGACAGCGAGGATCCGATCGACCGCGAGGCGCGCGAGCAGGGAATCTCCTACATCCGACTCGACGGGAGCATCGGCTGCATGGTGAACGGCGCCGGTCTCGCCATGACCACGCTAGACCTCGTGACGCGCGCCGGAGGTACGCCCGCCAACTTCCTCGACATTGGTGGCGG
Source organism: Candidatus Limnocylindrus sp. (assembly GCA_044236365.1). Lineage (GTDB taxonomy): Bacteria > Chloroflexota > Limnocylindria > Limnocylindrales > Limnocylindraceae > Limnocylindrus. The sequence goes on along the minus strand of JBIIGQ010000002.1, from coordinate 36,458 downwards.
CGCGCGCGCCGATAAGGTTGCGGCCGCAATGCGCATCATCCTTGCCGATGCTGGAGTGAAGGCGATCCTCGTCAACATCTTCGGTGGCATTACGCGCGGCGACGAGGTCGCCAAGGGACTCATTGAGGCGCGTGCGCAACAGGAGCGCATCGTGCCGATGGTCGTGCGCATCGTTGGTACGAATGCAGCAGAGGCCGCCGTACTCCTACGCGAAGGTGGATTTGAAACGGCGGCGAGCCTCGACGAGGCGGCCGAGAAGGCTGTAGCACTCGCTGCAGCGGGAGGCGGCAAGTGAGCATTCTCGTTGATCAGCACACGCGACTCGTGGTGCAAGGTCTCACCGGACGTGAAGGTGGCTTCCACGCCGGCCAGATGGCCGCCTATGGCACCAAGATCGTTGCGGGCGTCACACCTGGTCGCGGCGGCGAGCTCGGGCTCGACGGCACCGTACCCGTCTTTGACACCGTTCGTGAAGCGGTCGAGAAGACCGGAGCGAACACGAGCTGCATCTTTGTCCCTGCAGCGGGCGCCGCAGACGCCATCGCCGAAGCGGCTGCATCTGGCATCAAGACCATCTTCTGCATCACCGAAGGGATCCCCGTCCATGACATGGTTGGCGCCCTCGCAGTGGTGCAGCAGTACGGCGCGCGACTGATCGGACCGAACTGCCCAGGCGCAACGACGCCGGGCGTGAACGGCCTCGGTGCAAAGATCGGCATCATCCCCGCCTCCATTCACCTTCCCGGTGACGTTGGTGTGGTGAGCCGCTCCGGAACGTTGACCTACGAGGCGGTGCAGTCCATGACCGATGCTGGCATCGGTCAGTCCACCTGCCTCGGCATCGGCGGCGATCCAATCATCGGCACCACCTTCCGCGATGCACTCGAACTCTTCGCCGCAGACCCTGCGACGCGTGCACTCGTGCTCATCGGTGAGATCGGCGGATCGGCTGAAGAGGAGGCCGCCGCATGGGCCGGCGAGCATTTGAAGCACCTGCCACGTGTTGCCTTCATCGCTGGGCGCGCCGCACCTGAGGGTCGTCGCATGGGTCACGCAGGGGCGATCGTCTCTGGCGCTTCGGGCCGAGCGATCGACAAGATCGCTGCACTCGAGGCCGCCGGATTCAAGGTGGCCGCCTCGCCGACCGAACTTCCGCGCCTATTGATTGAGGCCGGCTACACGAAGCGCTAAGCGCTAGCGAATCCGCAACTCCCCTGGAGCGCCGAACCCAAGGCGGTTCCACGCAGGACCGCCAGGCGCTTCGATCAACTCAATCAACACACCGTTGCAGCTCTTCGGATGCAAGAAGGCCACCGGCCCTTCAACGCCAGCAACCGCCTCTGTATTGATCAGCTGCACACCCGCCGCGGCGAGCGCGGTGAGCTCGGCAGCGATGTCGGGGACTTCTAGGCAGAGGTGATGAAACCCCTCCCCCTTCGACTCAAGGAATCGCGCAACGCCACTCGTCTCATTTGTTGGCGAGACGAGTTCGATCTTGGAGTCACCAGCGGTGAGGAAGGCGATACGCACCTCTTGTGACGGCACCTCGGCAACCTGCTCGAGTGCCAAGCCAAGCACGCGCGTGTGAAAGTCAATCGATGCATCAATGTCGCGAACGACGGAGGCGACGTGGTGAATGCGACCGCGCACGGGGAGGCTCATAAGACCAACGCCTCGCGATGCTCGCCCCACACGCTGCGGAGTGCGGCGCTGATCTCGCCAACGGTGCAGCCCACCTTCACGGCGGCCAGGATCGGCGGCATCATGTTGGCGCTCCCCTTCGCTGTCGAGATTACCTCGGCGATGGCAGCGGTCGCCGCCGCATCATCACGCCCAGCTCGGAACACCTGCAGCTCAGCAACCTGTTCGCGCTCGCGTGCCGGGTCAATGCGGGCAATCGCTGGAGTCTCGACCTCTTCGTCGACGAATCGGTTGACGCCAACGATCACGCGCTCGCCACTCTCCACCTCGCGCTGATAGGCGTACGCCGAGTCTTGAATGGCGCGCTGCGGGAATCCCGCTGCAACGGCGGCGACCATGCCGCCGAGCCGATCAACCTCGGCGATGAGGGCGAGAGCGTCGCGCTCCACCTGATCGGTGAGCGCCTCCACGGCGTAGCTACCACCGAGCGGATCCACCGTGCCTGCAACGCCGGCCTCATGGGCGAGTACCTGCTGCGTGCGCAGCGCGAGACGTGCCGAAGCCTCCGTTGGAAGTGCAAGCGCCTCATCTTTTCCGTTGACGTGCAGGCTCTGCGCGCCACCCAACACTGCAGCGAGCGCCTGATATGCGGCGCGCACGACATTGTTGTCGATGGACTGCGCGGTCAGGGTGGAGCCGGCGGTCTGCACATGGAAGCGGCAGAGGAGCGACTTCTCGCTCTTCGCGCCGTAGCGATCGCGCATGATGCGCGCCCAGATGCGGCGCGCGGCGCGGAACTTCGCCACCTCTTCGAGGATGTCGGTCCATGCAGCGAAGAAGAAGGAGAGGCGCGGCGCGATGGCGTCGACCTCGAGGCCGCGTGCAACCGCTGCATCAACGTAGGCGATCGCGTCAGCGAAGGTGAAGGCGAGCTCTTGCGCGGCGGTCGCTCCCGCTTCGCGCATGTGATAGCCCGAGATGCTGATCGTGTTCCACTTCGGCAGCTCGGTGGCGCACCACTCAAAGACGTCGGTGATCAGGCGCAGCGATGGCTCGGGCGGAAAGATGTAGGTGCCGCGAGCGATGTACTCCTTGAGGAGATCGTTCTGCGTCGTACCCGAGAGCTCGGCGCGTGAGACCCCTTGGCGCTCAGCAACTGCCACATAGAGCGCGAGCAGGATCGGCGCCGTGGAGTTGATCGTCATCGAGGTCGAAACCTTGTCGAGCGGGATTCCTTGGAAGAGCGTCTCCATGTCGGCAATCGAGTCAATGGCGACACCGACGCGGCCGACCTCACCCTCCGCCTCTGGCGCGTCGGAGTCGTAGCCCATCTGCGTTGGCAGGTCGAAGGCAACCGAGAGACCGGTTTGACCCTGCTCCAGCAGGTAGCGGTAGCGCTCGTTGGATTCGCGTGCCGTTGAGAAGCCGGCGTACTGGCGCATCGTCCAGAGACGTCCGCGATACATCGTCTCCTGCACACCGCGCGTGTAGGGGAAGGCGCCAGCGCCGCCGATCTCGGCGGCAGCGTCGCGCGTCGAGTTAGGACCGTAGTTCGTTTCGAGGGGTGCGCCAGAGGCGGTGGTGTCGCGCGCGACGTCGCGCCCCTGCTCCTTACCCACGCTCACCTCCCTACTGCCCCGCCACGGGCACTTCGCTTCGCACGATTCTCCCACACCCCTCGCGCGGTACGATGCGGCGAAACGGTGGGCCGCAAGGCGCACGAAGCGAACTGAGGAGGCAGCATGCCGAAGGGGAAGCAGCCAACGGGCGATTCAGGGGGCAGCGGTCAGGAGCTCAACGACTCCATTCTTTCACTCCTCCCGCCCGAGGGTGCCCAGGGTGATCGCTCAGTGCGACAGATCGCCGTTGACCGCGTCTCGGTGAACACCAAACAGCCTCGTCTCGCACTGCCGCCGCTGGCGATCGATGAGCTCACCGCGAGCATTCGCGAGCACGGGGTGCTTCAGCCGATCATCGTGCGGCCAACCGAGCCGGGCTCCTACGAGATCGTTGCGGGTGAGCGCCGCTGGCGTGCCGTACTCTCGCTCGGCATGCCGATGATCCCTGCCATCGTTGAAGCGATGAGCGATGAGATCGCCCTTGAGGTTGCGATCATCGAGAACCTGCAGCGTGAGGATCTCTCCCCGCTTGATGAGGCGGCAATCTTTGCGCGCATGACGAGCGAGCTCGGCTACAGCATCCGCAAGTTGGCCGAGCGCATCGGTAAGGACAAGGGCTACGTCGAAAATCGCCTGCGCCTGATGCATGCACCGGCCGACATCCGCGCGCTCGTCGCGGAGCGCTCCGACACCATCAGCCATGCCTATGAGCTGATGAAGATCACCGATGCAGCGCGTCGCGGCGAGTTGGCGGCACAGGTGCTGCGCGGCGAACTCTCGCTCGCTCGGCTCAAGGGTGTCGTCCGCGAGGAGCGGCCAGAACCGTCCGCCGCACCAGAGGTCGTCGCACCATCGATCTTCCCGTACGCCTCACCAAATGAACGGCCGATCATTGCAGCCGCTGTGAAGCAACCCGCGCGGAGCGCGTCCGCGCCAGTCTCAACGCAAGCGGCAGCCATCGCCTCGGCATCAGACGCGGCGCTGACTAACGCTCGCGATAGTCTCGCCAGTTCCATCGACGCGCTCGCCGCAGTGCTGCATGAGATTGATCAGCCAGAGGCGGGTGCACCCCTCAGCGAAACAGATCGCGCCAACATGGCGAAGTGGCTACTGATCGCGCGAAACAAGCTCGACAACCTCGCCGCGATCTTGCGACAGAAGTCGGAGTAACCGACCGAACCTAGATGTAGACAACCTCTTCGAAGGTCGCGACCAAGAAGGCAACCAGCCGCTCGCGACCACCCTTCGGGTCGGCGGCGCGGAGGCCAGGAACGAGGCACCAGAGGCTGACCGCAGGAAGAAGCAGTCGCCCCTCTGCGTCACGCCCCATCGTGGCGGCTGGTCCACCACCGAGCGTGTAGGCGCCCGCAAGCCCGTCTTCATCGAGATGCGCGGCATGGGAGAACTCGTGGATGGTGGCGACGATTCCCTTGCGCTTCGCCATGTCACGCAGTGAGCCGGTCGCCCATGCGTCGATCTGGCTGTCGCTCTGCTCGAGCAATTTGACGCGATAGGCCTGAGGGCTCTCGCTGAGTCCGGTTGCAACCATCTCTCTTAGTTCCCCGAGTCCATGCGGTTGCCTGGGTAGGCTGCCGCGGCAACGATTGATGCTCCAAATGCGGCGAGGATCAGCCCGATGGCGATTCGACTAAGCACTTTCCCTCCACCCACTCTTCTTCCAAGGTGCTGGCTCCGGCGGTAGGATTCGAACCTACGACATGGCGGTTAACAGCCGCCCGCTCTACCACTGAGCTACGCCGGAATGACCGCGGCCGCTGCCGCGAGCGGAATATTAGCAGGGAGGGCCGTGGCTCCTCCCCGCCGCACGAACCCCCTAGTCGAGGTAGTCGCGCAGCTTGCGTGCTCGCGATGGGTGGCGCAGCTTGCGCAGCGCCTTCGCCTCGATCTGGCGGATGCGTTCGCGGGTCACGTTGAACTCGGCCCCGACCTCCTCCAAGGTGCGCTGGCGCCCATCCTCCAGGCCAAAGCGCAGCCGTAGCACGCGCTGCTCGCGAAGGCTGAGTGACTCGAGCGTGGCAACGATCTGCTCGGAGAGGAGCTGGCTGTTGGCCGCCTCGTCCGGCTTCTTCGCCGCCTTATCCTCGATGAAGTCGCCGAGGTGGCTGTCCTCCTCTTCGCCGATCGGCGTCTCGAGGGAGACCGGCTCCTGGCTCACCTTGCGCATTTCGCGGACGCGCTCTGCGGTCACCTCTGACTCGGTGACCTTGGTGAGCTCCTTGGCGATCTCATCATCCGTTGCCTCGCGGCCGAGCTCCTGGAAGAGCTGGCGCTGGACGCGGGTGAGTCGGTTGAGCTGCTCGTACATATGCACGGGGATGCGGATCGTTCGGGCCTGATCTGCGATCGCTCGCGTGATCGCCTGGCGAATCCACCACGTGGCATACGTCGAGAACTTGAAGCCCTTGATGTATTCAAACTTCTCCACGGCGCGAATCAGACCGATGTTCCCCTCTTGGATCAGGTCCAAGAAGCTCATGCCGCGGCCGATGTACTTCTTGGCGATCGAGACGACGAGGCGCAGGTTCGCCTTCGTCAGCTCCTCGCGACCTCGCCAGCCGAGTTGCACCACGTAGCCCTCACGGCCGCGCAGCTTTCCGAGTGCCGGGTTCTCGGGATCCCAACCCGCCTCGCGGATCCAATCTTTTCCATCCTTAGAGATGTGCTTCCCCTGCACGATCCAGGTCTCGAGTGCTGGCCAGGCGATCTCATCGCGTGCCCAGAGGAAGAGTTTCTGGAGCACGCCGTTGTCGCGGCTCTCCATGTCGCCAGTGCCCACCGTGGCGAAGGCGAAGTCGATGATCTCCGCCGTCTTCGCTGCAAGGTTGCGCCGGTTTGGATCATTGAATGACTTCACCAGGCTCTTGGCAATCATCAAGTTCTTCTTGGCCGTTTCTCCTGTGACTTCGCGCGAGGCCTTATCGAACCCGGTGACCTTGCACTCGTGTACGTGATGCCCCTTGACCCATGCGCCGATCGCTTCGGCATACGTGGCGTGCGCCTTCGCGGCGAGCGCCGGATCAAGGCGGTACCACTCCTTCTTCTTGCGTGTCTTGAGCTCCGTCTCGTGGTACGTCCACTGGTGCAGGTTGTAGACGGCCTTCCACGGCTCGTCGGCCATCTGCTCGCCGAGCTCAATCATCTTGGCGAGGACGACCTCCTCTTCGGCGGTGAGTAGTCCAACGCGACCAATCTCCTTGAGGTACATGCGGACTGGATCATCAACACCAGTGGACTCCGCAACAGGCTCGGCGACTTCAGGCTTCGGCGTCTCTGGCGCAACCTCGGCAACAAGGAGTGCGGCCGCCGCCTCTGGGCTGAGCATCTCAACGCCATCGACTTCGATCTCGGCAAGATCTGCAGCGCCTGGCTCTGCAACACCATCAAGCTTTGCTGCTGGGCCGGCCGCCGCCTTCCCCTTCGCAAGTTTCCCCTGCGGCTTTGCTGGGGCAGCCGTTGCAGCTGGCGCCGCCTTCTCGCCCTTTTGCTTCGCTGCTGGTGCGGACGATGTCACGAGCGAGGCGGGCTTCTTCCCCTTCGCTGGGGCAGGCTTCACAGCTGGCTTCACCACTGGCTTCGCCTTGGCGATTGGTTTAGTGCTTGGCTTTGTAGCGGGCTTGGCGGCGCTCTTCGCCACCGGCTTCGCTGAAGTCTTCGCGACGCTCTTCACTGGCGCGGCCTTCTTTGCAATCGGCTTCGCAGCGGCTTTCGGGGCGGCCTTAGAGGTCGCGAGTGATCCACGCTTTGCGACGGGCTTTGGGGCCGGCTTCGCAGTTGGCTTAGGGGTGACCTTCGCCGCCGGCTTCACCACTGGCTTCGAAGCAACTTTCGTGACGGGCTTTGCGGCGGATTTTGGGGCGACCTTGGTCGATGCGGCCTTCACTGGTGTCGCCTTCGCGGGCGCCACCTTCACGGGCGTATTGGTCGTCACCTTACCTACCTGCTTCGCCTTCGTCACTTGCTCCCCCCCTTTGCCGCTGTGAGCACTCCCGACGCCAAGAAGCGTCGGTCAAGCGCCTTTCGCTTTTGTCCAAGATCTCGTTCAGCCTCCATGAGGGATCGAACTCGAGCGGCATCGCCCTCACGCTCCGCCTCAGCAATCTCACTTCGCGACCAGGCCATCGCCTCCTCGAGGCGATCAGCCTCCAGACGCAAGATGGTCTGATCAATGCCGATGCGGATCCGCGTGATCTCAACGGTGGCCCCAAGGCGTACCGAGAGGGCCTGCGCCAGGCGGCGCTCTTCGCCCTTAATCGTACTGGGTAGGCGTTCCAGCGCATCAACGGTCGTCCCCGCCTCGAGGCCAGCGTCAAGTGCCGCACGCAATCCCCGCCACAGTGAGCGTGCGAGCCCACTGGTGAAGAGCTGATCGGTGAGGACGTCGCGCACCCGGAGCCGTTCAGCGGGCGCCGCAATGAGGAGTCGGAGCAGCTCGGCCTCGGGCGGCGTTACCCCGGCAAGGATGGAGTCGATATCACCGTCGGCGTCGGCGGCGCGTACACGATCGGCGGAGATGCGGCTCTCTGCGCCGGCCGTCTCGGCGCCGCGCTGGATCATCGCTTCGCGAATGGAGTTCTCGTCCACGCCGATGCGCCGCGCGGCGGCAGAGATGTAGCCATCGCGAACGATTGGGTCGCGCAGGCTGCGGAGAATTGGCTTGATGCCGTCAATGGCGCGCTTCCGACCGCCAAGGTCCTTCAGGTCGTGGGCCTGGGCATGAGTGTCAATGAGGTATTCCACTACAGGTACTGGCTGCTCCGTTGCGGCGCGCCAGGCCCCTGGTTGATCGCGCACGACTTCATCAGGGTCTTTCCCATCGGGGAGGCGCACGATCCCCACATCAACGAGCGATGGTCCGCCATCGGCGCTCCCAAGCTCGGTCACGAGTCGGAGCAGCTCGGTCGCCCCAAAGGCGCCCGCCTTCGCTCCAGCGGCATCAACGTCGTACGCCAAGAGAATCTTTGATCCGTAGCGCAAGAGCAGCGCGACCTGCGCAGGGGTGAGCGCGGTGCCCATGCTGGCGACAACGTTGGTGAAGCCCGACTGATGCGCCATCAGCGCGTCGGTGTATCCCTCAACGAGCACCGCGGTGCCGCTCTTGCGCATCGCCGGCTTCGCCTTGTCAATGAGATAGAGGGTGCGCGACTTGTCGAAGAGTTCGGTCGCTGCGCTATTCAGATACTTCGGACCACGATCACCGCGCTTGTCGTCTTCTGGAAGAAGGCGACCACCGAGGCCGGTGATCTTCCCATTCGCATCACGGATCGGAAAGATCACGCGGGCGCGGAAGCGGTCATAGGCGCCACGACCACCGTCGCGTTCCGTGGTGAGACCAACGGCGGCCAACTCTGCGGGCGTTGCGCCACGCTTTGCGGCGAGCGCCTTGGAGCAGGCGTCCCAGGAGTCTGGTGACCAGCCGAGTCGCTGCGCTTCGATCGTCTCGTCGGTGAATCCGCGCGAGTGCAGGTAGTCGAGTGCGGGGCGTCCGAGCTCGTGCGAGGTGAGGATGGCGTGATAGAAGCTGACCGCCCCTTCGAGCACATCGCGAAGGCGCACCTTGCGCGCATCCTCGGCGCGACTGCGATCGTCGATCGTGACGCCAGCCTTCGCGGCCAGCTGCGTCAACGCCTCGCCAAAGGGCAGGCTGTCGCGCTCCATGACGAAGGTGAAGATGTCGCCCCCCTTACCGCAGCCGAAGCACTTCCAGGTTTCGCGGGCAGGCGTGACGACGAATGAGGGGGTCTTCTCGCCATGGAATGGGCAGAGGCCCTTGAACGCAGCGCCCGCCTTGCGCAGCACAACCGTCTCGCCGACGACGTCGGCGACAGCGAGTCGACTCTTGATCTCAGCAACGCTCCCGGAAGCCATCGGTGGGGGGACCTCCTTTGCGGTTTCGTGATCGGACAAAGCAGTTGCCCGTGGGTGTCAAGCGCTGTTGGGCGCAGAATAGCAGTCAGCCCCTCCCCAAGGCCAAGGCGTCCGCACGCCCCCTCCCCTACACTCCCCTGCAACGGCGACGCTCAGCGTTGCACCACCGTGAGGAGGCCCCATGGCAGAGACGGCAGCGACCCCCGCCTCGTTCGGCATCCTGGCCGACGATCCCGCCTACAACGCCACCCTCGCGGCACGCATCGACGATACCGACACGCTCGCCCGCGTCTGGATCAAGCCCGACGGCGTGCCAACCCCATTTGAGCCCGGCCAGTACGTAACGATCGGCGTCAAGGTTGGCGAAAAGTTCGTGCAGCGCCCCTACTCCGTTGCCTCGTCGGCACGCGCCCTTGACGGCGGTTACGAGCTCTACCTTCGACTCGTTCGCGGTGGCGCGTTTACGCCGCTCGTCTTCTCGCTCCCTGTCGGCCACCGACTGCGCGTGCTCGCCCCAAAGGGGAAGTTCACGATGGAGCCGGCCGACACGCGTGTGCAGATCTACGTCTCTTCGGGCACAGGGATTGCGCCGTTCGTCAGCATGGCACGCACCCTCGCCGACGACGGTGCCCCGCGACGTGCGATCTACCTCAATGGTGTGAGCTACGTCAGCGACATCGGCTACCGCGAGTTGATCGAGGGGTGGGAGAAGAGCGGGTCGTACCCGGCAACCTACGTTCCAACCATTTCACGACCGGCTGATCCACTCAATGCTGGCTGGACGGGCCGCACCGGCCGCGTTGAGAGCATCATTCAATCAGCACTCAGTGATCTCGGTGTTGACCCAAGTCAAGCGATTGCCTACCTCTGCGGAAACCCTGAGATGATCGTCGCTGCAGAGAGCGAGCTCGCCGCATTCGGTCTACCTGCCGATGCGATTCACAAGGAGCTCTACTGGCCAGCTGGCAAGCAGCCGACGGGCGCGACCGAGGCGTAGCGCCTACGGGCGCGAGGCGCGCAGCTTCGCGAGGAAGAACTCTTCGAGTCGATCGGCGCTGACGCGCTCCTGCTCCATCGTGTCGCGATCGCGCACCGTCACCGCGTTGTCGTCCATGGAGTCCACGTCGACGCAGATGCACCACGGCGTGCCGATCTCATCCTGCCGCCGGTAGAGCTTGCCGATGGCGGCGGTGTCGTCGTAGACGGCGGTGAACTCGCGTGAGAGCCCGTCGCGAATGCGGTGCGCCATCTCCACGAGGTCGTCGCGCTTCTTAAGGAGCGGTAGGACCGCCACCTTGTACGGCGCGAGTTCTGGATGCAGCGAGAGAACGACGCGCTTCTCGTCTCGTACCACCTCTTCGCGGTAGGCGTCGATCAGGAAGGTGAAGGCGGCACGATCAGCACCAGCGGCGGCCTCCACCACCCACGGGGTGAACGAGGTCTCGGTGGCAGGGTCGAAGTAGTCGAGGCTCTCGCCGCTCTCGGCGGCGTGACGCGAGAGGTCAAAGTCGCCACGGTTGTGAATCCCCTCAAGCTCCTTCCAGCCGAACGGGAAGCGGTACTCCACGTCGATGGCGCGCTTGGCGTAGTGAGCCAACTCGTCGGGGGCATGCTCGCGCATGCGCAGTCGCTCTGGCGAAACGCCGTACGCCTTGTACCACTCCAGTCGTCGTGGCAGCCACTCTTCAAACGCAGCAGTGGCCGCCTCGTCGGGGCGCACGAACATCTGGAGCTCCATCTGCTCAAACTCGCGCATGCGGAAGACGAAGTTTCCTGGGCTGATCTCGTTGCGGAATGACTTGCCGATCTGGGCGATGCCGAACGGGATCTTCTTGCGCGAAGAATCGCGCACATTCTTGTGCTGCACATAGGCGCCCTGCGCCGTCTCGGGGCGCAGGTAGATCACAGAGGCATCCTCTTCAACCGGGCCCATGAAGGTCTTGAACATCAGGTTGAAGTGGCGCGGTGCAGTGAGTGCGCCTTCGCAATCTGGGCACTTAAGGCCCATCTTGGCAACGATCTCTGCATCGGCCAACTGCGTGGTGGTGAGGTCGCCGGTGCCTGGAAGTTCATCGAGGCGATAGCGTCGCTTGCAGGCGGTGCACTCAACGAGTGGATCACTGAAAGAGCCGACGTGGCCAGAGGTCTTCCAGACCTGGGGGTGCATCAAGATCCCGGCATCGAGTCCAACTACCTCGTGGCGCTCCTGCACAATGCTGCGCCACCAGGCGCGCTTCACATTGTTCTTCAGCTCAACGCCGAGTGGGCCGTAGTCCCACACCGCGTTGATGCCGCCGTAGATTTCGGAGCTGGGGAAGACAAAGCCGCGGCGCTTCGCCAACGAGACGATGGTGTCGAGCTCGGAGACTGCTGGGGTCGCGTCAGCCGCTGGGGTTCCAGCGAGGGTCTTCGAGGAGTCGGCGTTGATGCTCATTGCGAGGAAGCCTACCCGATCAGGGAGATCGCTTACTTCGCGTCGCCCTTTGGGGCCGGGGCTGGCGTGCTCGGCGCGCTCGCAGGCGCATCCGAGGAGCCTGAACCGCCGCTGCGGCGATCAAGTTTGGCCCAGCCACTCCCCTTGAAGTGCACGCTCGCCGCAGAGAATTGTCGCTCTAGCGATCCACCACAATCTTCGTGGGTTCGAGCCTGCTGCTCATCAATGCCGTGCAGCACCTCAACGGTGGCGCCGCACTTCGCGCAGAGGTAGTCGTAGAAGGGCATTAGGAGCCTCGCTCGAGTCGTGCGATCTCATCGCGCAGTTCGGCAACGCGGCGCTCTGCCCCGGCGACCACAGCGGCCGGCGCCTTCCCTGTGAATGATGGGTCGGCGAGGCGAGCCTCAGCGGCGGCGAGTTGGGCCTGTGCTGCGGCGAGGTCTTTCTCGCGTCGGGCGCGATCAGCATCAAGCGTCGCCGCGTCAGCCTGTGGCGGCTCCAGTCGCGCGGTGAGGGTGCCCGCCACAACGAGCAGACCTTCACCCTCGGTTGGAAGCGCTGCCTGAATGGTGAGCGGGCGCACGCGCGCCAGCCGCTCAATGGCGGATCGCAACCCTTCGCCCGATGCCGTGAGGTGTGACGGCGCGGCAACGGTCAGCGGAATCCACGCGCCGGCGGGGAGCTTTGCAGTGGTACGCGCCGCGCGCACTTCGCGCACCAGGTCAAGCCACTGATCAATGCTGCTTGCCGCCGACGTTGCTGCGGCGTGACGGGCCGGCCATGCCGCAGTTGCCAAGAGTCCTGGGTCGGTTGCGCGTCGCGGGAGCGCCTCCCAAATTCCTTCGGTGATGAATGGGGCAATGGGGTGAAGCAGGCGCAAGAGATCATCGAGCGCATCTACGAGCGTCCACCAGACCGCAACGCGAACGTCGGCAGGTTGGTTCTCATCTGCCAGCGTCACCTTCGCAATCTCAATTGCCTGGTCGCAGTACTCCGCCCAAATGGCGTCGTACACCCGCTGCGCCGCCTCAGAGAATCCGTACTGCCCAAGCGCACGATCGACATCATCAGTTGCCGCACTGAGGCGCGTCGCCATCCAGGTGCCGAACTCCCCTGCCGCGGCATGCGCCTCGGCTGCAGTCGGCCGTTCGCCGGTTGCCTCTGCTGGTCGCGCACCAAGCACGTAGCGCGCGGCGTTCCAGAGTTTGTTCATGAAGTTGCGCGCGTTCTCGAGCTTCTCTGGTGAGAGGCGCTGGTCGGCGCCTGGTGCGGTGCCGGAGACAAGCGCGAAGCGCAGCGCGTCGGCACCGATCTCATCAATCACGGAGAGTGGGTCCACCACGTTCCCCTTGGTCTTTGACATCTTCTGTCCTTCAAGATCGCGCACCATGCCGTGCAAATAGATCGTCTCAAATGGCGGTGTGCCCATCAGCTCAATGCCGAGCATCATCATGCGGGCAACCCAGAAGAAGAGAATGTCGTGTCCGGTCTCCATCACCTGCGACGGGTAGTAGCGCGCGAGGTCTGGCGTCTTATCGGGCCAGCCGAGTGTGCTGAACGGCCAGAGCCCGCTACTGAACCAGGTATCGAAGATATCGCTCTCCTGCTGCAGCGTGTTCGCCTCCGCACCGCAGGTGCCGCAGCCGACTGGTCCCTCTTCGCGATCCGTCACGGTGATGTGCCCGTCGGCGCAGTACCAGGCGGGGATGCGGTGCCCCCACCAGAGCTGTCGGCTCACGTTCCAATCGCGAATTTCGGTGAGCCAGTGCTCCCACGTCTTCTCAAAGTGCGCCGGAACAATCTGTGTTGCACCTGAGCGCGTTGCGGCGAGCGCCTTCTCGGCGAGCGGCTTGGCGCGAATGAACCACTGCGTGCGTAGGCGTGGCTCAAGGATGTCGTTGCTGCGCTGGCAGCGCGCTGGGTTCGCCGTGTGTGGCTTGACCGAAACGAGAAGGCCAAGCTCCTCGAGTGCGGCGACGATCGCCTTGCGCGCCTTGAAGCGATCCATGCCGCCAAATGGCGCTGGGGCGTCGGTAACGATGCGCGCGGACTCATCGAGAATCGTTGGTGCTGGCAGGTTGTGGCGGAGGCCAACCTCGCGGTCGTTCGGATCGTGGGCGGGTGTGACCTTGACCACGCCCGTGCCGAAGCTCATCTCCACAAACGCATCGGCAACCACTGGAACGGCGCGGTTCACAAACGGCACCATCACGCGCCTCCCAACCAGTGCGGTGTAGCGCGGGTCGTCGGGGTGCACGGCCACGCCGGTATCGCCGAGGAGCGTCTCTGGTCGGGTTGTTGCGACTACGACGCCACTGGTGGCGTCGCCCCCTTCAAGTGGGTAGCGAATCTCCCAGATGCTCCCCTGCTCTTCGGTTGCGACCGACTCAAGATCAGAGACGCTGGTCTTGCAGCCTGGGCACCAGTTGACGAGCGCCTCGCCGCGATAGGCGAGGCCGCGCTCGTAGAGGGTGGCGAAGGCGGTGCGCACGGCGCGGCTCGAGACGTCATCCATGGTGAAGCGGGTGCGGCTCCAGTCGGCCGAGGCGCCGAGGCGCTGGAACTGGCCCAGGATGGTGTTCCGTGTCTCGTCCATGAAGCGGTGCATGCGCTCGAGGTAGCGCTCACGGCCTAAATCGGCGCGGCTGCTCCCCTCCTTCTCGACGATGCGGTCGAGCACGAACTGAGCGGCGATCGAAGCGTGATCAACACCAGGGAGCCAGAGCGCGGCTCGCCCCTGCATGCGCGCGCGGCGCACCATGAGGTCTTCCAGCGTCACGAAGAGTGCGTGCCCTACGTGCAAGCCGCCAGTGACATTCGGCGGCGGCATGATGATCGTGAAGGGTGGGAGTGACTCGCGCCCCTCGGCATCGCGCGTCTCGCGTCCGTCAGGACTGCCGTAATCGGTTGCCGCCCAGCGGGCTGCAACGCTGCGCTCTACCTCAGCGGCGCTATAGGAGGGGCCGAGCTCGCGTGCCGCCGTCACGCTGATGCGCGGGGGGTGGCCGCACGGGTACGAGGTGCGCGTCGGCTCGGTGCCGCCGGTTCGCTCGCGCCGATCTCACGCTCGGTGAGCATGAGTGGGCTTGCGCCGGCACTAATCGTCTCTTCCGTCACGACGCAGCGACGTACGTCGGGTCGATCTGGTAGGTCGTACATCGTCGCAAGTAGTGCATCTTCGAGCACGGCACGGAGTGCGCGCGCGCCGGTCTTGCGCAGCAGTGCCTTCTCGGCAACCGCATGGAGGGCGGCCGGCGTGAACTGCAGGTCGACGTTGTGCATCTGGAAGAGGCGCTGGTACTGCTTGACCAGCGCGTTCTTCGGCGCAACAAGAATCTCAACGAGATCGTCGAGGGTCAGCGGATCAAGGGCAACGATCATCGGCAGTCGCCCGATGAATTCAGGGATCAGGCCGTAGCGCAGCAGGTCGTCGGGCATCAGCTGCTCCAGCACGCGAGTGCGCTCATCTTTACTGGCGGGCATGTCGGAACCGAAGCCGATGCCGCGTCGACCAACGCGATCCGAGACGATCTTCTCAAGCCCTTCAAAGGCACCGCCGCAGATGAAGAGGATGTTCGTCGTGTCGATCTGCAGGTACTCCTGATGCGGATGCTTGCGACCACCCTGCGGCGGCACGTTCGCCACCGTGCCCTCGATGATCTTCAGGAGCGCCTGCTGCACCCCTTCGCCCGAAACGTCGCGGGTGATCGATGGATTGTCGGACTTGCGGGTGATCTTGTCGATCTCGTCGATATAGATGATGCCGCGCTGCGCGCGCTCAATGTCGCCATCAGCGGCCTGAATTAGGCGGAGCAGAATGTTCTCGACATCCTCACCAACGTAGCCAGCCTCGGTCAGGCTCGTCGCATCGGCGATGCAGAACGGCACATCAAGGAATCGAGCCAGCGTCTGCGCAAGCAACGTCTTGCCGGAACCGGTCGGGCCAACGAGCAGGATGTTCGACTTGGCGATCTCCACTCCGTCGGCCACGGTTGGTGCGCCAACGCGCTGGTAGTGGTTATGCACGCCCACGGCGAGCGAGCGCTTGGCGCGCTCCTGGCTCACGACATGCTCGTTCAGCGCCGCGTGAATCATGCGCGGTGTTGGCGTGACGCCGCCGAACGACTTGCGCTGCGGCGCCGATGGCGACTGCTCAGTGGCGATCTCGGCGCAGAGTGCGACGCACTCATCGCAGATGTAGACGCCCTGGCCGGCGATCAGCTTACGAACCTGCTCTTGCGTCTTGCGGCAGAAGGAGCAGCGATACGAGCCTGTGCCTGCGCTGCGTGGGCCGCGCGTCTTACCGCCTCCTGACTCTCCGGATCCAGTTCCTCCGCTCATGCGGCGCGCCTCACTTCCCCTTAGGCGGGACGATGGCAGGAAGCTTGTAGACCTCGTCGATGATGCCGTACTCCACCGCCTGCTCTGGCGAGAGGAAGAGGTCGCGGTCCGTATCTTTCACGACCTTATCCATCGGCTGACCCGTGTGGGCGGCGAGGATCTCTTGTGTCGTGCGCACGAGCTGCTCCATCTCCTTCACCTGAATGAAGACGTCGGGCGTGTTGCCACGGAATCCGCCAGAGCCCTGGTGGATCATGATGCGGCTGTGCGGCAGGGCGAAGCGTCGCCCTGGTGCACCAGCGGCGAGGAGCACCGCGCCCATCGACATAGCGATGCCGGTGCAGATGGTGCTCACGGGGGCGCGCACGTAGCGCATCGTGTCGTAGATCGCGAGGCCGGAGGTGATCACACCCCCTGGGCTGTTGATGTACAGGGAGATCTCCTTCTCGGGATCCTCTGAATCGAGGAAGAGGAGCTGCGCAATGATCAGGTTGGCGATGTCGTCTTCGACGGGGCCGCCCAAAAAGATGATGCGCTCCTTGAGTAGGCGTGACCAGATGTCGTAGGCGCGTTCGCCTTTGCTTGAGGACTCAATCACCATTGGTACGAGCATCGGTTACCCCCTACGTGTGCACCCGCTCTCTGCGGGAGGCTGAGTTTACTTGGCGGGAGCCTTCGCGGCGGTAGGCGTCGCTGGGCGCTCTGGTGCCCAGGTTGGCCAGGCCTTCGGATGAGCATCAAACCACTCGTCAACGAGCCGCTCAACCACGAGGGAGCGGCGCAGTGAGGCGCGAATGGCACGGCGACCGCGTTCCGATGAGAGATAGGCCTCAAGCTTGCGCTGGCCCTGGGTCTGCGGACGGGCGCGCTCGACCTCTTCGTCGATTAGCTCCTCTGGCACTTCGACCCCTTCGGCGCCGGCCACGGCGCTCAGTACGAGCAGGGTTCGCGCGCGACGCTCACCGCGCTCACGCAGATCGGCACGAAGCTCTTCAACGCTCTTTCCGGCGGCGCTGAGGTACTGCTCAAAGGTCAGCCCCTGTCGCGCAATACTGCGCGCCAACTCGTCAACGAGGCCGTCGATCTCCTCTTCAATGAGTGGGTCGGGAATCTCAACGGTGGCACCCTCCATCGCGAACTCGACGATCTTGTCGGCAAACTCATGTCGGGCGCGATCAACCGCACTCGCCTTCAGGCGCATCAAGATCTCGGCGCGCAGCCCAGCGACGTCAGTGACATTGGCAACTTGGGCGGCGAAGGCATCATCAAGGGGCGGCGGGACCCGCGCGCGCAAGTCGTTAATGACGACATCAAATCGCGCTGGCACGCCTTGCAGTGCCGCCTCTTGGTAATCCTCAGGGAAGGTCACCTCAACGGTGGTGGCATCGCCAACCTTTGCGCCTACGAGCTGCGCCTCAAATCCTGGAATCAGTCGGTCGGAGCCGAGCACGATCGGCATGCGCTCAGATGAGGCGCCGTCAATCGCAACGCCGGTGTCAACGCGATAGCCGTCAAAGGCGATGATTGCGTAGTCACCTAGCTCGGCCCCACGATCGGTGACTGCCGTGAGCGTTGCGTAGCTATCGCGCAGATCATTCACGACCGCCTCAACTTTGGCATCGTCAGGCTCCTCAAACGTTGGTTCAAACGTGTAGCCGCGGTAGTCGCCGAGCTTCACCTCTGGCGGCACAGGGATGAGTGCGGTGAAGGTGTAGGCCTCGCCCTCGACGATTGGCTTCGCATCAATCTTTGGGCTCGTGAGCGGAACGATGTCGGACTTCATGATCGCGTCGCGATAGCCGCGCTCGATCAGGATCTCGGTTGCCTCATCAAGGATGCGGTTGATGCCGGCGAAGCGCTCAACAATGGAGCGCGGCGCCTTCCCCGGACGGAAGCCTGGGATGCGGCTGTGGCCGGCGACGTGGCGGACCGCCTGGGCAATTGCCGCGGCCACGTCTGCGACTGCGAGGGTGACCTCAAGTCGGACGGTGCTCTTCTCTGCGGGAGTGGTCGTGAATTCCATGAGCGCACAGGGTACCCGACGACCCTTGATCTGGTGGGCGAGGTGAGACTCGAACTCACACGTCGTTGCCGACACCGGCTCCTAAGGCCGGCGCGTCTACCGTTTCGCCACTCGCCCCCGAGCATCATCGTCGCCCACGGGGGTTCCGTCCACCGCAGGTCGGCCATCGATCAACGCATCAATCACCGCGCGCCCGCCACGCTGGGCAGCCGCCGCCACTACCCCACTCACAAAGGCGCTCCCCGCTCCACCGCCAGGGCGCTTGGATCCACCTGAACGCGAGCCGAACCAGCGCACGAGGAGGAGGGCCAGGATGGAGAGGAGGCCGAGGGCCCGCAGGGGGCGGTCACGCAGCTCCTGAGCCAGCCCGCCGCTGGGTCGGAGTCGACCACCGATTGATCGCAGGCGCAGGAGGGATGTCTCGCGCGATTGACGAACGGCTGAGAGGCGATCGGCGACCGCTGGGCGGCTCGCGGCGAGGGCCTCAACCCGCTTGGCGCGCTGATCGCGTTCCGTCGTCTCGTCAGGCATTGTCGCCCTCGTCGCCAGCCCCACGTCGCTCGCGCAGTCGATCGGCAATGCCGCGCAGGGTATCGGCCGCAGCGCGAACCACCTTTCGGACTGGCGCAATGGCGGCATCGGCGGCGCCCACTGCGCCACCAACCTCTTCAGCGAAGGCGGATGCCGCTTCGTCGCGCAGATCATCGACCGCATCAAACGTGGCGCGAAGTTCATGCTCTGTCGCGAGCGGGCGGAAGCGATCGGTGAAGCGCTGCATGTCAAACGTTGCAAGCCCAACCAGCAGGTCCACCAGCAGGAAGCTCAACGCAAAGAGGAGCGACGCCGCAGTTGCGGGGCCGGCTGATCCGTTGAAGACGAAGAGGACGAGCAGTGCACCGATTGCGCCACCGACAACCGCGAGAAGGAACGATCGCGCGCGACGTGGTGCGGTGATCTGCAGGATTGCCGACGTGATCGCCGCCGCAACAACGAGCAGGAGGAGCGTGACGTGTGCCGCGCCCCAGATCATCGAACCGAAGAAGGCGGCGCCGAGCAACATAAAGATGGCGATGAGCAGCGCAAGCAACGCCGCGGTGACGAGCGTGATGACCGCAATTGCGCCGAGCAACACGCCAACGGCATCACGCGAGATTGCACCGAGTTCGGCTCGGAAGAGATCCCAGTGTCCGCCGATGAGTGCGCGCACCGCAACGATCAGTTGCGCAACGTCGTCGCTGAATCCCTCGCGCTCTGTTGAGCCCCCAGGTGTTTCGTTCATGGAGTTAGGCGACCGTCAGCGTTGGTGCCGTCTCGTTTGCGGCGCGCACTGCGAGTCGCGCGGCGACTTGGCCGGCCAACTCCTTCAGTGCTACGGCGGCTGGACCCTCTTCGCGTTGGGCGACGGCGGGGATCCCTGCGTCACCACCCTGTCGCACCGCCATCTCCAACGGAATGCGGCCAAGGTGATCGAGTCCCTCCTCTTTCGCGAGACGCTCTGCGCCGCCGCGTCCGAAGATTTCGGTGAGCTCACCGCAGTGTGGGCAGGCGAACGCCGACATGTTTTCGACGATGCCAAGGATTGGCACGTTCATGCGGCGGAACATGGCGAGTGCCTTAGTCACATCGGAGAGAGCAACATCTTGTGGCGTCGTGACGAGCACTGCGCCGGCGATTGGTACCGCCTGCGCCAGGGTGAGCTGCGCATCAGAGGTTCCAGGTGGCAGGTCAACAACGAGATAGTCGAGGTCGCCCCACTCCACGTCGCGAAGGAACTGCTGAATCGCGCCACCGATGAGGGGCCCGCGCCAGACGATCGGCTGGCCCTCGGGGACGAAGAATTGAATGGAGATGACCTTGACGCCGTGGCGCTCGACCGGCTCGATTTTGCCGCCCGCGCTCGACTTCGGGGTGCCGGTCGCCCCCATCATCTGGGGAATGTTCGGGCCAGTGATGTCAGCGTCGAGAAGGCCGACGCGGGCGCCGCTCTGGGCCAGGGCCACAGCGAGGTTGACCGAGACGGTGCTCTTACCGACCCCGCCCTTCCCTGAAGCGACGGCCACAATGTTACGAATGCCGGGGAGGAGGCGCTCCTGGGTCGAGGAGGAGGCGCGGCGGACCTTGGAGCCCCAGCGGAGCTCGGCCACTGTTACACCGATCCCATCGAGGGCGGCGCGGATATCGCGCTCAATCACGTCCTTCAAGGGGCAGGCGGGGGTGGTCAGCTCGATCATGAAGCTGGCCTGGTCACCGTCGAGGGTGATCTCCTTGACCATGTCTAATGTAACAATGTCGCGACCGAGCTCGGGCTCCTGGACGCCGGAGAGGGCCTGGAGGACGGCTGCTTCAGTGGTGGCCACGGATCCCCTTTCGCCCCGATCGGGGCTCGCGGTGGCGCCCCACGGGCGCATCCCCCCCATCCTACCCGCAACGGCGTTTGACCCCACCCCCCGTGGGTCATAGTCTCTGCAGGTCCTCACTTGAGGGGCAGGAGAAGGACAGGTGTCCGCGGAGGTGAAACCGAGGGTGGCAGACGTCGACGTTCGCCTGGTCAACGTGACCAAGATGTTCGGAGATCAGACCGCAGTAGACGGCATCACGCTTGATGTCTCCGACGGCGAGTTCTTCACCCTCCTCGGCCCATCCGGTTGTGGCAAGACCACAACGCTGCGCATGATCGGCGGCTTCGAACAGCCGACGAGCGGCCTCATTGAGTTGAAGGGCGAAGACGTCACCTTCCTCCCCGCCCACGAGCGCGACGTCAACACCGTCTTCCAGAGCTACGCGCTCTTCCCCCATCTCACCATCTTCGAGAATGTTGCCTTCGGCCTGCGTCGCTCCGGCATCAAGGGTGACGAGGTTACGCGTCGCGTCGGCGAGGCGCTCGAACTCGTGCAGCTGATCGGCTACGAAAAGCGCAAGCCGGCGCAACTCTCCGGCGGACAGGCGCAGCGCGTTGCCCTTGCACGCGCCTTGGTGAATCGCCCCGCGGTACTTCTTCTTGATGAACCGCTCGGCGCACTCGACCTGAAGCTGCGCAAGCAGATGGGCATCGAGCTGAAGCGCATCCAGCGTGAAGTCGGCATCACCTTCATCTATGTCACCCACGATCAAGAGGAGGCGATGACGATGTCCGATCGCATCGCCGTCATGAATAAGGGCCGCTACGAACAGCTCGCCGGACCAGAGACCCTCTACGAGCGCCCAACGACGCGCTTCGTGGCGAGCTTCGTCGGCGCGAGCAATCTGCTCGAGGGGAAGATCGGCTCCGATGGAGATTCGTGGACCGTCACCCTCCCCTCTGGCGATGTTGTGCGTGCGCCGAAGAGTCTCGGCGAGATCGGCACGGGGGGCGCCATCGGCGTGCGCCCAGAGAAGCTCACGCTGTTGGAGCCAGGGCAAGAGTCGAAGGGGAATCGCCTCGACGGCACGGTTGTTGATACGAGTTACCTCGGTGTGCTAACGCAGTACACCGTGGAAGGCGCAGGTGGCCTGCGCCTTCTCGTGAGCGAACAGAACGTCGACCGCACGACGCGGAGCGACACGTGGCGACCCGGAGAGCGGGTCGCTCTGACATGGAAACCCGATCACGGCTTCGTGGTCGGCGATTCGAAGAGCGCCTAAGGCGCAGAAGGAGGGCACGATGAGTACCGAGAAGAAGAACGAGATGATGGTAAGCCGACGAACGGTTCTCAAGGTAGGAGCGGCCGCCGCTGGCACCGCTGCATTCCTCGCCGCCTGCGGCACCGCTGGCAGCTCGACGTCGCCGAGCCCAAAGCCGTCGCAGTCCGACACCATCTCTGATGTTGTCAACGTCGCAAACTGGACGCTCTACATCGACCTGAGCGAAGACGAGTTGGCGCGACCAACGGTTACCGCCTTTGAGACGGAGTACAGCACCAAGGTCAACTACGTTGAGGCGATCAACGACAACGACTCCTTCTTCGGCACGATCCAAGCGCCACTGAAGGCCGGTGAAGATACGGGCTGGGATATCGCCACGCTGACCGACTGGATGGCGGCGCGCATTATTCGCCTCGGCTGGGCCGAGAAGCTGAAGACCGCACACATGAGCAACTTCACCGCGAACCTGCTCGACGTGTACAAGGGGCGCAGCTTTGATCCAAACGTTGAGTACCTCGCCCCGTGGGCGGGCATTGTTGGCGGCATTGCGGCCAACAAGACCACCGCAGGCTTCGTTAAGGGGTTCAAGGACCTCTTCGACCCACGCCTGAAGGGGAAGGTCTCACTCCTCACCGAGATGCGGGACACCATTGGTCTCGCCATGCTCGCAAATGGTGATGATCCGGCCAAGGCGGACCGCGCCTCGTTTGATCGCGCGATCGCACTCATTGAGCCGAGCGTGAGCGATGGCACTGTCCGCGCCTTTACCGGCAACGACTATAAGGAGCTCATCGTGAAGGGCGACGTGGCAGCATGCGTCGCGTGGCGCGGTGACGTGGTGCAGATCGGCTACGAGGATCCGAACATTGTTTGGGTTACGCCGACTGAAGGCTGCACCTTCTCTTCCGATAACATGTTGATCCCGCTCGGCGCGGCGCATAAGTACACCGCTGAGAAGTGGATGGACTGGTACTACAAGCCAGACATCGCCGCCCAGCTCACCGCCTACGTGCAGTACGTATCGCCGGTGAAGGGAACCAAGGAAGAGATCGCCAAGATTGACGAGTCGCTCGCAAGCGACCCGTTCATCTTCCCTGACGCAGCACTCGAGGCGCAGTTGAATGTGTTCGCCGGCCTCTCTGAGGAGGACGAGATCTACATGAACGACGCCTACAGCGCCCTTCAGGGCAACTAAGCCACCGCACCAAGCGGAGCCGACGGTGATCGCGTTCCTGCGTCGGCGACCGGGGCTGCTGCCCCTGTTGCTGCTCGCGCCCGCGATCGCTTGGCTGGTGGCGTTTTACGTCTATCCAGCCATCCAGATGCTGCAAGCCAGCCTCTGGAGCGGCACCCTTGAGACGGGGTTCGCCTTCTCGTGGGCGAATGCGGCGACCTACCCCGCGGCGCTCGATCGCTACTCCGATCAGTTCCTGCGTTCAATCTTGTATGCGGCGGTGTCGACGGTGGTCTGTTTGGCCCTCGCCTTCCCGCTCGCATACACGATCGCCTATCGAGCGGGGCGATGGCGCACCATCCTCCTGTTCATCGTCATCGCACCATTCTTCACCTCGTTCCTCTTGCGCGTCCTCGCCTGGAAGACGGTGCTCGGCGACGATGGCTTCCTCCTGGGGCCGCTCAAGTCGATCGGCGTGCTTCCTGAAGAGTTCCGCATTCTTGCCACTCCGGTTGCCGTGATCTTTGGCATCTCGTACAACTTCTTCCCCTTCATGGTTCTGCCGATCTACGTCTCCCTAGAGAAGATCGACCGCCGACTGGTTGAGGCGGCGAAGGATCTGTATGCCGGCCCAGTTCGCGCCTTTCAGCGCATTACGCTGCCGCTCGCGCTCCCTGGCGTCTTCGCCGGCTCGCTGCTCGTCTTTATTCCCGCGATGGGTGACTTCGTAAACGCAGAGCTGCTCGGCAGTGTGCAGACGCGTCTCATCGGCAACGTGATCCAGAGTCGCTTCTTGGTGAACAACGACTACCCGACCGCGGCGGCGCTCAGCTTCATGTTGATGGCCGGAATCTTGGCTGCGGTCTTCATCTACGCGCGCGTGCTCGGCACCGATGAGCTTGAGTCGGGGATCGGCTGATGCTGCGCTGGCTCGGTCGCAATGCCTTGCGCGCCTATACCGGGCTGGCGCTGGTCTACCTGCTGCTCCCAATCTTCATCGTTGCCATCTTTAGCTTCAACGATCCCGTGGGAAAAACGAACTACACCTGGGTCGGCTTCACCCTTGATCGCTGGGCAAATCTTTTTGCTATTCCTGGGCTGCTCGATTCGGTGATCGTCAGCATTCGTATTGCCTTCATCTCTACGCTCATTGCAACGGCGCTCGGCACCCTTGCTGCCCTGGCGCTGGTGCGCTATCAGTTCCGCGGACGACCGGCAACGAGCCTCTTCATCTTCTTGCCGCTCGCCACCCCTGAGATCATCCTTGGCGCATCGCTCCTCACCCTCTTCGTCGCGATCGGCCAGCCCCCCTTCTTCCCCCTGAATGAGTTCACGATCTTGATTGCGCACATCACCTTCAACATCAGCTACGTGATTGTGACCGTGCGTGCGCGACTCTCGGGCTTTGATCGCCGCCTCGAAGAGGCGTCGGCCGACCTTGGCGCCGATGGATGGCAAACCTTCTGGCGCGTCACCTTCCCGCTGATCCTTCCGGGCATCGCGGCGGCCGGCCTCCTGGCCTTCAGCCTCTCCATTGACGACTTTGTGATCACCAACTTCACCGCTGGGCGCACCACCACCTTCCCAATGTTCGTGTGGGGCTCGGCGCGCGTTGGCGTGCCGCCGCAGGTCAACGCTATCGGCACGATCTTCTTTGTTGTTGCGGTGAGTGCCGTGGCAGTCGGCTCGTTCCTCCAGCGACGTCGCGCATGAGCAACGATCACGGTTCAATTCCGCCGCACAGCGTGATCGCCCCAGTGTGGGGTCGCGCCGCCAATGTGGATGTGGGGCGCGGCGAGGGCTCCTGGCTGATCGATCGCAGTGGCGAGCGCTGGCTCGACTACACCTCGGGGATCGGCGTGGTGAACACGGGGCATGCGCATCCAAAGATTGCCGCCGCGATCGCCGAGCAGGCAACCAAGTTGATCCACGGCCAACAGAACATCGTCTTCCATGAGCCGGGGCTGCGACTGCACGAGCGACTGAGCACGGTGCTTGACGGTGGCCCGTGGGGCGTCTTCCTCTCGAACTCTGGATCGGAGGCGGTCGAGGCGGCGGTGAAGCTGGCGCGACGCGCCACCAAGCGCCGCGTGATCCTCACCTTCCGCGGCGGGTACCACGGACGTACCGCGCAGACGATGGCGCTGACCACGGCGAAGAACGTCTACCGCGGTCACTTTGAACCGCTCCCTGGCTCGGTCTACAGCACCGCATTCCCCTCCTGCTTCCGCGCACCCGTTGAGGCACGCAACCCTGCCGTCGCCGGTGCCCCAGGCGCCTGCGCCGGATGCAGCTGCCGTTGGGAAGAGGAGTGGGACCTCACGCTCCATACGCTCGCGAGCGCCGAGGATGTTGCCGCCGTCATCGTTGAGCCGATCCTTGGCGAGGGTGGCTACGTCGTGCCCCCAGCCGGCTTCCTGCCACGACTTCGTGAACTCACCCGTGAGCTCGGCATTCTGCTGATCGCTGACGAGGTGCAGACCGGGTACGGGCGCACCGGGAAGATGTTTGCCGTGCAGCACCAGAACGTTGAGCCCGACATCTTGGTGATGGCGAAAGGGATCGCTTCTGGTCTCCCCCTCTCCGGGATCATCGCTCGCAAGGAACTCCTCGAGACCTGGGAGCCAGGCACCCATGGCGGTACCTACGGTGGCAACGTCGTCGCCTGCGCCGCCGCCCTCGCCACCCTTGATGTCATTGAGGAAGAGGGGCTCGTTGCGAACGCGGCAGCCCGCGGCACGCAGATGCTCGACGGTTTGAAGAAGATCGCTGCCGGTCGCCCTGGGATCGGCGATGTTCGCGGACTCGGACTGATGCTTGCCCTTGAGTTTGTTCAGCCTGGTGCAGGCGACGGTCGCGCCCCTGACCCTGCTGCAGTGAAGCGCGTCATTGCTGAGGCGAACAAGCGCAAGTTGCTACTCCTCTCCGCCGGCTCGTACGCGCAAGTGATTCGCATCATTCCGCCACTCGTCACCACGGCAGCAGAGATTGACCTTGCTCTGAAGATTCTGGAAGAGTCACTCGACGCCGCTGGCGTCACCCGCAGCTAACTTCCGGCGGGGCTCTCCCCGCCTAGCGCAGCAGGTCGGCCGGAGCGGGCGGGAGCGGATCAGCTGCCTGCGTCACATAGCGCTCCACGAGCGCGCGTGATCCACCAACACCGAGCTGTGTGAAGAGCGACTGGAACTTCGCGCGCTGAGTCTCGAGGATCTCTGGCGTACCCGCCGCCTCCCAGAGCGCCTGCTTGAAGGGCCCGAGCGCCTTCTTCCGGGTGCGATAGAGGAACTGCTCGTCGCTGTCGCCTGGCTTCGCCTCATCCGCGGCGTTGACGCGCAGCCACGCGGTGATCTCGGCGCGGAGCGATGCGTCAAGGGCCGGGTGGTCGAGCAGGATGTTCTGGAATCCTGTCGCCAAGTGGATCTCGGCGGTGCCAACCTCGGGGAAGCGATGGAAGAGGTCTTCTGGGAGTGTGGATGCGCCGTGCTGCACCGCGCCAGCGAGGCCGCGGGCGCGTGCCAGCTCGCCGAGCTCTTGGAGCACCGTAAAGTCGAGCGCCACCTCGGCGACGCCACCACCTGGAAGCGGCACACCACCGTGGCTTGTGCCGGTCTGCACCGAGACTTTGCGCAGGCCACGCGCACCGGCGCGGCGGCTCGCAAGCGCGACATCAAATTCGTCGAGATAGGCGGCAAGCTCTTCGGCGGTGGAGTTCTGATGGCCAACCTCGCCGATCTCGCCACCCATGCTGATCTCAATCCCCGTCGGCTCCAACTCACGAACCAGGGCGACCGCCTCGGCGGTGCGCACCGCATTTACGCGCTGCTGCTCTTGCACCGTTGGCAGAGCGAGGTCAACGAGTGTCGAGGCATCGATGTCGATGTTGCGATACCCGGCATCAACGGCGAGTCGGCAGGCGCGTGCGATCTCGGCGGCGACCCCTTCGGGATCGGTGGCGTACTTCTTGGCGACGAACTGGTAGTGGTCTCCCTGAATGAAGAGTGGCCCGCGCCAACCAGCGGCGATCGCGCCGCAGAGAATGCTCGTGGCGTAGTCGGTGGGGCGCTGGAAGGTGTAGGTCTGCTCCGAGCGCGCCAGCTCAAAGATGAGCGCGGAGCCGTCCATTGCCGCGGCGGTCTCGAGTGCGGTACGAGCCATGTCAAAGACCTGACTGCGAAGGTTGAGTGCCGGAACGGTAAGTCCTTCGTAGGCGTTCTCCGCGCGCGCGGCGTAGAGCGGCGCAATGCTGGCGCTCTGGATCCCCGCGGCGGCAGCTGCTGCACGGGCGAGCCACTGTGCCGCAGCGATGGTCGCGTCGTCGGCTGAGAAGGCGGCTGTCCAGGCGATGGTCGCAGCACCGCTCTTCTGCAGTTGCGCCGCATCCAGGATCTCAACGGCGCCCGCAGGCGTGACGCGCAGCGACGTGCTCAGAAGTTGTCGGAGATCTGCGGGCGAGGTGGCAATTCGGCTCATGCAGGAATCGTAGCGCGAATTGGAACGCGCTTCGTTCTAGGGGGTGGCAAGCTCCCGCTCGCGCGCAGCTAACTGGCTGCTGTAGGCGGCCTGCGTTTCACCGGCCCGCGCGGCAAGTTCTGGGAGTGCCGCCCACGCAAAGTCATCCCAGCCACCCGCACCGTCCCAGGTTGCAAGGAGCGCGGGCGGACGTCGTGCGCCGCCGTCGAGTGCTGGCGCACGCAGCAGGTGCGCCGATTCAACGTGGCTCTGTGCCGCTCCCCCATCGCCGCCAAGAACGACCACGAGGCCGAGTCGATGCAGGTCATCTTCTGGCACGCGCAGGTTGGCGCCCCGCAGCAGGTCGAGCAGCGCTGCAAGGTCGTGGCCGGGTGCTGTTGCAATGAGCGGGAAGCCGCGAACCAAGGAGCGCACCACCGTTTTGCTCGTCGCAGCGCTCAGGCGCTCAATCAGTCCGTGGGCGATGAGTCGTGTTGAGCGCGGGCTCCGCGGCGCGCCGCCGGCACCTGCAACGAGACAGCCAACACCTGCGGGATCGGTAAGCCAGACGAAGGCCTCCTCGGGCGCGATCTTGATCTCGGCACTCTCGGCGCCAGCTGGTAGCGGCGAGGCGGCGGCGATTGCCTCGGCGAGCGCATCACGACGATCAGCTGCGGCACCTCCCGTTACAACGATCGGGACGCCCGCATCGGCGAGGAGGGTGAGATGCGCCGCCAGCGTTGCGCTCAACTCGCCCGCTGCGACCAAGGTGCGCAGCGCTTCGTGGCTCATGAGCGATCCGCCGTCAGGCTCTTCGTACGAATGGAGTTGTCGATCCACGCCGATTCGGTACTGATCATCGTCTCTCGCCCGTGCCCTGGAATGACACGGGTCGCAGGGTCAAGCGTTCGCAGCCTTCCGAGCGAGTCGAGCATCGCCGCAGCATCGCCACCGGGGAGATCGGTTCTCCCCCATCCGCCGAAGAAGAGCGTGTCGCCACTCAGCAGCAGGCCCGCGCTCGCGTCAAACAGCGAAATGGATCCCTCAGTGTGGCCAGGGGTGTGCAGCACGGTGAAGTTGATGCTCCCCGCGGTGATGCGATCTCCGTCGTTCAGGTCGCGTGTGGGCACGACCGCTGGAATCGGAAATGGTGCAGCAAGCGGTTGTGGGTCGATCAGGCGATGACGGTCGAGCGGGTGTACGCCAATCGGCAGCTCCTCGCGATGGTGTGTGGCGTGGTGCGCCGCCAGCGCCGCCATCTCTCCCATGTGGTCCCAGTGACCGTGGGTGGCGAGGGCCAACACCAAGCGCCAACCGCGCTGGGCAAGCTGCGTGGTGAGTTCTGCGAGCGACGGGATCGCAGGATCAACCACGATCGCCTCGCGACGCACCGGGTCGCCAACGAGCACCACATTGGTGCGCAGCGGGCCAATAGGCAGAACCTGCACCTCAATCATTGCTGCGACCGTTTGATCGGCTGGAATGCCCGTGGATCGAGTTCAGCGCGCAGCGTCTCCTCGTCTGCAGCGGCCAGTTGCACGAGACGTTCAAGCAGTGCAATGCGCCGTGCGGCCTCTTCGGCATCGAGGCGCGCGTTTGGCGTGGGGAGCATGCCCGCCACGCCGACGCGGTCGAGCCCACGCCCTCCTAGCGATGCGGCGTAGCGCACCGCCCAGAGCAGGATCTCCACCGGCTCCGGGCTCTCATCGCCTGGGGGTGGAACGAGCGCAAGGATCAGTCCGCGCTCACCCGGCCAGGTTGCCGCGGCTCGCCATGACTCTGGGTCGCGAATCGGATTGATCACGAGGCTCTCGGCTGGGATCTGCAGCCACTCGTCTCGGGTCATACCTGCGAGGTTGCCGCCAACGGGGAGCAGCGCACGGTGGACCCCCGTGAGTGCATTCAGCCGCTCAGCGAGGTGCTTGCGTTGCTCCGGTCCGGTTTGCGTTAACTCTGGGCACTCGACGTAGTGGATTGCAGGGTTGGATTCAACGTCACCACTGAATGCGGTCGGGTCAAGAAGTGTTGCAAACACGCTCAGAACGGAAGGGAGTCGCGCCAGAGCGCGAGATCAAACCAGTTTACAAAGAGGACGAGCAGCAGCGCGCTCAACATGAGTGTCACCAGCACCTCACCTCCGCGCCAGCTCGTCGCTGCAGCGGTCCAGCGACGGCGCATCGATTCCACTCGCGTCGGCTGAATCAGCACACCAAGGGTCAGGCCTGTCACCAGTCCACCAATATGTGCCGAGTTGTCGATACCACCGCCAATGAACCCGATGCCAAAGCCGAGCACGATGTTAATGAGCAGCAGGCCACCGACGCGTCCCAGTGCCTCACGCAGGCCGCGCTCCACCAGTGGACGATGCGCCCACTCAGCACCTAGGGCGATACCGAAAAGGGCGAAGACGCCGCCGGATGCGCCGACAGATGGCGCGTAGGGAAACCAGATCGCGCTGGCAAGTGATGCGCCGATCACTCCAATGAGATACCAGGAGAGCATTCGGCGTGCGCCGTAGAGGCGATAGACCAGCTGGGCTGCAATGTCGAGGGCGATGGCATTGAAACCGAGATGGAGCGCCCATGACTGCCACTCCGGATTGATACCTCCGTGAACAAAGGCTACGGTGACGAGTCGCCATGGGCTGCTACTGAGGAAATCGCCACCACTGCTAGTGATCTTCTCTAGCGCGAACAGATCGGCGAGTGCCGGGTCAAGCTTTGTCAGCACTGAGAGGACGATGGTGACGGCGAGCAGGGCACGCGGCACCCATGCACTTGCAGACACACCACGCGCGCGGCGGAAGGCGGCCTGTGAGCGGAGTGACGAGCCACCTGTCTCCTTGGTGAGCCAGCCGATGCGCGAGGCGATCTCGGCGCGGGCGTCGCTGTTTGGAGCGCTCCCCTCGGCCTGGCGGTAGGTGGCGAGGGCGACGGCGAGGTCGCCGCGGCGAACCTCCTCCATAGCGCGGCGGCGCAGGGCGAGGAAGCGCAGCTCTTGGTCTGCGGAGTTGGCGGCGATCTCGAGATACTCCGCCGCCTCGTCGTCGCGCTCTAGTCGCAGCAGGGCCTCGGCGGCACCATAGGCGGCGCGCTCAGCGAGGATGCGATCGTCACTCGGTGTTGCGCCAGCGACCGCTGCGGCGAAGGCGAGTGCGGCCCCCTCAGCGTCGCCGCGGTCAAGGGCGTCCACGCCGAGCTCCATACGGCTCGCAAGGTCGGTCGCTTCGGAGGGTGGGCGGTGCGCTTCACTCATCTGCTGCAGCGTACGCGATGCGCTATTCGGCGGCAGGCGACTCGCGATCAGGAGCAAGGAGGGCTACCAAGAGGTCGGTAACGGCGGCTGGGTCCCCAGCTGGGCGCTCAACTTCGAGCGGCGGCGGAGCGTCGCCGCGCTCGCCGGTCGGCACTCCCGCAGGGGTTGACCCCGCCGGCCTCGTCACCACGAGCCGTGCGCCGACATAGGTGCACGCGTCGAGCACCGTAGCGACCACCGAGTCGTCGGCTGGATCCACCAGGAGCACCGCATCGAAACTCGTGAGGTAACGCAACGCTAACTGCAGGTCGGCAGCATCCATCTCGAGAGGACTTGCGTCATCAACGGAGGTTGACCGCGCGCCGTCACGAATGAGGGCCACGTAGCCAATCCCCGCCGCTGCAAGCTGCGTGATGAGTGCCTCGCCTGCTGCATCTACGCCAACCTTGCTCACCATCTCAACAGGCTCGCCGGTAGCTGTGAGAGCGAATGCCGCCGTGGCGGCATAGCTGCCAAGGCCATAGGTCGCCCCCTCGGTGCGCGCGCTGAGGGTGCCGATCACAACGATCATGCCGAGGCTGCGCTGTCTGTTTCGATCTGCACGGTAAATCCTTCAGCCTCAAGCGGCCCGGTGATCGCAGCGGCATCGCCAACAATCACGATCTTTTCCGCAGAGGCGGCCAACTCATCGGCAATCAGCGCGATCGCTGCGCGGTCGACGGCGGCGACTCGTTCCCGGAAGTGATCTGGCTCATTAGGCGAGAGTCCGAGCACCGTAAGGGCCGCCGCCATGCTGGCCACTGGCGTGGCGGTGCCGAAGCGCAGCGGGAAGGTCCCGCAGAGATAGTCGCGGGCCTCGGTCAACTCTTCGTCGGTTGGTGGTGCACTCTGCATTGTCGCGAGCTGTCGGCGAGCCTCGGCGAGTGCAGGGGCAGTGACACCGGTCTCGACCGCTGTTCCCGCCATGAATGGGCCGCGCCCGCGGCGCAGATCAAACCGCGCGCCGGCGCCGTACGTGTAGCCCTTCTCTTCGCGCAGCACGCGATTGAGCCGCGAGCCGAAGAGCCCACCAATGATCTCGGCGTAGACGAGTGCGGCGTGATGATTGGCGTCGAGTCGCGATCGACCGATACGACCGATGCGAATCTCGGATTGTACGGAGCCTGGGCGATCGAGCACCTTCACAAGTGGCGCAGCAGCAGGTGTAGTCGGAACGGGTGCCGCGCGATCTGGCTCGCCGCGGCCCCAGGTGCCGCCACCTGCGCTGATCTCACTGAGGCGGCTCGCCTCAATCAAAGCGAAGGCTGCATCGGGATCAATGTCACCCGCGAGCACCAGTGTTGGCGTGCCAGTGCGCAAGATCTCCTGGTGTCGGGCAACAACCTGGTCGCGCGTCAGGCGTGCAACACCGTCGGCGGTTCCAGCGAAGGGTCGACTGTAGGCGGCCTCTGGCGCGTAGAGCGCCGCAGAGAGCGCATCAACGGCGCGACTTCGTGGGCTCGCGTGCGCCTGCTTGATGGCGGCGAGTCGCAGTGCCTTGAGTCGCTCAACGTCCGCCTCTGGGATGCGCGGCGTCAGTGCGATCTCGGCCATCAGATCAAAGACACCAGCGAGGCGCGAGACTGGGGCGCCAGCGCCCACGGTGAGACTCTCCCAGCCCGACTCTGCACCAATCGATGCGCCGAGCAGCTCGCCCGCCTCAATGAGTCCGTCGGCGTCGTGGTGCTCTGTCCCCTCCGTGAGGAGGCGCGCCAACAGGGCGGAGAGTCCCGACTCTTCTGGGCGCTCCCCTGCTGCGCCACCGCCGAAGAGCATCTGGATCGATGCGATTGGGCGTGATGGCATCGGCAGGAGGATCACGCGCATCCCAGCGCGGGTTACATGCTCAACGGCACGTGGGAAGCGCCAGTCGCGTGGCGCACCAGGCCCTGGCCGTACCGCAGCCTTGCTCATGACTTCTCCTCCGGCACGTACCAGAGCACGATCCGATTCTCTTTGGCGAAGAGTTTCGCCGCGGTCTGCACCTGGTCCACCGTCACCGCAAGGGCAAGGTCGAGGTCGCGATTGATGCGACCCGGATCATTCAGCAGCGTGGCGTACATGCCCACCGCATCGGCGAGCTCCTCTGGATCGGATCGCGCCAGCAACTCTTCGGACTCCGTTAGCGCCTTCGCGCGCTCAAGCTCTGCCGACGTTGGCCCCTCAGCGGCGAGACGCTCCAACTCTTCCACAAAGGCACGCTCTACCGCCTCGTTCGACGCGCCAGGGCGCACGGTGGCCGCGCCAACAATGATTGATGCGCCACCAACGAATGGAAGGAGCGAGAGGCTCATATCCTGCGCCACCTGTTCATCACGAACCAGGCGTCGGTAGAGGCGACTCCCCTTCCCGCCGGCAAGGATCTGTGTGGCGATCTCAATTGCTGGGATCAGTGGTGCGCTCAGCACTGGTGCGCGGAAGGCGAAGTGCACGCGCGCCTCAGGAACCTTGTCGTAGATCGTCTTGCGGATCTCACCGCCGAGCGGCGCGCTCAACGTCAGGTCGGGGTGCGCTGGAAGTGCAGGGTTGGCGGGGATGGCTCCGAAGTGTCGCTCCACGGCGGTGATAATCTCCTCTTCATCAATGTCGCCCACAACGGTGAGCACGGCGTTGTTCGGTGCGTACCAGGTGGTGAAGAAGCTGCGCACATCTTCGAGTGAGGCGGCATCCAGGTCTTCCATCGAGCCGATCGTGGGGTGATGGTACGGGTGCCCCTTCGGATAGGCGAGGGCGAAGAGTTCAATGTAGGCGCTACCGTACGGCTGATTGTCGTAACTAGAGCGCTTCTCGTTCTTCACCACGTCGCGCTGGTTGTCGAGGTTCGCCTGGTCAAGCGCCGACAAGAGTGTGCCGAGTCGGTCGGCCTCCATCCACAAGATCAGCTCCGCCCACTCCGCTGGCACGGTGGCGAAGTAGTTTGTCCGGTCGAGCCAGGTGGTGGCGTTCCCCTCTCCGCCGATCGACTCAACGAGGGTGAGGTGCTCCGCCTTGGTGACGTTCTCTGAGCCTTGGAACATGAGGTGTTCAAAGAGGTGCGCGAATCCGGTGCGCCCAGCACGTTCGTCTTTTGATCCGACGTGATACCAAATGTTGACGGCGGCAACTGGCGCCGTGCGGTCAACAATCAGGAAGAGGCGCAAGCCATTGGCGAGCCGATGTTCGCGAATCGGCAGCGGCGGCGTCGCCGTGCGCGTCGTCATCCTAGATCTGGATGGCGATTGGCAGAATCAAGAAGAGGAGCGCGCCACCAACGCCGATCGCGAGGCCCTGCGCTGCAATGACGAGTGCGGTCCGACGATCAGCTGCGAGTGCAGCCTGGTCGCTGACGCGACTCATCTCGCCGATCTTGCCGAGGTTGAAGGTTCCCGCCAGGCCA
Organism: Candidatus Limnocylindrus sp.; assembly: GCA_044236365.1. Taxonomy (GTDB): domain Bacteria; phylum Chloroflexota; class Limnocylindria; order Limnocylindrales; family Limnocylindraceae; genus Limnocylindrus. The sequence continues at coordinate 2,600 of JBIIGQ010000002.1, read as the reverse complement.
TACGCCATGCAGAAGCGTCGACGTGCCTGAATCCAGCCGATCGCTGCGCCGGTGAGCGGAAGTGCAACAAGAAGGCGCGCGAAGTCACCGGGGGCCGAACCGAACGCGATCAGCGCAACGGCAAGACCGATGCTGGCGACAAGGCCGGCGACAGCGGCCTTGCGGCGGCGCGCGATCTCATCGGCTCCAATGTTGCAGGCTCCTGGGGCGTAGGTCAGTTCCATGCGCCTATCGTAGCCCGCGCACGCCGATCGGGTTCAGCGATACGCCCGACATGCTTGCCCGCACCGAGAGCGCCTCGGCCGACGCCACGGCGGTCTCCATCGCCGTAAGGCAGAGCACGCCGTACTCCACCGCCGCGAGGCGGATCTCTAGCGCGTCGCGCAGCGCCCCGGTTGCCATCGACGGCGTGTTGACGACCAAGGCGACGACACCCGAGCGAATCAGGTCGGCAATGCCAGGCGCCCCATCGCGCCCCTGGTCGCCGAGTGGGTTCGCCGTGCCCGCTGTGATGCCGAGCGCCGCCAAGGCGCTGCGCGTGCCTGGCGTGGCGACTAGCTCGTAGCCGGCGGCGAGGAGTGGCGTGGCGAGGCGCGCCAGGAGGTGTTTGTCGCGGTCAGCGATGCTCAAGAGGGCGATGCGCTGCGGGTCGCGCGGCGGCGGTGGCAGCAGGTTCGCTGCAATCAGCGCCTTGCCGAGCGCCTCCTCTGCTGTCAGGCCGAGGCCGATCACCTCGCCCGTCGACTGCATGAATGGCCCCAGCGTTGGATCAACGCCGCGCAGCTTTGCGGTGCTGAACGCTGGCGCCTTCACCGCCACACCAGTGGGTGCTGAGGCGATTCCTGATCCGTACCCCTTTGATGACAACGTGTCACCGAGTGCGATGTCAACGGCGAGCGGCACCATCGGGATCCCCGTCACCTTGCTCATGAACGGCACCGTTCGGCTTGCGCGCGGGTTCACCTCAATCAGGTAGATCCCCTCATCGCGCACGATGAACTGCGCGTTGACGAGACCGCGCACGCCGATCTCGCGCACGAGGCGCATGAAGATTTCCGCCAGATCTTCTTGCTTTGCCGCCGGGAGTCGTTGCGGTGGATACACGGCAATCGAGTCGCCCGAGTGCACGCCGGCGAGTTCGACGTGCTCCAAGAGGCCAGGGATCAGCACCGTCTCACCGTCGGTGACCGCGTCGATGTCGATCTCGATCCCCTCAAGGAAGCGATCAATGCGCAGCGGTCGACCGTCGCCGATCTCGCCAATGCGGTCAAGTTGGCGTTCAAGATCGGGACGCGAGTAGGCGAAGTCAATCGCGAGGCCGCCAATCACGTATGAAGGCCGGACGATCACCGGATAGCCGATGCGCTCCACCAGGTCGATCGCCTCTTGACGACTGCGCGCCAGGCCGCCCTCGGGCTGCAAGATGCCGAGTCGATCCAGGAGCGCCGCAAATCGCACGCGATCCTCGGTCTCGTCGATCGCCTCGAGTGAGGCTCCGAGAAGCGGGACACCCGCCGCAGCGAGCGGCGCAGCAAGATTGAGTGGCGTCTGCCCGCCGAACTGCACAAACGCTGGGAGCGTTGCCTCCCCCTCGGGCGATTCAGCGCGAACGATCTCCATGATGGACTCGGCATCGAGCGGTTCGAAGTAGAGGCGCGTCGACGCATCAAAGTCGGTCGAGACCGTTTCGGGATTGCTGTTCACCATCACCGCCGACCAGCCTCGCTCCGTCAGGCGCTCCGCGGCGCGCACGGCGCAGTAGTCAAACTCAATCCCCTGACCAATGCGCACCGGCCCAGAGCCAATCACCATCGCCGCCTGTCGCGGCACCGGCGGCGCCTCTGGTGGTGAGCCGGCCGCGGCGTACGTGGAGTAAAAGTAGGGCGTGGCGGCGGCGAATTCCGCGGCACAGGTATCAACCATCGCGTACCCCGGCGTGAGGCCGAGTTGTGAACGCCGCTGCGCAATGCGCGGCTCCGACACACCGCTCATCAGCGCAAGGTCGCGGTCGCCGATCGCAGAACGTTTCGCCGTGGCGAGCAGAGAGACCGATGAAGGGTCTGGGCCAATCAACGTCTGCCCCGCCTCGCGCACCCGATGCTCAATAGCGATGAGGCGCTCAAACTCCGCAAGGAACCAGCGCGTGATCCCCGTCGCGGTGTGGATCTGGTCGGCCGACACGCCGCGGCGCATTGCCGCAAAGAGTCGCCAGAGTCGTGAGTCAGATGGCCGCAAGAAATGTCGTAGCGCTGGCGCATCGTCCTTCGCGATGATCGGCGCCAGCTCGGTCCCCCACGAGGCCTCCTCTGCCGTTGGGCCGCTCCCCGACTGCTCCATCGAGCGCAGGGCTTTATTCAGTGCGGCACCAAAGGTGCGATCGATCGACATCACCTCACCGGTCGCCTTCATCTGACTGCCGAGCAGGCGATCGGCGCCAGGGAACTTGTCGAATGGGAAGCGCGGCAGCTTCACGACGATGTAGTCGAGGGCGGGCTCAAAGGCGGCGACGGTGGTGCGCGTGACGGCGTTCGGGATCTCGCGCAGCGTGCGGCCGATGGCGATCTGCGCGGCGACGCGCGCGATCGGATAGCCGGTCGCCT
>JBIIGQ010000069.1:0-3454 GCA_044236365.1 Candidatus Limnocylindrus sp. | reverse complement strand
TGAGCGAGGGTGGTATCGGTCGACCAATCGACGAGATCGTGCTGAACGCGGCGCTCTTCGCCGCGCGTGGCGTTGAGGTTGCGGGGGCGATCGTCAATAAGGTTGACCTTGATATGCAGCCAGAGCTACCGCGCCTTCTTGAGAAGGGGCTCGCGCGTCACGGGATTCCGCTCCTCGGCGTTCTTCCGTATCGCCAGATTCTCTCCAACCCCACGCTCGCGATCATTGAAGATGGCCTGCAAGGGGAGACCCTCTGGCCGGGTCGTGATATGGACGCAATCATCGGCCGCGTCTCTGTTGCCGCCATGCAGCCTGAACACGTGATGCAGCGCATCGGTGAGAGCGCCCTCATTGTGGTCCCTGGTGACCGTGAGGATGTGATTGAGGTGCTCACGCAGCTGTGGCTCGACGGGGAGGATCATCCCAATCGGCCGCTCGGCTTCGTGCTCAGCGGCGGCTATCGACCGAGCACACGGGTGCTGGAGATGATCCGCAAGGCGAACATCTTCGCTGTGCTGATGGAGGGCGACACGTACAGCGTTGCCGCCAAGGTGCACGATCTGTTGGTGAAGACACACCCTGAAGATGTGCGCAAGATTGAAGAGATCAAGCAGCTCGTTGCCGGCTCCCTTGACGTGGATCGCATTCTCGCCGCGGCGCGGCCAGTTCCAACGCGCTAACCGACGCCCCTACGGGAGCGTGATCGCGTCGATCAGGCGCACCTCATCAACGACCGCTGCGAGAGAGACGAGGGCCTCGCCAGATGCGGCATCGCTAACCTGTGCACCTTCTGCAAGTGGCACGAGCGTTGCGCTCTCAGCAAAGTCGAGATAGTCGAGTGCGACGCTTGGCTCGGCGGCGATCACCCGTTCGGCGAGGCTCCGGAGCGCGGCAACGCTCGTAACGCCCGACGCATACGCCTCGGCGATGAGCGAGAGGGCGACGGGGATCGCCTTCGCCGCCGCAACGCGACCGCTCGCTGAGAGCTTCTGATTGCGCGAGCTGAGCGCAAGGCCATCACCATCGCGCACCGTGGTGACGCGGTGGATCGAGATCTGGTCGCTCCGCTGCGCTGCCATCCACTCAATGACGCGCACCTGCTGCGCATCCTTCGCGCCGAAGTACGCCTCGTCGGGGTGTACGAGATCAAAGAGTCGCGATACAACGGTCGCTACGCCGACGAAGTGCCCAGGCCGGGAGGCGCCCTCAAGCCGCGTGGCGAGCGGACCTGGATCGATCGTTGCAACTGGCTCATCGGGTGGGTAGATCTGATCAACGTCGGGGGCGAAGATCAGGTGCGCACCAGCCGCCTCGGCAGCGTGCTGGTCGGCGGCAAGCGTGCGTGGGTATTGCGCAGCGTCCGCAGCGCTTCCGAACTGTCGTGGGTTAACGAAGATCGAGACCACCACGGTGGCAGCGGTGCGGCGCGCGGCGGCGATCAGCGTAGCGTGCCCAGCATGGAGCGCCCCCATCGTTGGGACCAGCGCAACAGGGCGGGGGAGTTGGGCGAGAGCCTCGTCGAGTTCGGAACGAGTGGTTACGGTCCGCATCGCCTAGAGCCTGAGCTAGCGCGGAAGCTCGTCAAGGGCGGCGATGAGGGTTGCGTCCCCAGCGATCCCTTGCGCCGCGGTGGGGAAGGCGCCTGATTCTACGTTCTCGCGCCAGGTGGTGAGTGCGGCGGTGGCCTCATCGCGAAGGTTGGCAGCGCGCCCAGCGTGGCGCGGTGCGGTTGCGCCGAGTAGGCCGAGCAGATCGGGGAGCACCTGCACCTGCCCGGTGCAGCCGGCACCTGCTCCGATGCCGATCGTTGGAATCGTGAGGCGGCTGGTGATCGCGGCTGCAAGCTCCTGTGGCACGAGCTCGATCACGATCGCCGATGCGCCGGCCTCCTGCAGGGCGATTGCGTCCTCGAGGAGTGCCGCCGCTGCATCAGGGAGGCGCCCCTTCGCGCGCAGCTTGCTCTCATTCAGCGATGACTGTGGCGTGAAGCCAATATGCCCAATCACGGGAACACCACTGCGCACCAGCGCTGCAACGACGGGGGCTACGGTGACGCCACCCTCGAGCTTTACGGCCCCAGCACCCGCATCACGGATAAATCGAGCGGCGTTCTCCGCCGCCGTTGGGGCATCAACGTACGAGAGAAAGGGCATGTCGCCAATCACCAGCGCGCTGCTCGTTGAGCGAACAACGGCGGCGGTGTGATGCAACATCTCGCTCATTCCCACGCGAACGGTCGACTCGTGGCCGAGTGCGACCTGCGCAAGTGAATCGCCGACGAGGAGGAAGTGAACACCAGCCGCCTCAGCAAACTCTGCGGTCGGTCGATCCCAGGCGGTGACAACGGCGAAGTGGCCACCCGCGGCGTGTGCGGCGCGCATGTCGGCAACGGTGTGCCGTGCCATCAGCTTGCTCGCGCTGCGAGGAGTGCCGCGACGCGGTCCAGGATGGCGTCAGCCACGACACGCTTCGGCGCCGGACCGACACGGGTGACGACATCATCAGCCCCGATGATCTCTGCTGCATTCTCGGCACTCTCAAAGCCGATGCCTGGTGCCGTGACGTCATTGGCAACGATCAGGTCGAGGTCTTTCTTTGCGAGCTTCTCGCGTGCGCGCGGCGTGGCACTCGCCTCTGCCGAGAAGCCAACGAGCAGAGTCTGTCGTGTGGCGCGTGACCCAAGCGCCTCTGCGACGCCTGCAAGCAGGTCGGGGGTTGGCGTCAGGCGCAGCGTGATCTCACCTTCACGGCGCAACTTCTCTGCCGAAGGGCCGCCAGCGACGCGGAAGTCAGAGACCGCGGCGGTAGCAATGAGCGCATCGGCGGGCGTCGCTGCACTCCCGTTCGGTGCGGCGAGGAGTGCGCTGCGCAGTGCAGCATCGAGTGCATCAACGCTCATGGCGCGCACGATGGTGACCCCTTCAGGGAGCGGCACGCTGACGCGGGCGGCGATCAAGATGACCTCGGCTCCACGGTCGCGCGCCGCCTCAGCAAGCGCGATCCCCTGACGACCCGACGAACGGTTCGCCAAGATGCGCACCGCATCAATCGGTTCTTCTGTGCCACCTGCGGTAACCACAATTCGTCGACCGGAGAGATCGCCAGCCGGCACTGCTGGCGGACGGCGGCTTTCGTTCGGCTCGCGAATCGGTGCGGCGCCAATGGCAGCTACCACCGCGTCAACGATCGCCGCAGTCTCAGCGAGGCGGCCAACACCGGTCGCTCCACTCGCCAGCGCGCCACTTTCTGGAGCAACAAGTGCGTAGCCAAAGTCGTCGCGCAGTCGGGTTGCATTCGTTTGGGTAGCGGCGTGCGCCCACATCTCGCCATCCATAGCCGGCGCCACGATCACCGGCGCAGTGGTGGCGAGGCAGGCGGCGGTGACCACATCGCCGGCGAGACCGCTCGCCATGGCGCCGATCCACTGTGCCGTTGCTGGCGCGATCAAGATCGC
>JBIIGQ010000068.1:0-3504 GCA_044236365.1 Candidatus Limnocylindrus sp. | reverse complement strand
GCCCTCTCGCCCCAGCGTGTTCTCGCACGGGGCTACGCGATTGTGGCGGGGGATGGGGGAAGGGCGGTACGCTCTTGGCGAGATGCCCCTGTTGGGACGTCGCTACAGATCCGCCTGGCGCAGGGTGCCGTTCGGGCAACCGTGACAGAGCGAGCGAAGGGGGTGACGGATGGCGAAGCGTAAGGTCACCCCAGCACGCGGCAAGCGTCACGCAGAGACCGGCGGGGAGCTTCCAGCAACATTCGAGGCGACCGTTGCGGAACTTCGCTCCATCGTTGATGATCTCGAGACTCAGGATGCAGATCTTGAGGCAGCCGTTGAACAGTACGAACGGGGTGTCGCGCTGCAGAAGCACGCCGAGGCGCAGCTGAAGGCCGCTCGACTGCGGGTGGAAGAGTTGCTCCCGGATGGATCTACGGCACTGACCGACGACGAAGAGGAGGACGAGGATGCCTGACGAAGGAGTCGCACTGCGCGCCGTTGGCGCCGATTCGCTACTCGCTCGTCTCGACGGCCCAGCCGGGCTCAAGGCGCTTACGAGCGCTGAGCTTGATCAGATTGCAGAGCAGCTGCGCACCGCCATCATCGCCACCACTGCTGTAACGGGCGGACACCTCGGACCGAGCCTCGGCGTTGTCGAGTTAACGGTCGCCCTGCATCGCGTGATGAACTCGCCGGTCGACCGCATCGTCTTTGATACTGGCCACCAGGCGTATCCGCACAAGTTGCTCACCGGTCGACTTGCCCGATTCGGCACGCTCCGCCAGCTCGGCGGCATCGGCGGCTTCCCGCGCCGCACTGAGTCACCCCACGACGTGTTCGACGGTGGGCACGCTGGAACCGGCATCTCCATCGGTCAGGGTCTCGCGCTGGCGCGTGACGTGCGTGGCAGCAGCGAAAAGGTCGCCGTCGTTGTTGGTGATGCGGCACTCATGAGCGGCCTGAGCCTGGAAGCGCTCAACGACATCGGCCATCGCGGCACGCCGCTGCTCATCGTTCTGAACGACAACGAGATGTCCATCTCGCCAACGGTCGGCGCGATCTCCACCTATCTCTCCAAGGTGAAGCTCTCCGGACGCTGGCGCGAAAGCAAGAGTTGGTACGACCGCACCATCTCTCGTGTGCCGCTTATCGGGAATCAGCTTACAACATGGTCAAAGCGCCTGCGTCGCTCGGTGGTGGCGTTTGTCCAAGAGCCAGGGCGTCTGTTTGAGGATCTTGGCATCACCTACGTGGGCGTTCTCGATGGGCACAATCGCGCACAGCTCGAAGAGGCATTTGCGAAGGCCTTCACGATGAATGGGCCTGTGATTGTGCACGTGCGGACACAGAAGGGTCGCGGCTATCGCCCAGCAGAGGCCGATCCAATTACCTTCCACGGCGCGGCACTCCCAAAGATGGAGGTTGGTGCTACCGATAGCTACGGCAAGGCGGGTGCAGATCCGATCGCAACGCCAGCGAAAGTGCCGAACTACACCGCCTTCTTCGCCGCCGAGGTTGTTGCTGCGGCCGCCACGGACCCGCGTATCGTTGCGATTACGGCAGGCATGCCAACGGGGACTGGGCTCGATAAGTTCGCCGCTGCCTATCCAGATCGCTTCTACGATGTCGGCATTGCTGAGCAGCATGCAATGGCTGCGGCGACGGGAATCGCCATGGGCGGCGGTCGGCCAGTGGTCGCAATCTATTCAACATTCCTGCAGCGCGCGTGGGACCAGATTGTTCATGACGTCTGTCAGAACGATCAGCCAGTGCTCATCGGGGTCGACCGTGCTGGCTTGGTTGGCGAAGATGGCACCAGCCACCAGGGGATGTTCATGCTCACGGCCCAGCGACAGATCCCGCGACTGCTGATCGCCTCGCCGAAAGATGAGCAGCAGCTGCGCTCGCTTGTTCGCACCGCGCTCTCGCAGGATCACCCCTTCGCTCTGCACTACCCACGCGACAGCGTGGTCGGTGTTCCAGAGGTAGCGCCAGCAATCCTCCCCGTCGGTGTTTCCGAAGTGCTTGAAGAGGGGAACCAGATCGCGATCTTGGCCTTTGGCCCGATCATTCAGCGGGTGGCCCCGATCGCTGCACGTCTGCGCGCCGAGGGAATCTCTGTCGCTCTGGTCAACGCCATCTGGGCAAACCCTCTCGATCACGCGATGGTGCAGCGCTACGGCGAGACAGTCGACCTCATCGTGACGCTCGAGGAGAGCGTTGAGGCTGGTGGCTTCGGTGGTGCCGTTGTGGAGTCGCTGGCGGCGCACGAAGCGGCCACTGGGCGCTGCGTCCAGGCCTCCATCGCCACGATCGGGATCCCGGCCGGCAGCTTCGTTGACCATGGCAGCGTCTCAGATCTCCGAACGCTGATCGGCCTTGATGAGGCTGGGATCGAGCGCCGAATCCGGGCCGCCTGGAGCGCACGCAAGCAGTAAATCCTGCTTCTCGCTGCGCCGAGCTACCCCGTGCGGGGAACGCGAACGCTGATTCCCATGTGCGATGATGTAGGCATGCGCCGCTTCGGTTTTGTCTACAACCCGACCAATGACCTTGCCCAAGAGGCGTGGGACGAGGCCGCTGGTTGGTGTGCCGCCAACGGCGTTGAGTGTTGGGGGCATGCTGCCGAAGATGTTGCCGCCGTGCGGTCAGCGCTCCCCGGCACTGAAGTGCTCATCTCATTCGGTGGCGATGGCACCTTCTTGCGCGCCGCCTCTGCCGTCGCCGGTACCGCCACCCCGCTCCTTGGCGTGAATCTGGGCAAGATCGGCTTCCTTGCGCGCGCCGAGGCATTTCAGATTGAGCCAACACTCGACGCCCTTCATGCGAAGCGCTGGACCACCCAGCCCCGCATGGCACTCCGCGCCACCATCCACCATGGCGACGGTCGTACCGAGCAACTGGACGCTCTCAACGATGTGGTGGTCGCCCGCGGTCGCCTGCCGCGCGTCTTGCGACTTGATGTCGCCGTAGGGGAGAGCCACCTGGCAACCTACATCGCTGACGGCGTGATCGTCTCCTCGCCGACGGGCTCAACTGGCTACTCGTTCTCAGCAGGAGGGCCGATCCTTGAGCCAACGAGTCGCAATCTGATCGTGACGCCGATTGCCGCCTACCTCGCCACACTGCGCTCAGTGACTGTCTCGGCAACGCAGACGGTGACCTGCACGGTCGTACAGGGCGAAGATGCGGTGGTCTCTGTTGACGGGTGGATCGATTTGCCACTCAAGATTGGCGATCGTGTCTCCGTTACCGAAGCAGCGCAGCCAATCAACTTCGTCGAGCTGCAGGGCGCCGCCCCATTCTGGGATCTGGTCCGCCAGAAGGTCGACCTCCTCCCACGGTGAGTGCGCCGAAGGGTTCGCACATCCGCGAGCTTGGCGTGGCGGGCCTCGCAATCATTGACGCGGTACGCGTTGAATTCGGTCTTGGCCTCACGGTGCTCACCGGTGAGACTGGGGCAGGCAAATCACTCCTCGTTGACGCTCTCGCACTTGCGCGTGGGGGTCGCGGTGACTCAGG
>JBIIGQ010000067.1:0-3524 GCA_044236365.1 Candidatus Limnocylindrus sp. | reverse complement strand
ATCGTCAGAGAGACGCCGGTCCGACCGCAGTACTGGCAGGCGTGACCATCGCGCGCAAAGATCTCTTTGCGGCTCAACTTGGCGCGCGGACGTGGTCGGCGCACGCGGTGGCGGAGGCGCACCACCGAGGGTGCGGTCCAGCTGCGCGATGCACTGCGGATCGGGTCGCCTTCGGCGAGGATCTCGGCCTTGCCGCCCAAGACCAGTCGGAAGGCGCGCGGCAGGGAGGCGACGTTGAGCGGTTCGTAGTCCTGATTTAGAACGAGAACTTCGCTGTTCATATGATCGCGATCGTAGCAGGGGGGCTCCGCCCGCTGCGCCGCCGTTTAGCCCTGTGGGGTGGGGGTGGTGTGCGAGAATAAGGGCATGCCAGCACCAAAGCGCGCCAAGACGTCAACCTGGGCCACGAAGAGCGGCCTCGCCCAAATGCTCAAGGGCGGCGTGATCATGGACGTCGTCAATCCGGCAGAGGCGAAGATCGCCGAAGAGGCTGGCGCCGTTGCGGTCATGGCCCTAGAGCGCGTCCCTTCGGACATTCGTCGCGACGGTGGCGTTGCCCGCATGAGCGACCCCGACATGATCAAGGGAATCCAGGCCGCCGTCTCCATCCCAGTGATGGCGAAGGCGCGCATTGGACATGAGAGCGAGGCACGCATCCTTGAGGCACTCGACGTGGACTACATCGACGAGTCCGAGGTGCTCACCCCCGCCGATGATCGTTACCACCTCAACAAGCACGACTTCAAGGTGCCGTTCGTCTGCGGCTGCAAGGATCTCGGTGAGGCGCTGCGACGCATCAACGAGGGTGCGGCAATGATGCGCACCAAGGGCGAAGCGGGAACCGGAAACATCGTTGAAGCGGTGCGCCACATTCGAACCGTCTCTGAAGAGATCGCCGCACTCAAGGGGCAGAGCGAGAAGCGTTTGCGCGCCGCCGCCAAAGAGATGCGCGTTCCGTATGAGCTTGTAAAGCTCACCGTGAAGGCGGGTCGACTCCCCGTCGTGAACTTTGTTGCGGGTGGTATCGCCACGCCGGCCGACGCGGCGCTCTCCATGTGGCTCGGTGCCGACGGCGTCTTCGTTGGCTCTGGCATCTTCAAGGCGAAGAAACCAGCCAAGACCGCTGCAGCCATTGTTCAGGCAACCACGCACTGGAAGAACGCCGCCATCCTCGCCGAAGTTTCCGCGGGTCTTGGCGAAGCGATGAAGGGGATTGAGATGCGCACCATCCCCGAGGGCGAACGTCTCTCCAAGCGCGGCTGGTAACACCGTGGCGAAGCGCCACATCGCGCCGATCATCGGCGTCCTTGCAGTCCAGGGCGATTTCGCCGAACACATCCGCATGCTCGAATCCCTCGGCGTTGAAGGGCGCGAAGTGCGACTCCCTGCAGATCTCGATGGTGTTTCTGGCCTGATTCTTCCCGGTGGCGAGAGCACGGCGATGCGCAAGCTGCTGCATCGCTGGGATCTGGTGAAGCCGATCAAAGCGTTGGCGAAGCGCGGCGCGCCAATCCTTGGAACTTGCGCGGGGGCGATTCTGCTCGCGACGAAGATTGCCGATGGTGACGAGCCAGTGCTCTCCCTGCTGGATGTTGAGGTGCGACGCAATGCGTTTGGCCGTCAACTTGAGTCGTTTGAGACGAGCCTAGCAATGCAGGGTCTCGGCAACGAGGGCCGTTCACGGACCATCAATGCCGTCTTTATTCGCGCCCCTGAGATCGTGAAGGTTGGCCCGTCGGCGCGCGCCGTGGCGACGCTGGAGGATGGCCGTATCGTGGCGGCACGGCAGGGGCGAATCCTTGGCATCGCCTTCCACCCCGAGATCACCGGCGAGACGGGCGTGCACCGCTGGCTCGTCGCCGAGGCGACTGCCGCCCTCGGCTGAGCGGCAGGCGCGCACGCCGCGCCGACCACGCGAGCGCACGCTAGGATTCGCTCATGAGCGTTGCTCGCGACCCCCACGAAGAGCCAACCCGCACGGCGATCCAAGACGAGGCAATTGTCGACAATCTCGACCTGCTGCTCGCCTGTCTCCCGGGCGAAATCGTTGCTGCCATCCGCGAGCTGGCAACCCGCGAGGAGCTTGCCGCAGGGCGCGATGGACTCCTGGAGATCGTCATGGATCGCGGCCGCCGCCCCGAAGCGCGACTCACTTCGGGCGATGTGACGCTGCTCGACCGCGAGGTCACCGACGAAGACTTGAACTGGGTGATCTCCCGCATCGGCAACTTTGGTGGCGATAATCGCGCCGGCATCGAGCGCACGCTGCACCGCATCTCTGCAATTCGCAATCGATCTGATCGAGTCGTTGGTCTCACCTGCCGCGTTGGCCGTTCGGTCTTCGGCACGATTGAGATCCTGCGCGATCACATTGAAGCGGGCCGCTCGATTCTGATCATGGGCCGCCCAGGCGTTGGCAAGACCACCATGCTGCGCGAGGCTGCGCGCGTTCTCGCCTCGGAGTTCAGCAAGCGTGTCGTGGTAGTGGACACCTCGAACGAGATCGCTGGCGACGGTGATATTCCGCACCCCGCGATCGGTAAGGCGCGTCGCATGCAGGTGAGCGCTCCAGAGCGACAACACCTGGTCATGATCGAGGCGGTCGAGAACCATATGCCTGAGGTGATCGTGATCGACGAGATCGGCACGGAAGCCGAGGCGATCGCCGCACGCACGATCGCCGAGCGCGGCGTGCAGCTGATCGGCACCGCCCACGGCAACAGCCTCGATAACCTGATGTTGAACCCAACGCTCACCGACCTGATCGGCGGTATTCAGAGCGTCACCCTCGGTGACGACGAGGCACGCCGACGTCGCACGCAGAAGAGCGTGTTGGAGCGCAAGGCGCCACCTACCTTCGATGTGATCGTCGAGATCATTGATCGCGACCACATCCTTGTGCACGAAGATGTTGCGGGCACCGTTGACGCGCTCTTGCGCGGTGACGCGGTAGCCCCTGAGGAGCGCTGGCGCGATGAGGGTGGCGTGCGCCGATCACATGCGCGCATTCGACCTGGCCAAACGGCGCAGGGTGAGTCACGTCGATTCGGCGGGCTAACTCCAGGTGATGATCGCCGCGGCCGGCGGAGTGATCGAGGCGACCGTGGCGAAGAGGGGCGTGGCGGTTGGCGACGAAACCGCGAACAGGCGCGATACGTTGAGACCATTCCGGGCGGCACGGCCACGCCAGTGATTCGCTCCGTTGAGGGCGACCCTGTCGCTGGTGGCAGTTGGCGCCCAGAGCGCGGGTGGAGCCACGACTCAATGTCTGCAGCCATCTCTGCGATGGATCATGAGCCGATCGGGCGAACGGTGAACGGCGCGCTCGTTCCAGCGGAGTGGGACGAAGCCCCTGACGCCGATGATGATGAGCGCGAGGTCAGCCAGCTGCCGCAACTGCGTGTCTTGGCACACGGCATCTCGCGCAAGAAGCTTGAGGCGGCGATTCGCGAACTTGGACTCCCTGCAACTACAGCTCGCACCGCCGATGACGCTGATGCCGTGGTGACGATTCGCAATGAGTT
>JBIIGQ010000016.1:0-13391 GCA_044236365.1 Candidatus Limnocylindrus sp. | reverse complement strand
AGGTGCCACGCACCTCCGAGAATCGGTCGGGCCGGAGCACCAGCGTGACTCGCCAGTTCCCAACCTGGGGCAAGATCGCGCTCCCCTGCCAGCCCGCCCCGTCGGTGCCCGCCGAACGGCTCGTGAGGTCACTGCGCAGCGCACCGCTGACGCCAGGCTGCACAAACTCAAGGGAGAGCGATGTGGCCGCCGGAGCCTCAGCAAGGAGGATCAGGTTCTCGCCAACGCGACCCGGGTTGAGAGTGAGATACACCTCGTCGCCTGGCAGCGCGATCGCGCAGTACCCAACTCCCGACTTCGCCGCATGCCCCTCATGCGGCGCGCCGAGCGTGAGCGCCGCAGAGAGCCCAGTGACGGCCAGCAGGATGGCGACATCCACAGCAAAGAGTTTCCGCAGAGTGGCGCGTGCGCCAGTCGGTGCCGTTGCCGGGGTGATCAGGCGTCGACGTGCGAGGGCACCGCCAACGAGCGCCACGCCGGCAAGCCCCGCCTTGGCCAGCAGGAGCGCGACATACGGCGTGAACCCGCCGGCGAATCCGTCGGTCAGCTGTGCGCCAAGCAGGACGCCGCCACCAAAGATCGCCACGATGGCAACCGTGGCGGTGCGGGAGAAAGCCTTCGATGCGCGGCGGGCCTCCTCGTTGCTGACGGCGGCATCGTGCTGCATCAGCAGCAGTGCTGGCGCGGCACCGAGCCATACGGACGCTGCGAGAAGGTGCGCTCCGAGCAGCAGCGCGGTGACGACCGCACCACCCGGGTGTCCGCCGGCCAGCATGGTGGCGAGTGCTGCAACCGCAAGGAGTGCGGGGAGGCGGCGACGATGCGATGCGGCGACTGCTGCCGCCAAACTCAGCAGCACGGCACGAGCGATGCCGAAGGCGGCGGCCTCGCTGTGCATCCACGCGCCACCACCGATGACCGCCTCAATCACCCACCAGGCCAACGTCGCGATGGCAGCAACGGCGAGTGAGCCCCGGCGCAACTGCTGTACCCGTTGCGATCGCGCCGACATGAACGCCCATGCCGCCGCAGCACCAACCGCGACGAGAAGGGTGAGATCAGCAGTGAACCGCATCAACCAACTTGCCGGTTCAGTCGAACTACGCAGCGCCAGTGCGGCGGTGCGTGATGCCTCACTCGCTGCGCCCACACCGAAGGTGCTCGCCTGGTTCAAGATGTGGCCATCTGCAGACGTTACGGTCCAGGTCGCCAGATACCAGCCGTCGGCGAGTGGCGGTAGCGCTTGGGAGACCACGGTGCCAGTCACAACCTCGGGGGCCAGATCAACCTGTTGCCCTGTTGCGTCAACGATGCGAACCGCATCGCCCTCGAGTCCAACCTGCTCGTTGAAGGTAATGCTGAAGGTGGCTGGGGCCGCTTCGACGCGGCTGCCATCCGCTGGGCTCACGTCAATGACCTCAGCGTGCGCGAGCACCGCCGCCGGCGCAATCAGCACACCGGACCAAAGAAGGAGTGCGGCGGTGAGGAGGCGCGCCACGCGCCCCCTCACCGTTCGCTCACCAAACAGCGTGCTTGGCATCGTTCAGCGTTGAACGATTAGCGCTTTGACCTGGCGGCATCGTAAAGCCCATACAGGCTCACCGCCAGGGCCGCAACCGCTGCAAACAGCGCCGCGTACACGAGCGGGTCTGTCGCTGTCGCCGCAGGCGTATCGGTGTGTCCGTCGCCGTGTCCGCCGCCGGTTGCCGCAGCTACCACGACAAACTCAGGCGCTGGGCGCTCAAGGTCGTCGTGTGACTGCCCTGCCGCTGGTACCTGGACCCAAGCAACTGAAGCATCGCCGCAGTACTGGATCACAGGGAGCGTGTACGTCCCTGGTTCCAGCTGGAACGTTGCGTTGATGCCGAAGTCCAAGAACTGACCGTCGGGAAGCGGGCCGCCCGTCCAGGTAATCGTGCCAACACGTTCGGTGTACTCCGTGCCGTACAGGGTGTACGTCGCGGGAACCATCTCCGTGGTGGCGGTCCATCCGGCGATCAGCGCAGGCTTCGCGCCAACAACTCCGTCGGGGAGCTGCACCTCTACAGCAGTGATTGCAGTGTCGCCGCAGCCGTGCGGTATGCGCACGTGAATGACCGCGCCGCTATTCGAGGGGACCTTGGAGCCATCTGGCACCGAGGCGTGGGCTGCCACTGGCAGCACCGAAACAAGGAGCAGCGCGACCGCTGCCGTGATGCTCGCGAACGAGCGAATGTGCTTCTTCATGATCTCTCCTTAACTACGTAATGATTCGCCGCCGTGCGAGGCGGCTTAGGCAGTCGCTAGGAGAGTGGTGGCGCGCGCACCCCCTGGGCGAGGCCACCAAAGCGCGGGTGCAGCAGCACCTGCTGCGCCGTGATGCGATGGGCGTTTGAGGCTGGAGCAGCCCGCTGCGGGCTGACGGCGCGCAGGCGGGCAACGACGCGCTCGACCACTTGTGACAAGAGCGCGGTGCCGGCGGCAACGAGAAGCTGGGCAGCTATGCCGAATGCGAGAAGCGTTGGTCCGTAACCGCTGGTCAGCCCCGCGACAACATCGCTAAGGCTCGACCCATGGGCCAGCCGCTCAAGCACCTCAACGGCGATGTAGGCACTTAGCTGCAGGGTGGCGATCGTGACGTAGCGCCGACGCAGAGAGGTTGCGCCAGTTGCACCGCGCGCTGATGTGACCACCAGCAGCGCGATGAGGAGCGCGACGAACACTGGGGTCAGCGACAGCCAGTTGTGCCCCGTGTCCTCCAGCACGTGAAGGAGTACCTGTGGATCTCGGAATGTTGCCGCATAGGCGAGTGTATGGCCGAGAAGGAGGCCAATCAGTGCCCAGGCAACGACTGCTGCGCGCCGATAGCTGCTCATCGCGCCGTCACCACTTCTGGAAGTGACTCCCAGCCCTCAGTGAGGGCAACACGCTGGAGGGCACGGTCTGGCGCGACCACTACTGGACGTTCTGCAAGGCGCAGGAGCGGAATATCTGCGGCGGTGTCGCCAAATGCTGCAAGGATTGCACCGCCCGCCGCCGCCGCGCGCACCGCAACCGCCTTCTCTTCGCCCGACTGCGTTGGCGCGGCGAGCCTTCCTGTTGCTACTCCGTCGATCACTTCAAATGGCGTGCCAAGTGCGATGGTGGCACCGAGCTTTTTTGCGAACGCCGCAGCGATCGGTTGATACCCGCCCGTTGCGAGAACCAGTTCCGTTGCTGGGTCGGTCGCACGTGCTGCCGCGTGCGCCGCCTGCACTGCCGTAACCGCCGCAACGCGCCGGGCTGGCCAGAGAAAATGCTCGACGACCCACTCCCCCATGGCGGCGAGCTGCTCGGCGCGCAAGCCGCGCAGCAGTTTCGTCTGATCTTCGAGCCAGCGGGCACGGAAGCGCTCCTTGTTCATGAAGCCGGAGCGGGCGAGGAAGACGAGCGGTAATCGAACGGTAATGAACCGGCTCGCGGCGGGGCTCGGGTAGTTCGCGCGAATCCATTGGTGCACGCCGCGCCAGGTTTCGGCGGTGGTGAGGGTGCCATCCATGTCGCTGACAACAATTGGTCGGGTCATGCGGTCAAGTATGCGGGGAAAAAGAGAGAGGCGCCCAGGTTGCCCTGGACGCCTCTCGAACGATCCTCGACGGATCGTTAAAAGTTACTTCTTCTTGGCTGCCTTGCGGCGCTTGCGCTTCGCAGGGGCCTTCTTCGCAACGGCCTTCTTCGCCGTCTTGCGCTTGGCCTTGCGCTTCGCAGGAGCCTTCTTGGCTACAGCCTTCTTCGCAGCCTTGCGCTTCTTGCGCTTGGCTGGGGCCTTCTTCGCAACGGCCTTCTTCGCCGTCTTGCGCTTGGCCTTTCGCTTGGCTGGAGCCTTCTTGGCTACGGCCTTCTTCGCGGTCTTGCGCTTGGCCTTTCGCTTGGCTGGAGCCTTCTTGGCTACGGCCTTCTTCGCGGTTCGCTTCTTAGCGACCTTCTTGGCAGCAGGCTTGCGCTTCGCAGCGGCCTTTCGCTTCTTTACAGCCATGTGATTACCTCCACTCTGACCAGTCCGTACTTCGGACGGTCATAACTCCACCCCATTGTTGGGGCTTGTGGAAAACTAAAACACAATGTGGATAACTGCAAGCGTGATTTTTCGATTTCGTGCGGAGGGGACCATCCGGCCTCTCTATAAATCAGCTGCTGATACCCGATAGCGGGGTGCGCTGACGCCCAGCGCGGGGCAAATCGCCTTTTGGTAGGGGGTATTTCGTGCGGAATCAACGCGCTGTCCCGCTCAGATGCACGCAGAGGCCCCTCTTGCCGCCGTCACACGCAAAACTTGTGCGTATGGGGTGAAGTTGTGCGTGTTTTTGCGCTATCGCCCCGCTTCGTGGCGCATTTCCCGCTCTGCGGAGACGCGACGGGCTCCGCTTTTTGCGCAGAATTTCCGATTTCTTGACCCACGGCGCGCGCCGCCGTAGAGTTTGGGCATGGTGAACCGCTTCTTCTTTCGATACCCGGCATGACCAGCCCAGGCGCGTAAGCGTCTGACCGGCGGTCCTGCCGGGATGTGAGCAGAGGGAGACCTCTGCTCTTTTCTTTACCCCCAGAAGCGGCACCAGGGAGTCCGCCAAGCGAGTGGAGTGACCAATGTTTGTACGAATCAACCAGTCGGCAACTGCTGAACAGATCGCGGCGGTACGTAGCCGCGCCACCGAGGCGGGCCTCGCCGTGTACGACGAGGCCTCGGAGCGCGGGCTGACCCTCGCCCTCCTCGGCCCGAAGGGTTTCGACGAGAAGTTGAGCGACGAATTCGTTGCGATGGTCGGTGTTGCCTCCGTTGCGCGACCATCCCGCGCCTACCGCTTGAGCTCCCAGGAGTTCCGCGACGAGCCAACCATCGTCAAGGTGCGCGATGCCGTGATCGGCGGCGGCTCGCTGACGCTAATGGCGGGGCCATGCTCCATTGAATCACGCGAACAACTCTTCGAAGTAGCCGCGGGTGTCGCCACTGCGGGGGCAACCCTGCTGCGCGGTGGTGCCTTCAAGCCACGCACCTCGCCGTACGCCTTCCAAGGGCTCGGCCTTGAAGGGCTGCGACTCCTTGCCGAAGCGCGCGAGCGCACCGGGCTGCCAATCATTACCGAGGTGATGGAGCCGGCGCAGGTCGACATGGTCGCCGAGTTCGCCGACGTGTTGCAGATCGGCACGCGCAACATGCAGAACTTCTCGCTGCTCAACGCCGTGGGGCGCACGCGCATGCCGGTGATGCTGAAGCGCGGCCTCTCGGGCACAATCGAAGAGTGGCTGCTTGCCGCCGAGTACATCCTTGCTGCGGGGAACCGCCAGGTGATCCTCTGCGAGCGCGGCATTCGCACCTTCGAGACCGCGGCGCGCAATACGCTCGATCTGAACGCGGTGCCGATCTTGCGCCGACTCACCCACTTGCCGGTAATCGTTGACCCGAGCCACGCCACCGGGAAGCGCTGGATGGTTGCGCCGATGTCGTACGCCGGCGTTGCCGCTGGCGCCGACGGGATCATGGTTGAGGTGCACCCGAAGCCCGAAGAGGCCTGGTCCGACGGCGAGCAGTCCCTCACGCTGCCGATGTTCTCGCGCCTTGCCGGCGAGCTCCGAACGATTCATTCGGTCGTTTCGCCAATGCACGCAAACCCAGGCGAGGCCTCCGGGCGATGAGCGATCGTCTGCGCGGCGAGCTGCGCCTTCCAGGCGATAAGTCGATGAGCCATCGTGCGCTCCTCTACGCCGCGCTCGCCGACGGCGAGACGCTCGTGGTGGGCGCCGGCGACGGCCATGACGTGCGCTCCACCGCAGGCATCGTTGCCGCGCTCGGCGCTTCCGTCTCGCGCGAAGCGGCTCAGCCTGGCGATGCGCCGGGCACCGCGCGGTGGCGTGTGCGCTCTGGCGGTCGTGGATCTCTGCGTGCGGCTGTTGTGCCACTCGACTGCGGCAACTCGGGAACCTCGATGCGGCTCGGTGCCGGCCTCGTAGCGGGAGTGCCTGGCGTGCACACGCTGACGGGCGACGCATCACTACAGAGTCGGCCGATGGCACGCGTGCTTGAGCCGCTCACCGCGATGGGCGCGGAAGCTGCGGGTTCTGGCGAGGCGGGCACGCGCGCGCCACTCACTATTACGGGCGGAACGCTGCGCGGTATTGAATGGGCACCAGTCACGCCAAGCGCACAGGTAAAGGGGTGCGTGCTGCTTGCTGCTCTCGCAGCATCTGGCGAGAGCACCTATCGCGAGGCGGTCGCCACGCGCGATCACTCTGAGCGAATGCTGGTGGCGCGCGGCGCTGCGCTGCGAACGTCGCATGATGCGAGCGGGACGACTGTGACCATTGCTCCGGGCGAGCTCTCTGCCCTCCCGCTGGTCACCATTCCAGGCGATCCATCGTCGGCCACCTTCTGGTTGGTGGCGGGGAGCCTGCACCCCGACGCTGATCTACTCATTCGCGGCGTCTCACTGAACCCCACCCGACGCCACGCCATCGACCTGCTGCAACGCATGGGCGCCCGCATCGACGAGTTTCCTGCCGCCGACGACGGTTCTGGGGAGCCAGTTGGCGACCTGCGCGTGCGCAGCGCGGCTCTTCACGGCATTGACATGACGCCAACCGACGTGGCGTTGGCCATTGATGAGGTGCCGATCCTCTCGCTGGCAGCAGCCATGGCCACCGGCGCCACCAGCATTCGCGGCGCGGGCGAGCTGCGCGCTAAGGAGAGCGACCGCATCGCCGGAGTCGCCGCTGGCCTGACCGCACTCGGGCTGACGATTTCGGTAACCGGTGACGACTTGCACTTCATCGGCGGCGGCCGACCTACGGCTGGTTTGACCGAGGCACTTGGCGATCACCGCCTGGCGATGACCTTTGCCATTGCTGGCCTGGTGAGTGGGGCTGCTGTTTCGGTCGACGATCCGGGCGCTGCGGCCGTGAGCTACCCAACCTTCTATGACGACCTCGCTCGAATCGGGGCCGCGGCATGAGTGGGCGACGCATTCTCCTCCTGGGGCACCCGATAGAACACAGCCTCTCCCCCGCATTCCAGCAGGCGGCGTTCGATTCAATCGGCCTGCCAGTGAAATACGAGGCGATGGATGTGGCGCCTGCTGACCTTGCCCGCGTCGTTGCCGAGTTGCGCGCCGATCCACTGGTGATGGGGGCGAACGTAACGGTGCCGCACAAGGAGAAGATCGGGCCGCTCCTTGACTCGCTCACCGACGATGCCGTACAGATTGGTGCCGTCAACACGATTACCCGTGCCGGCAGCCGACTCGTTGGTCGAAACACCGACGCGGCGGGCTTCCGCGGCGCGCTTGATGGACTGCTCGACGGCCGACGTACCCCGCGACATGCGCTGGTCCTCGGTGCTGGTGGCGCGGCGAAGGCGGCGATCTCGGCGCTCGTCACCGCCGGTGTTGCACAGATCTCTATTGCGAATCGCCATTTGGCCCGCGCTGAGCGACTCGTTGCCGAAGTGCGCAAGGCCTCGCCGCACCTCACAGTGCGCGCCGCGCCGTGGCACGAAGGACTCCTTGTGGAAGAGGCACAGATTGCTGGACTCGTGGTGCACGCCACCACCCTCGGCCTGAACGGCGGTGCGCTGCCACTCCCCGCCGCGGCCTTCCGCGCCGGGCAGTTTGTGATTGATGTGGTCTATGCGCCGGGCGAGACGGCGCTGGTGCGCACGGCGCGCGCCGCGGGCGCCGAAGCGATCGACGGACGTGAGATGTTGCTGCTGCAGGGTGCGGCGGCGTTTGAACTGTGGACGGGGCGACCGGCTCCATTAGATGTGATGCGCGCTGCGTTCGATGCAGCGGCGGGTCACACACAGAAGTAAGGGGGAGATCATGGCCTTTCGATTCTTGACCGCAGGCGAGTCGCACGGACCAGAGCTCGGCGTGATTGTTGAAGGGATGCCCGCGGGCGTGCCACTCACCGAGACCGCCCTCGAGATTGATATGCGACGACGCCAGGGTGGCTACGGCCGCGGTGCTCGCCAAACCATCGAACAGGACCGCGCGCGCATCCGCAGCGGCGTGCGCCACGGTGAGACGCTCGGCTCCCCCATCCTGTTGCTGATTGAGAACCGCGACTGGGAGAACTGGACGAGCGTGATGCAGGTCGCCCCCCTCAGCGCCGACGAGGCGGCGGCCCTTGCCGCTGCGGCGGCCGAGGGAACGAAGCGTGCGATCCCCGTGACGCGCGTTCGCCCAGGACACGCCGACCTTGCTGGCGCGCTGAAGTACGGATTTGACGATGTGCGCAACGTGCTGGAGCGCGCCTCAGCGCGCGAGACGGCAGCCCGCGTTGCCGCTGGTGGCGTCGCCAAGGCTCTGCTGAACGCACTCGGCATTGAGATCTGGTCGTTCACCGCCGAGGTTGGCGGTGTGGCGGTAGATCCTGCCAACTGCACACGCACCCGCGACGAGGCGGAGGCGAGCCCCCTCCGTTGCCCGGACCCTGCCGCAGAGGAGCGCATGGTCGCTCGCATCGATGAGGCACGCGCGGCAGGAAACACCGTCGGCGGTATCTTCGAAGTCGTAGTGAAGGGGCTCCCAATGGGGCTTGGCTCGTACGTTCATTGGGACCGCCGACTCGACACCGCACTCGCCGCAGCGATCGCCAGCATTCAGAGCGTGAAGGGTGTGGAGTTCGGCCTCGGCTTCGAGCAGACGCGCATCTTCGGCTCAGAGGTGCATGACGTGATCGAGGGTCGCTCCCCCGACGGCAGCTGGGTGCACCGCACCAATCGCGCCGGCGGTCTCACGGGCGGCGTTTCGAACGGTGAGCCGATCGTGGTGCGTGGCGCCGTGAAGCCGATCAGCACCCTGGCGCGACCACTCCCATCTGCCGATCTGATCACCGGCGAGAAGGTCGAGAAGGCGCACTACGAGCGCTCCGACATCAGTGTCGTCCCCGCAGCGGGCGTGATCGGCGAAGCGATGGTGGCACTCGCCATCGTGCCGTTCCTGCTCGAGAAGACAGGTGGCGACTCGCTCGCCGAGATTCAGGCAAACCTTGCCGCCTTGCGCGCTCGGTCCGCAGCGCCGCGCACCGCCCCATCGGCGGGTGGCACCAGCGCCGGCTCCGGCGGCGACGACTAAGTTGCGATGACCGCTCCACGCGATCTTGCACTGGTAGGACTCCCCGGCGTTGGGAAGAGTTCGCTCGGTAAGCGCCTCGCGGCAAAGCTCGGCGTCCCCTTCCTTGATACCGATCGTGCAGTGATCGCTGAGACTGGCGTCAAGAACGACAGCGTGGCGCAGATCTTCGAACGCGAGGGTGAGGCGGGCTTCCGACTGCGTGAGCGACAACTGATCGCCTCGCTCGTTTCGCCTGAGCCACCGGCCGGATCGATCGGTGCAGAGCTCGGCATTGGCCGCGTCGTCGCGCTGGGTGGTGGCGCTGCAGCAGACCCGCGTAGTCGCTGGGCGCTTCGCGAGCGCGCGATCCTCTTCTGGCTCGATGCCCCTGACAACGCCATCGCTCGACGACTGCGCACCGCGCGTGTCGTGCGACCGCTCATGAACCACGCAGATCCCGTCGCCACCTTGGAACGCCTGCGTGGCGATCGCGAGCGCTTCTACCGCCCAGGCATTCATCTGCGCAGTACGCGCAGTCCCGGCTCACTCGCCGACGAGGCGATTGCACTCCTTCGGGCTTCCGCGCCGTCGACCCGTCCACTCGTTGACGCTGAGACGGTCTCTGGCCGCTGGCTCGTAGGTGATGGGATCGCCGTTGATGCGTTGCGTGCCCTGCTTGCAGAGCGCGGTCTCTCGCGGATGGTGTTGGCCACCGAGCCGAATGCGGCGCGTGCCTTTGCCAACGGCCTGCGTGATGCACTGACCGCCACCGGCATCACGGTCATCCCGCTCGAGCTACCGAGTGGTGAGGCGGCCAAGGAGTTGCACGAAATTGGCGCCGCCGCACAGCGACTCGCCAACGCCGGCGTGGAGCGTCGAGATCTGATCGTTGCCGTTGGTGGTGGTGCGCTCACCGATGCCGCTGGCCTTCTTGCCGCCCTCTATCTGCGTGGCGTCGACTGGATCGCCGTACCAACCACACTCGCCGCACAGGTCGACGCATCACTCGGTGGCAAGACGGGCGTCGATCTTCCTGAGGGGAAGAACCTCGTAGGTGCCTTCCATCAGCCGCAGGCGGTGATCTCTGATCTTGCGGCGCTGCGCACCCTCCCCGTTCGAGAACTGATCGCAGCCTCTGCAGAGGCCGTGAAGATTGCCCTCCTCGGCGATGCACGACTCTTCACGGTGCTCGAAGAAGCCGCCCCACGACTGGTGGCTGGTGATCCAACACTGCACGACGACGGCACTCTCGCCGAGATCGTGGAGCGCGCCGGTTGGTGGAAGTGCCGCGTGGTTGCCGCCGATGAGCGCGAATCAGGCGAGCGCATGAGCCTGAATCTTGGCCACACACTCGGGCACGCCCTTGAGCAGGCGGCCGGATACCAGAACCTCTTGCACGGTGAAGCGGTCGGCTACGGCCTGCGCGCCGCACTCCAAATCGGCGTAGAGCTTGGTGTGACGCCCGCGGCACTCGCCGAACGTGGAGCCGCGCTGCTGAATGCCCTCGGACTCGGTGTTGCCCCGCGCACGGAAACCGCTGCTGCACTGCTCGCCGCGGCGAGCCGCGACAAGAAGGTTGCCGAGGCGAAGATTCGCTGGGTGCTGGCGAGTGACGAGGGCTACGTTATTCGCAACGATGTTCCTGCTAGCCTCGTAGAGCGCGCAGCGGCCGCCATGTTGGCCGGCGTTAAGTAAGGGGGAGCCATGGCGGAGATCTCAAAGCGCATTGAGCTGGCAGCGATGAGCGCACGAACCCGCACCCACGCCGCTGGTGATGGCCTTCTCATGCTGAGTGGTCCGAACCTGAACCTACTCGGTGAGCGCGAGCCAGAGACCTACGGCACCACCACCCTCGCCGAGATTGAAGCTTCGGTAGCAACCGCGGCGGCAGCCGCAGGGCTGCACCTTGTTGACGCAGTGCAGTCGAATCATGAGGGCGAGCTGATCGACCGACTACACGTTCGCGACTTCTCGTGGCTGATCATCAATCCTGGTGGTCTCACCCACACCAGCGTCAGCCTGCGTGACGCACTCCTCGCCGTGGAGCGACCCTTCGCCGAGGTGCATCTCAGTGATCCAGCAACGCGAGAGCCGTTCCGCAGCGTGAACTTCGTCGAGGACCTCGCCGCCGTCACCGTGCGCGGCTACGGTGCCACCGGTTATCTACGAGCCGTTGCCCTCATCGCAGAACTATGGAACGCCGCTCGTGCGGCGGATGGTCACCAGTGAGCGACCCTGCTGCACGCCTGCAAGAGATTCGCGCCGCGATCGACACAATTGACGACCAGCTGCTGACGCTGCTCGCCGCACGAACCGAGCTCGCCCTTGAAGCGGGTGACGCGAAGGCTGCACTCGGACGCGCCGTGCAGGACCCAGAGCGCGAGGCGGCACTCCTTGCACGCGTTGCCGCGCGCGGTGCGGGTGCCCTTACTCCTGAGGATCTGGTGGAGCTGTGGACGTTGCTGATGGCGGCGACGCGTCGGGCGGAGTCTCAGCGCTAAATCCCGCGCAGCGCATCACCGGCAGACGCGGGTAACGCGGAAAACGCTGATCTGTATCGGAAAGCCCACAGCGCATAAAGTGCGACCCGCGACCGCTCACGACGAGCCGCGCATGGATGCAGATGGAACAGAGGCCGCTACTCATGAGGCGCAGTGTGGCGCAGAGTCAGCGATTGGGGTGTGGCGGAGGGGGAGGGATTCGAACCCCCGCAGACCGTTACCAGCCTGGGCTGTTTTCAAGACAGCTCCGTTCAACCACTCCGGCACCCCTCCAAGAGGGAGTGTATCGGATCGCCCGCTAACTCTTGGTTGACGGCGCGAGGTGCGTGCGGCCACCCAGGTATGGGTGTAGCGCGGGGGGGAGCTTCACGCTGCCGTCGGGCTGCGCACCATGTTCAAGGAGTGCGGCGAGGACGCGCGGCACTGCGAGCCCTGAGCCATTCAACGTATGTACGAGCTCTGGCTTCTCGCCCTGCGCGGTGCGATAGCGAATCGCCATGCGGCGTGCCTGGTAGTCGCCAAAGTTTGAGCAGCTCGACACCTCGAGCCAGCGCTTCGAGCCTGGCGCCCACACTTCAAGGTCGTACTTGCGCATCTGCACGAAGCCCATGTCGCCCGTTGCCATCAGCAGCACGCGATACGGCAGCTCGAGGCGCTGCAGCAGCGTTTCGGCGCGGGCGGTGAGCCACTCAAGTGCTGCGGCCGATTCAGCAGGTCGTTCAAAGCTGACCATCTCCACTTTGTCAAACTGGTGCAGGCGCAGAATGCCGCGCGTCTCGCGGCCGGCGGCGCCCGCCTCGCGACGGAAACATGGCGTGTAGGCGGCGTAGCGAATCGGCAGCTGTGCACCGTCAAGGATCTCGTCACGGTGCAGGTTCGTCACCGGCACCTCGGCGGTTGGCGCCAAATAGAAGCCATCGCGACCGACAACGTACATCTGGTCTTCCTTGTCGGGAATCTGCCCCGTGCCGCGTGCCGACGCCTCGTTGATCAGGATCGGTGGCCAGATCTCGGTGAAGCCGTTCTCGCGCACATGCGTGTCGAGGAACAAGTTGATCAGCGCGCGAATCAGCGCAGCGCCATCGGCGCGGTACGCCGGGAAGGCGGCACCCGCCACCTTCGCGCCGCGCTCCAGGTCAAAGATGCCGAGTCGCTCCGCGACCACATCATGCTCTGGCGCTGCTGCAGTGGCTGGGTCTTCGCCCTTTGCGCCGATTGCGGGGTGCCCTGCAGGTGCCCAGGTACGAATCGTGGTGTTCGCCTCGGCGCCGCCAACAGGAATATCTTCGTCGGGCGGGTTTGGAATACGCAGCAACAGGTCTTCGAGCTGTGCCTCGGCGGCGGCGAGATCTTTCTCGAGCGTCTCCATCTCGGTGGCAACCTTCTGTGATTCAGCCTTCAGCGACACCACCTTTGGGTCGGTGGCGGGGACGGCTGGCTTGCCGCCGAGCAGTGCGCCCACTTCGGCGGAGAGGCGCTTGCGCTCGGTGCGCAGCATGTCAACACGATGCGAAAGTGCGCGACGTGATGCATCTGCCTCAAGGGCAGCATCAACAACCTTCGGGTCTTCGCGCTTGGCGATCGCGCCCGCGCGGAGTCGGTCCGCGTCGTCGCGTAGTCGCTGTGTACCCACACTCATGCGTTCACCCCCTGTACCGCTGCAGCATCGCGCAGCCTGGTAAGGATAAGGGTGCGATCGACCGCTGCGAGCAGCCAGCCCGCGCGCGGCCCGTTCGTTCGACCGAGGAAGGCGGCGTAGAGTGAGGCGAAGGCGCGCACCGGCTGTAAGCCCGCCTCTTTGGCGGCACTAAAGATGAGCGCCTGCCAG
>JBIIGQ010000066.1:0-3586 GCA_044236365.1 Candidatus Limnocylindrus sp. | reverse complement strand
TGAAGCGCTGCAGCTTGCGGGCACGGTTCACCAACAGCTTGTCGTCAGGCGAAAGCTCGTCCTGACCAAGGATGGCGATGATGTCCTGCAAGTCGCGGTAGCGCTGCAGCACTCGCTGCACCTCTCGCGCCGTCTCGTAGTGGTTCACACCAACCACGAGCGGATCAAGCACGCGCGACGTCGACGTCAACGGATCCACCGCCGGATAGATACCAAGCTCGGTGATCGATCGCTCGAGGCGAATCGTCGAGTCAAGGTGTCCGAAGGTGGTTGCCGGTGCTGGGTCGGTGTAGTCGTCTGCTGGCACGTAGACGGCCTGCAGCGAGGTAATCGAACCCTTCTTCGTCGACGTAATGCGCTCCTGGAGCGCCGCCATCTCCGTCGCCAGGTTTGGCTGATAGCCCACGGCGCTTGGCATGCGGCCGAGCAACGCGGAAACCTCAGAGCCCGCCTGGGTGAAGCGGAAGATGTTGTCGATGAAGAGCAGCACGTCGCGCCCTTCCGCATCGCGGAAGTACTCGGCCATCGTCAAGCCCGAGAGTGCGACGCGAAGTCGTGCTCCAGGTGGCTCGTTCATCTGGCCGAACACCATCACGGTCTTGTCGATAACGCCTGAGTCGCGCATTTCTCCGATCAGGTCGTTCCCTTCGCGCGAACGCTCACCGACTCCCGCGAACACGGAGTAGCCGGAGTGCTCTTGCGCAACGTTGCGAATGAGCTCCTGAATCACGACGGTCTTGCCGACGCCGGCGCCGCCGAAGATGCCGATCTTTCCGCCCTTCTTGAATGGGCAGACAAGGTCAATAACCTTGATGCCGGTCTCGAAGAGTTCGGTCTCGGTGGTGAGGTCTTCGTACGGTGGCGCGGAGCGGTGGATTGGCAGGTACTGATCCACCTTCGCTTCACCAGCCTGGTCAATCGGCTCACCGAGCACGTTGAACACACGGCCGAGCGTTCCTGCACCAACAGGCACCGAGATCGGTGCACCGAGGTCGGTCGCCTTCGCGCCGCGGGCGAGCCCGTCGGTTGTGGTCATGGCAACGGTGCGCACGCGGTTGTTGCCAAGGTGCTGCTGCACCTCAACAACGAGCGAGCCATCGGCTCGATCAATGCGTACGGCGTTGTAAATCGCTGGCAGCTCGCGTGCGGCGAACTCAATGTCAACGACCGGTCCCGTAATCGAAACTACGGTTCCTACGGCTCCTGCCTTTGCTGCGGTTGCGTTCGCCATCACTCCTCCTGCCTTTCTATCTTCAGTTCGCGCTTGCGCCTGAAGCAATTTCGATCATTTCACGCGTAATGTTCGACTGTCGCACCTTGTTGTACGTAAGCGTGAGATCGCTAATGAGATCGCCTGCGTTCTCGGTTGCGTTCTTCATCGCCACCATGCGGCTCGACTGCTCGCATGCAGTGGTCTCGAGCACACCCTGGTAAATGCGCGTCGCAACGTAGCGTGGCAGCAGCGCTTCAAGCACTGCGGCTGGGTCGGGCTCAAAGAGGAACTGGTTCCCAGGAATGCCGGCGGTGTCGGCCGACGCCCTGATTGGAAGCAGTTGCACCGCCTCTGGGCGCTGCGTCAGCGTGCTGATGAATGCTGGGTGGATCAGGGTGACGCCCGCAGATCGACCAGAGAGGAAGTCGCCCACAAGGAGGCTGACGAGTGCGGTGATGTCGCCGAAGGTCGGCTTGTCGCCATACCCCGGGAAGGCGGCGCTGATCTCGTAGCCGCCGCGCGCGAGCGCATCGCGCCCCTTCTTGCCGATGGTGATGATCGTGCTCCCCTCGCCAGCCGTCTCGAGCTCCTTCAGGGCGAAGCGGATCAGGTTGCTGTTCAAGGCGCCCGCAAGGCCGCGGTCGGTCGTGAAGAGCACGATCGTTCGTGGTGCGCCGCTCGCTGGGGTGCGCAGGAGTGGGTGCCCCTCTTCGCCGAGTACTGAGGCGAGGTCGGCGATGACCTCGTCGATCGAGTGCCCGTAGGGGCGGCTCGCCAGCGTGGCGTCTTGGGCGCGCTTCAACTTTGAGGCGGCAACGAACTGCATGGCGCGGGTGATCTGGCGAATGTTCTTCACCGATCCGATTCGACGTCGAATCTCGCGCTGACTTGGCATGCTCTCCTCGCCGCTCGCCCCCCGCCGTTAGGCGAGGAACCCCTTTCGGAATGCGTCGACGGCCTCGTCGAGACCCTTCGCCGAATCGTCAGAGATCGCGTTCTCCTTAGCGATGCTCGTCAAGATCGCTGCGCGCTCGCGCTCAAGGAAGGTGCCGAAGCCCGACTCGAACTCACCAACGCGTGGCGTTGGTACGTCGTCGAGCTTCCCCTTCGATGCCACGTACAGAATCGCAACCTGGCGCTCCATGGAGACCGGCTGGTACTGCGGCTGGCGCATGATCGACGAGAGCTTCTCGCCGCGCGTCAGCTGGTCGCGTGTCGACTTGTCGAGGTCGCCCGAGAACTGTGCGAAGGCCGCGAGTTCGCGGTACTGCGCAAGGTCAAGCTTCAACGGACCGGCAACCTTCTTCATCGCCTTTGTCTGCGCGGCGGAACCCACGCGCGATACAGAGATACCTACGTTCACCGCTGGTCGCTGACCGGCGTTGAAGAGGTCGGTCTCCAAGAAGATCTGACCGTCGGTGATCGAGATGACGTTCGTCGGAATGTAGGCCGACACGTCGCCCGCCTGCGTCTCAATGATCGGCAGCGCCGTCAGTGAGCCACCGCCGAGATCGTCGGAGAGGCGCGCCGCGCGCTCCAACAGACGGCTGTGCAGATAGAAGACGTCGCCTGGGTAGGCTTCGCGTCCTGGTGGTCGGCGCAAGAGCAACGCCATTTCGCGATACGCAACCGCGTGCTTCGAAAGGTCGTCGTACACGCAGAGCGCGTCGCGCACGAGCACGCCGTCAATGGTGACGCCGTTCTCCATGATCTCTTCGCCAATCGCACAACCGGCGAATGGTGCGAGGTACTGGAGCGGTGCTGGATCTTCGGCGCCGGCAACCACCACAACGGTGTGCGCCATCGCGCCATGCTTCTCGAGCTGCGCCACAACGGTGCGCACGGTCGAAAGCTTCTGGCCAATTGCGACGTAGATGCAGATGAGGCCCTTCCCCTTCTGATTGATGATCGTGTCCACCGCAACGGCGGTCTTGCCGGTCTGGCGGTCACCAATGATCAACTCGCGCTGACCGCGGCCGATTGGAATCAGTGCATCAACGGCCTTGATGCCGGTCTGCACTGGTGTGGTGACCGACTTGCGGCTGATCACGCCTGGAGCGATGCGCTCAACTGGGCGCGACTTCTTCGCGTTGATTGGACCCTTGCCGTCAAGCGGTCGGCCGAGCGGGTCAACAACACGTCCGATCAGCTCAGCGCCGACGGGCACCTCAACAACCTTGCCGGTCGTCTTAACGGTGTCGCCTTCCTTAATGGACTTCGCGTCGCCAAGGAGCACGGCGCCGACGGTCTCTTCACCAAGGTTCAAGGCCATGCCGGCAACGCCGTTTGGGAACTCCAGAAGTTCAGACGAGAGCGCGCCTGAAAGTCCGTAGACCTGTGCAATGCCATCGCCCACCTCAACAACGGTGCCAA
>JBIIGQ010000065.1:0-3627 GCA_044236365.1 Candidatus Limnocylindrus sp. | reverse complement strand
CAGCGGTGGAGAAGATTCAGCTGAAGATTCTCTCCGCGTACCGCTCCTACTCCGCGCAGGTCCAGGTCTTTGCTAAGTGGGTGGCCAAATCTGGTCTACAGCAGGCCCGCAAGTACAGTGCCGTTCCAGGGCACTCAGAGCATCAGCTTGGCACCACTGTTGACATCGGGAGCCTTACTGGTGTTGCGTGGAGCAACCCGAAATTCGCTACGTCCCCAACGGCACTCTGGCTTGAAGCGCATGCATACAAGTTTGGATTCGTTCGCTCGTATCCGGCGGGGGCAGCAAACATCGCGCTGAGTTGCTATGGCGCGGAGGCGTGGCACTGGCGCTATGTTGGCAAGAGCCTCGCCTACGAGATTGTGTGCAGCGCACAGGTTCCGAGAATCTTCTTGTGGAATCGACAGAACGGCGGCGATCGCGTGATTGGGCCTGCATGTGATTCGCTGACACCGCCAGAAGGCTACGTGTTGCCGAGCCCGAGCCTGACGCCACCAGCGAGCGAGACGCCGAGCGAAGCGCCGACTGAGTCCCCGACCGAGTCGCCGACTCCGTCGCCTACTGAATCGGAGCCGACTCCGCCATAGCTCGCTGACCTCGTCGATAGGCGAGGAGCGCGACGAGGAGTGCGCCAAGTAGTACCGGCAACGTTGCCATCGGGAAGAGCGTGCGCACCACAGCGACCGGTGTATGAATTGCGATCGGCAAGAGGAGCCCCAGGCCAACTGTGCGCGCACCGCCGCCGCGAACCACGGCGCGGAGCACCATCATCGTGAGGAGCGCGTGAAGGGCAAGCATCAGCGCGCCCTGTGCAATGAGCAGTGCTCCAGTCAGAAGTGTCTGGCTGGCGAGGAAGATGGCAACGGTGTTCACCCTGTCGGTAACCTCAGCATCAAGTCCAACAAAGATGCTCCCGTCTTGAATGCCAGCAAGGATGATGACCGCAGAGAGCGTGGGGATTAGTGAGCTCGTGAGTAGGTCAATGGCGCCATGTCCGAATCCAAAGGCGGTGCTCGGTCGTTCGTCACGAACACCGCGCGCGGCGGTCGAGAGGATGATCGCGCGACTCGCCTCTTGGAGTGGTGCACTTGCAAAAGCCGCGATGAGTGGCCCGAAGAGGAAGAGCGTCACAACCTGTGCGGTCTGACTCAGCACGAACGAGACACCGCCAAGTGCCCAGCCATTTAGTGATCGCGCCCAGGTCGCGGCAGCGACTGCGCTTCCAATGATCAGCACGCCAATGCCAACGAGGGCGAAGGTGAAGGCGGAAGAGGCTGCGGCGAGCGCCTCGCTCGATGGGAGATCGACGGTGATCACTGGCGGCGCTTAGCGCGCGTTCGCCTCGGTTCACGACGATAGACGCGATAGGCAACAAAGACCGTTCCAGCAATGCTCAGGGTCAAACCGATCAGTAGCGTGAGGATGGCCGCTGCGCTCAGCCCAAGGAAGCCGAGGAGTGCTGTGACGGCGCCGATGAGGATCCAAAGCCCGCCAATGAATCGATGCGACGCATCCCACGCAGCTTCACTCTCAATGGTCCAGGGGAGACGTACGCCGATGGTGTAGTTCTGGCGGATGTTTGGCATGGCGTAACCAAGGATGGCGAATAGTGCACCGGCAACGATTGGCGCCGCGCTGTCGAGGCGCGCCGCCTCGCCGAATCCGGAATTGATGATGGCTGATTGCGTTACGGCTACCAGCAGCGAAAGGGCCACAACGACGAGCCCAAGGGCATCGGCGCTGCGCGCGATGTTGGCGCGCTTCGGGTCATATCGAACCGCAAGCCAGAGCAGCCCGCCGGTGAGCGCTGCCGTCACTGGAATAATCAGGAGCGCCTCTTTGCCAGCGAAGCCGTCGGCTACACCGTTGATGTTCCAGTGGATCGCCAAGACGGCGTCGGCTGGGAGCTGCATGAAGGCGGCCAGCGTAAAGAAGGCGGTTGCCGCCAAGGCGACCGTGCTGACCGCACGTGCGAGTGGATTGAGCTCCATTCGTGCCTAGAGCCCCTTCACTTCGGTGACGACCTGGGAGAGAACGCTCTTGGCATCGCCGAAGAGCATTGAGGTCTTGTCGAGGTAGAAGAGCTCGTTCTCAATGCCGGCAAAGCCTGTTGCCATGCCGCGCTTCACCACAATGACCTGCTCGGCATCCTGCACGTTCAGGATCGGCATGCCGTAGATCGGCGAGCCTGGATCACTCTTCGCTGCAGGGTTGGTGACGTCGTTCGCGCCGAGCACGAGGGCAACGTCGCAGGCGTGGAACTCTTCGTTGATCTCGTCAAGGTCAAAGAGATGGTCGTACGGTACGTTCGCTTCGGCGAGCAGCACGTTCATATGGCCAGGCATTCGACCGGCCACTGGGTGAATGGCGAAGCGCACACGACCACCGCGCTTCTCAATGAGCTCGGCGAGTTCGCGCACGGCGTGCTGCGCCTGCGCCACCGCCATGCCGTAGCCCGGCACGATGATGACGTTGCGCGCGTAGCCGATGCGCATCGCGGCGTCTTCTGCAGAAACGCTCCGTGTGGTTAGGCCTTCAGCACTCTTCGCGGAAACGGCCGCCTTCTCGCCACCGAACGCTCCGAAGAGCACATTGGCAAACGAGCGGTTCATCGCTTTCGACATGAGGATCGACAGGATGAATCCACTGGCGCCGTCGAGTGCACCAGCGACGATGAGGATGTTGTTGCCGATCGCAAAGCCTGTCGCGCTTGCTGCGAGGCCCGCGTACGAGTTCAGGAGCGAGACCACGACGGGCATGTCGGCGCCGCCGATCGGCAAGACGAGCGTCACGCCAATGATCAGGGCGAGCACCGTCATAACGACGAACATGATCAAGCCAGAGTCGCCAGTCGAGCCGCCCGACTGCGTGAAGATGAGTGCGATATACAAGCCGACCGCGCCGAAGAAGACGGCGGCGTTGATCAGCTTCTGCCCGGGGAAGGTGATCGGCTGACCAGAAATGAATCCCTGCAACTTGCCGAATGCCATGAATGATCCCGTGATGGTGAGGGCGCCGAAGAGCGTTTCGAAACCGATCGCGGTCATTTTGATCACGCCGGGGCCGCCCGCGTAGTCTCGGGTGTGTAAGAACTCGGCGATGCCGACGAGCGTTACCGCGAGAGCGCCGAACATGTGGCTGATGGCGATGCGCTGCGGCATGGCGGTCATCGGCACAAGGAGGCCCATCGGCAAGCCGACAGCGGTACCAACAACAAGGCCGATGATGATGAACTCGTAGCTCACGATCTCGTGGTTCAACAGGGTTCCAATGATGGCGAGCAGCATGCCGAACGCGGCGAGCTGCATACCGCGGCGTGCGGTGTCAGGCTTCGTCAGGCCGCGAAGGCCGAGGATGAACGCCGCCGAAGCGCCGATGTAGGCGATCTGTACGAAGAGTGCGCCGATCTGCTGATCCATTACTTTGGCGCCTCGGTCTTCTTGAACATCTTCAACATGCGGTCGGTAATCACGAATCCACCCACCACGTTGATCGTTGCAGCGGCCACCGCAACCATGCCCATGATGTTGATGAAGAGCGGCCGCTCAGCGCCGGCGATGACGATGCTCGCAACAAGGCTGATCGCCGAGATGGCATTTGTGGCCGCCATGAGCGGCGTGTGGAGGA
>JBIIGQ010000015.1:0-13911 GCA_044236365.1 Candidatus Limnocylindrus sp. | reverse complement strand
CTCCCCGCCGAGAATGTCGACACCGACCAGATCGTCCCCGCCCGCTACCTGAAGGTCATCGACAAGGCGGGCCTCGCCGATGCCCTCTTCCACGACTGGCGCTTTGAGGCCGATGGCAGCAAGAAGAACCCACCGTTCGTGATTGATGAGCCGCGCTACGCAGGCCACGGCATCCTCGTTGCGGGCGACAACTTCGGCACCGGCTCCAGCCGCGAGCATGCGCCGTGGGCCCTTGGCGCCTTCGGCATCAAGGCGATCTTCTCAACCAGCTTCGCCGACATCTTCAAGTCGAACGCACTGAAGAACGGCATTCTGCCGATCGTCGTGCCCGCCGATTTGCACGCCACGCTGATGCAAATCGCCAAAGAGGACCTTGCCGCAACGGTCACCATTGACCTGGCTGCAGCAACCATGACGACGCCCGACGGCGCAACGCACGCATTCCCGATTGACCGCTTCAGCCAGAAGATGCTGCTTGAGGGACTCGACGAACTCGACTACATCCGCACGCAAACCAACAAGATTGAAGCGCACGAGACAGCGCATCCAGGAACCATCAACACCCTGCAGTCAAACACTCCGCAATGAGCAAGAACCCGTACGACCGCGCGAGCGATCCGGCGAAGCGGCACTCCGCCGCCATGACCGACGGACCTGATCGCGCACCAGCGCGCGCAATGCTAAAGGCGGTCGGCTTCACCGACGAGGATCTCGCCAAGCCAATCATTGGCGTTGCCACCACCTGGATCGAGACGATGCCGTGCAACCTGAATCAGCGTGAACTTGCCGAAGCGGTGAAGCGCGGCATTCGACGCGCCGGCGGTACGCCAATGGAGTTCGGCACCATCTCTGTCTCCGACGGCGTCGCAATGGGCACCGAAGGGATGAAGGCCTCGCTCATCTCGCGCGAGATCATCGCCGACTCCATCGAGCTCGTCTCTATGGGGCACAGTTTCGACGGCATCGTCTGTCTTACTGGCTGCGACAAGACCAGCCCTGGCGCCGCGATGGCGCTCGGTCGCCTGAACATTCCTGGTCTCGTCCTCTATAACGGCACGATTCTTCCAGGCTCCTATAAGGGGAAGGATGTGACGGTACAGAGCGTCTTCGAGGCGGTTGGCTCGTATAACGCGGGGAAGATCACCGCCGAAGAGCTCTGGGATCTTGAGAACGCCGCCTGCCCAGGCGCCGGCGCGTGCGGTGGGCAGTTCACCGCGAACACGATGAGCATGGCGCTCGAGGTGATCGGCCTCTCCCCCGCCGGCCTGAACGGCATCCCCGCCACCGATCCCGACAAGATCGCCGCCGCCGAGCGCTCAGGCGAGATCGCCGTGGAGCTAGTACGCAAGAACCTGAAGCCGCGCGACATCGTCACCGGCAAGGCCCTCGAGAATGCGATTCGCGCCGTGGGTGCGACCGCTGGCTCTACGAATGCGGTACTCCACCTGCTCGCCATTGCCCGCGAATTTGACCTGCCACTCGAGATCGAAGCATTCGAACGACTCGGCGAGTCGACGCCCGTGATCGGCAACTTGATCCCTGGCGGCTCGTACGCCGCACTCGATCTCTATAAGGCGGGCGGTATTGCGCTGGTGTTGCGTGAACTTGCCGCTGGCGGCCTGCTGCACCTGAACGAGCAGGGCGTTGATGGACGAACGATGGGCGAGATCGCCTCGCAGGCGAACGAGCGCGCAGGGCAAGATGTGATTCGCCCGATCAACAACCCGATCAAGAAGACGGGCGGCCTCACCGTGCTGCGCGGCAGCCTCGCGCCCGAGGGTGCGATCGTGAAGCTCGCCGGCCATGAGCGACGCCATCACAGCGGCCCAGCGCGCGTCTTCGATTCTGAGGAGGCGGCCTTCGCTGCGATTCGCGCGAACGCGATTGTTGCGGGCGACGTCGTGGTGATTCGCTACGAAGGCCCCGTTGGTGGACCAGGGATGCGCGAGATGCTCGCCGTAACCGCAGCACTCGTAGGCCAGGGACTCGGCGACGAGGTGGCACTCATTACCGACGGCCGCTTCTCTGGCGCAACTCACGGCTTCATGGTTGCCCACATCTCGCCTGAGGCGGCGCTCGGCGGGCCGATTGCCCTCGTGCAGGAGGGCGACACCGTCACCATTGATGTGGACTCGCATGAGCTGCGCATTGAGGTCGCCGAGAGCGAACTCGCCACCCGTCGCGCCGCCTGGCGCGCCCCCGCACCACACTACGCTGGCGGGGTCTGGGCGAAGTACGCTGCACTCGTGAGTAGCGCGTCAGATGGCGCCATCACCACAGGGGTGCGCCTCGCCAAGGCGCTGAAAGGATCGACCGACCGATGAGCGCAGCCAAGCGAGTTGATCCGAAAGACCTACGTGGTGGCCTCCGCGGCCTCGACGCACCGGCAATCCCTGGTGGTGACCGTCTTACTAAGGCCCAAAAGGCAAAGGCCGATGCCGATGAGCGCTTCGGTATGCGCGGCGTCAAGGTCATTGTTGGCGGACTCGTTGGCCTCACCATCGTCGCACTGATCCTTCAGTTGATCCTCACCATCGCGGGAGCTGGTGCGTGAGCGGAACGTCGCGCTTCACCGCAACGGCCGCTGATCACTTTCCAAAAGGGCTCCCCTCTGCTTCTGTAGATGGAGCACTCATGAAGCGCATCGGCGCCGAAGCGGGTGACGATCTGGTTCAGCTGATCCGCGCCGAGAGCGTGAACCCGCCGGGCAATGAAACCCGCGCCGCCAAAGTGGTGATTGATCTTCTCCGACGCGAAGGCCTTGAGCCTGAGTTCTTTGAGCCGATCCCCGATCGCGGCAATGTGAGCGTACGACTGCGCGGCAGCGCATCTGCTGCCAATCCAAACCTTGACGCACGCGATCCGAAGGACGGCGCCCTTCTACTCTTCGCGCACCTTGATGTGGTCCCAGCAAATCAAGACGGCTGGACAGTGAACCCATTTGAGGGCGTCGTGAAGGATGGCTACATCTGGGGCCGCGGCGCTGTCGACATGAAGGGCGCGCTCGCCGTGCAGATCGGCGTGATCCGCCTCCTCTGTGAGCGCGCTCGTGCCGCCGGACTTAATCCGGCGAAGGATGTGATCCCTGGCTTGCGTCGCGACATCATCCTCACCGCCACCGCCGACGAAGAGACGGGCGGCCTTGACGGCATCGCCCTCGTCCTCAAGGATCGCAAGCACTGGCTCGACGCTGCCGTTGGCCTCACCGAAGCGGGTGGCATGACGATCACCGCCGCCGGGCGTCGCATCTACCCACTGCAGGTTGCCGAGAAGGGCTTCGCCCGCTTCGCCATCACCGTCAGCGGCCGCTGGGGACACGCCTCGATGCCCGACAGCGACAACGCCCTCCTGCGCGCCGCCCAGGTAGTGGAGCGCGTCTCGGTGCCGGGCCCCGTGCAGATCGTGCCCGAGAACGAGGCCCTTCTTGCCGCCCTCCGTGCCGCCCTCCCAGCGGGAGCCCTCAGTCGCCTAGAGCGCCTCCTCAGCGAGCAGACCTTCGACGATGCCAAGGAGCTCAACAGCGAGGCGGCTGCCGCAGGCTGCGCCCCCGAACTGCTGCGCGCACTGCGCGCCGTGCTGCGCGACACCTTCGCCCCAACGATCCTGACCTCGGGCATTCGCTCCAATGTGTTGCCAGGTTCCGCAACCCTCACCGTTGATAGCCGCATCCTGCCGGGGACAACGCGCGAGGCTGCCGAGCGCAACATGCTCGACCGCATTGGTGCAGACCTTGCGCCGTTCGTACAGCTCGACCTCATCGAATACGGTGGCGCCGTCAGCAACCCGATGGATCACGAGATTCTCGGTATTGCGAGTGCCGCGATTCGCACACGCGACAGCGAGGCGATCTTGATGCCAGCGGTCGCTCCGTATGCGACCGACGCAAAGATCACCGTGCCGGCCGGGATTCCAACCTACGGGTTCTCACCGTACCTGCTTGATCCGAAGGAGCGCTTCATGGAGCGATTCCACGGCATTGACGAGCGCGTCTCACAAGAGGCCCTCGCCTGGGGCGTTGAGGTCCTTTACGACGTAGCTATGGGGTACGCGGGGGAGTAACCGGCGCGCGTGTTGCCAGTGCGGCAACCGCTGCAGCAACCAGTCCGCGCTCCGCCTTCGGCAGTCGACGCACCAGATCCACAAACTGCTCCGCGCGACCGCGATCAATCGACGTCAACAGCGCTTCGCCGCTCGGTGCTAGTTGTGACCGACGCACCCGTGCATCACTCGTTGGCGCAGCGCGCAGATAGCGACGCTCATGCAAGAAGCTCACCAAGCGACTCGTTGCTGAATGCGAGCGGCCAAGGTCCCGCGCAATCTCACCGACAGAGCGTGGCTTCCCATCGGCGAGCAGATAGAGGGCGGCGACCTGCGCGAGAGAGAGTTCGCTCGGCGCCAACTGCTGCGCCGTTGAAAGCACGAGCTCGCGCCAGAGGCGGCGAATGGAGACGATGCGACCACCGATCTCGCCGAGGCTCTGCCGGCGTCGCGACACCTCGTCGAGCGGGCTCTCCCCCATCTCGCCACGGGCAACGCGCACCGCTGCAGGGAGACGGCTGCGCAGCCCTTCTGCGGCCTTCGTGATCTCGGAGATGCGGCTACGGCGCGGTGTATGCATATGCGCATACATTAGCGCAGCCCCCTAGGTGGGCGGCTAGGATTCGCCGCATGTCTCCGATCACCTCGTGGATCTTCCCTGGACAGGGCTCGCAGAGCGTCGGCATGGGTGCCGCCGCCCTCGCAGCCTCCCCCGCCGCACGTGCCGTGCTGGCAGAGGCTGAGGCCGCACTGGGCGAGCCGCTCGGCCAGCTGATGGCCACCGGCCCAGCCGAAGCCCTCGAGCGCACCGAGGTCGCACAGCCCGCCATCCTCACCATCTCCATCGCCTTCCTTGCCGCCGCGCGCGAGCGCGCCGCCGCTGCGGGAACACCTCTCGACGAGCCGATCCTGATCGCCGGCCACTCGGCCGGCCAGTACGCCGCCGCCGTTGCCGCTGGTGCGCTCTCTGTTACCGATGGCGTACGACTCGCCCGCCGACGCGGCGAGCTGATGCAGGCCTCGGGCGGTGGACGACCTGGCGCCATGGCCGCCATCCTCGGACTCCCTGAGAGCGCCGAGGCTGACGTGATCGCCGCTGGCGCGAAGCTCGGCATCTTGGTCTTCGCCAATCGCAACTCGCCAGGGCAGATCGTGCTCTCGGGCGAGGTCGCTGCCATCGAAGCCGCTGTTGCCGCCGCAAGTGCCGCGGGCGCAAAGCGCGCCGTGCGACTGCAGGTCAGCATCGCCAGCCACTCGCCACTCATGGAAGAGGCCGCCGCCGGCATGCGCGAGGCACTCGCCGCCGTCACCATCGCCGATCCGAAGACGCCGATGCTCGCCAACGCCACCGCTGCGCGCATCACCACCGCCGCGCAGCTGCGCGACGAACTCTCGAATCACCTCACCGGTGGTGTCGACTGGATCGCCGCGGTGAATGCGATGGCAGCCGCGGGCACGCAACGCTACATCGAGGTCGGCTCGGGCCGCGTGCTCGCCGGACTTGTGAAGCGCATCCCATCGGCCGACGGCGCCGAGATTCTCTCGATTGAAGAAGTAAGCCCAGCAGCCTAAGTAGTGAAGGAGTAGCAGCATGCGCGAACCAGATCACACGCGACGCGTCGTCATCACCGGCCTCGGCATCGTCTCGCCGATCGGCAACACCGTCGGCGACGTGTGGGCATCGCTCACCGAAGGCCGCAGCGGCATCGCGCAGATCACCCACTGGGATCCAACCCCGTACGCGCCCTACGTTGTAGCTGGCGAGGTGAAGGACTTTGATGTCACCCAGTGGCTCGACGCCAAGCAGATCCGACGCACTGGCCCCGAGATCCATTGGGGCGTAGCCGCGGCAAAGGCCGCCCTGCGTGACTCAGGCCTCGAGATCACCGACGCGAACCGCGAAGAGGTCGGCGTCGTCTTCGGCTCCGGCGCTGGCGGACAGGGGCTCTTCATCGAGAACCAGATGGCCTGGAAAGAGAAGGGGCCGCGCTCCGTTGCGCCGACCTTCATCGCCCACGGTCTCGTCGACAGCACCTCGGGAATGATCGCCATCGAGTCGGGCGCCGTGGGGCACAACCTGGCGGTCGTCTCCGCCTGCGCAACCGGCACGCACGCCTTGGGTGAGGCGGCCGAGGCGATCAAGCGCGGCGACGTGACCGCCGTGATCGCTGGCTCCACCGAGAACCCACTCCTCGAGGTGGCACACATCGGCTTCATGAACATGCGCGGCCTCGCCGGTCCGCGCGACGGCGAAGGGCCAGCATCGGCCTGCCGACCGTACGACGTGGATCGCGCCGGCTTCGTTCTGGGCGAAGGGGCGGGCGCCTTCATCGTTGAGGATCTCGCCTCGGCCACAGCGCGCGGCGCCACGATCTACGCCGAGGTCGTCGGCTACGGCAGCTCTGCCGATGCCCACGACATGATCCAGCCAGTCGAGGGTGGCGCCGGTTCGGCGCGCTCTATCAAGTGGGCGCTGCAGCGCGGCAAGATCGACGCCTCGGAGATTGACTTGATCAATCCGCACGGCACCAGCACACCGGTGGGCGACGAGCGCGAGGCGCTAGCGTTCCACGCCGCCTTTGGTACACGTGCGGCGGAGATTCCAGTCTCAGCCACCAAGTCACTCACCGGCCACCTGATGGGTGCCGCCGGCGCGGTCGAGGCGGTCTTCACGACCCTCTCGCTGCATCACCAAGTGATCCCAGGAACGCTGCACACGAAGAACGTGGATCCCGCCTGCAACCTGAACGTGGTCCGAGAGACCCGCAGTGCCGAGATTCGCGCAGCGGTGAGCAACAACGTCGGGCTCGGTGGGCATAATGGCGCTATCGTGTTGCGACGCTGGACCGGAAAGTAGGAGGAGCCATGAGCACTACCCCCGTACGAACCGACACGCAGCGCGCGGTCATCACCGGCTACGGCGCGATCACCCCGATCGGCAATAGCGCCGGCGAGTACTGGGATGGCTTGATTGCCGGGCGCTCTGGTGCTGGCCCGATCACCCACTTCGACGCCTCCCCAAATGAGGTGCGCATCGCCGCC
Organism: Candidatus Limnocylindrus sp.; assembly: GCA_044236365.1. GTDB lineage: Bacteria > Chloroflexota > Limnocylindria > Limnocylindrales > Limnocylindraceae > Limnocylindrus. The sequence continues at coordinate 6,831 of JBIIGQ010000015.1, read as the reverse complement.
GAGGTGAAGGGCTTCGATCCGCTCCTCACCATGGATATGAAGATGGCGCGCCGCATGAGCCGCTTCGTGCAGTTCGCGATCGCCGCCGCCACCGAAGCCATCGAACATGCCGGCCTCGCCGACATCGCCAGCTGGGAGCCGGAACGCCGCGACCGCGTCGCCACGGTCATCAACACCGGTGGTGGTGGCATCGAGCAGGTCACCATGGGAAGCGACGCCTATCGCGAGAAGGGCGGCCGCTTCGTGAGCGCCTTCGCCATTCCTGCCCTCAGCCCGAGCATGGGCGCCTGCATGGTCAGCATGAAGTACGGCCTCACCGGCGCCGCCATCACCCAGGCCGCCGCCTGCGCCACGGGTGTGCTCGCCTTTCAAGATGCACTTCGCCTGATCCGCAGCGGCGAGGCCGACGTGGTCGTTGCCGGCGGTGTTGAGGCGCCACTCCTGCCGATGGCCTTCGCCGCCCTCAGTAACATGGGCGCCCTCAGCAAGCGCAACGACGATCCAACGCATGCCAGCCGACCGTTCGACAAGAACCGCGACGGCTTCGTCTTCGGCGAGGGCGGTGCCGTCTTCGTGATCGAATCGCTCGCCCATGCCAAGGCACGTGGCGCAACCATTCGCGCCGAGCTGCTCGGTGCCGGCGCAACCGCCGACGCCTTCCACATCAGCGCCCCAGAGCCAACCGGCCGCGGCGCTGCCGGCTCCATGACCAAGGCGATCCTCGACGGCGGCGCCGTCATCGACGACATCAGCTACATCGTGGCGCACGGCACCAGCACCCCACTGAACGACCTCACCGAAACGAAGGCGATCAAGCGCGCCCTCGGCGATCACGCCTACAAGATTCCGATCAGCTCGCCAAAGAGCATGGTCGGCCACCTCTTGGGCGGCGCGGGCGCCGTGGCTGGCCTCGCCGCCATCAAGGCGATCGAGACGGGCACCGTGCCACCAACGATCAACCTCGACACGCCAGACCCTGAGTGCGACCTCGACTACGTGCCGCACACCGCGCGCACGAATCAGGCCGTCGACCGCGTGCTGATCAATGGCTTCGGCTTCGGTGGTCAGAACGCCTCGGCGCTCTTCGGCAAGCTTCGCTAGCAACTGCGCCACTACGGTTAGCTGCATGAGCACGCTACGCCCTGTCGTCCTGCATCAGGTCTCGAACTTCTCGTCGGCGCTGGGTAACTCCATTGTCGTGATCACGGTTCCTTGGCTCGTTCTCGAGCGCACTGGCTCACCAACGTTTGCAGGGCTTGTCGCCGCGGTATCGGCTCTACCGGCTATCTTTGTCTCGCCGCTTGGCGGATGGCTAGCGGATCATATTGGGCGACGAACGATCAGCATCGGTGCGGACCTTCTCTCAGCGCTCTCTGTTGCTGCCTTCCCTATTGCCGCGCTGACGGTCGGCCTCTCTGACTTGCTCATCCTCCTCATCGCCATCGCTGGCGCGACGTTTGACCCAGCCGGACACACGGCGAGAAAGACCATGCTTGCGGACGTCGCCAAGGCATCCAAGTTTGGTCTCGATCGACTAAACGGCATCCATGAGGGATTCATGGGGATCGCCTGGATCTTTGGCCCCGCCATCGGTGCGGGCCTGATCGCTACCGTGGGCTCCATCAACTCCTTCTGGGCGTCTACGGTGTTGTTCGTGGTTGGGGCGCTGGCTGCCGCCCTTCTCCGCATCGGGGATTCAGGGACCGATGCACGTCGCCTCGCTGCAAAGACTGGAGTAAAGGGGAGCAGCGGCATCCTCGTTGGCGTCAAGGCGCTCTGGCGCGACAAGCTGCTCCGAACGCTCAGCGGGGCGCTACTTGTTCTGGCAGCCATCTACCTTCCAACGGAATCCGTTGTGCTTCCCACGTACTTTGAGAGCACCAATAACCCTGGCGCGCTCGGCCTTGTGGTCTCTTCCATTGCGGCGGGAGGGGCGATCGGCGCATTTGGATTCGGGTGGATCAGCTCGCGCATGCAGCGAAAGAACCTGATTCGGCTGATCTTGCTAGGAACTGCCGCCAGCGTTCTCGCCATGGCGTTGCTCCCGCCACTGCCGCTTCTGATGGCGGCAGGCTTCTTGCTCGGACTTTCGTGGGGGCCATTCCCTCCGCTCATGAACACCCTCGTACAGGAGAGGATTCCTGGGGCGCTCCACGGTCGAGTCTTCGGCGTGCAGGCGTCGGTCTTCTACGCCGCCCCGCCTCTCGGCATGGTGCTCACAGGGCTCTCGGTTGAGAGCCTTGGCGTGAACTCGACCTATTTGATCTTGGGCGGAGTGCTCGCAGTCACTGCCGGTCTCGTGCTCTTGGCGAAGCCGCTCCGTCAGAAGATTTGAGCTGCGGACTGACAACGATTGCCAGCTCGATGCGCTAATTGAGCCGATCTCGCTCGAGCGGCAGCCTGCGCAGCCTCAAGGCATTCAACACCACCGTCACGCTCGATCCACCCATGGCGGCAGCGGCGAGTGCTGGGTCGAGGCCGATGCCGAAGGCCGGTAGTGCAAGGCCAGCGGCGAGTGGCACGAGAAGGATGTTGTAACCAAAAGCCCAACCAAGGTTCTGCTTGATGATGCGTGTGGTGGCGCGCGCAAGGTCCACAAGGAGCGGCACACCGCGCGGATCGGCGCCGCTCAGAGTGGCAGCTGAGGCGTCGATCGCGATCTCGGTGCCGCCACCCATCGAGATGCCTACGTCAGCGGCGGCGAGTGCCGGCGCGTCGTTCACGCCATCCCCCACCATCGCCACGGGTCCGCTGCTGCTGCGTCGGATCTCAGCGATCGCCTCGCCCTTACCGCCAGGGAGAATGCCGCCTCGGGCGCGCTCTGGTGGAATGTTGAGATCGTGGGCAATGGCGTTCACCACCTCTTGGCGATCGCCGCTGATGATCCACGACTCAATGCCACGAGCGGTGAGCGCGCGAATCGCTGCTGCACTCTCGGGGCGAACGGTGTCGGCGAGGCTGAGTACGCCGGCCGCCTCGCCGTTCATGGAGATGAAGAGCGGTGTGTGTCCGGCGGCCGCCTCTGCTGTTGCCCAGGCAATGAGCTCAGGGTTGGTCGTGGTGGTGAATGCCTCGGTGCCGATACGCACCGTTGCACCATCGACGGTGGCGCTCACGCCGTGCCCTGCGTGCATGGTGAAGTCGGAGGCGACTGTGGTGGCGGTGCCTGCGGCGCGGACGATGGCGCGGGCCAGCGGGTGCTCTGATGAGGTTTCAGCGGCTGCGGCAATTTGTAGGAGGCGATCGATGTCGCCAGCGAGTGGACCGGTAGCGAGGGCGAGGCGGCCGACGAGGGCGTGCTGGCCGAGGGTGAGGGTGCCGGTCTTATCCCAGACCACGGCGCGCAGCTTCCCCGCCGCCTCGAGGATGGCAGCGTCGCGCACGAGGATTCCGGCCTCGGCGCCACGGCCGGTGCCAGCAATCACGGCGGTGGGGGTGGCGAGGCCCATGGCGCAGGGGCAGGCAACCACGAGCACGGCGATGGCGGTCGCGACGGCACGCACCAGACGCGGCTCGGCCCCAAGCAGATACCAGCCGACAAAGGTTGCCACGGCGATCAGCAGAATGACTGGAACGAACACCTCGGAGATGCGGTCCGCGAGGCGAGCAATCGCAGGCTTCGATCCCTGCGCCCGCTCGACCATGGCAACAATGCGGGCAAGTGTGGTGTTCGCACCGACCTGCGTTGCACGCATCACGATCGACGCATCGGTCAGCAGCGTGCCGGCGGCCAGTCGGCTCCCAGGACCGCGCTCCACTGGGAGCGACTCACCAGTGATTGCCGACTCATCAACCGCGGCACGCCCGCTGACGATGATGCCGTCGACGGGGATGCGCCCACCCGGACGAATACGCAGCAGGTCACCGGCAATGATCTTGTTCACGGCAATGGTGGTTGCGGTTGGCGCGTCGGCGGTTGCAAGTAGCTCAGCCTCTTTTGGCTGCAGTGCCAGGATTCCGCGTACCGCGCTGGTGGTCTGCTCTTTGGCTCGCGCCTCCATCCAACGACCGAGTGCGACAAATCCAAGGATGAGTGCCGCGGCGTCCCACGTTGCATGCGCCGGTACGCCGATGCGCATGAGCTCTCGATGGAAGAGGGTGATCGCCACCGACCAGCCCCACGCCGCGGTCGTACCGAGGCTGACCAGTGTTTCCATCGTGAGTGATCCGTGTCGCAGTGCGCGCACTGCGCGCGAGTGGAATCGCCAGCCAACGGCGAACTGAATGATGGTGGAGGGAAGGATCAGGATCCAGTTGATGCGCTCCATGCTGAGGAAGAACCACGGCTGCAGCATCAGGGCCATCGCAGCGAAACCAAAGATCGTTGCAATCACGCCGTCGCGCAGAAGTCCCCGCGTCTCTTTGGTGCGCGCGGCAGCCAGCTCAGCATCGAGTGCTTCGCGCGCCTCTTGTGCGTCGGCGTCTCCTTCGCGTCCCGCGAGGGCGAGTGCTGCGGCGGGCACTTCGTAGCCCGCGGCGCTAATGACGGCAGCAAGATCGGCAACGCCCGTCGCTTCTGGCGCGTATTGAATCGTGGCCATCGAGGTGGCGAGGTTCACGCTCGCGCCGCTCACGCCATCGGCCTTCTTCAGGAATCGCTCCACGCGGTTCACGCATGAGGCGCAGGTCATCCCGGTGACAGGGAGGGCAATCTCCGCCACGGGGGTCACTGGTGCCGCAGGAGCGAGTTCGGTTGACATACTCAGGGGGAGTATACGCCTCACTTGGGTGATACGCCCCTGCGGCTAGGCTGCGCGCATGCAGATCTACTCGTGGTTGAGTCCGTGGGGAGCGCTTCCGGTGGCCGTGGAGAACGGCCGCATCTGCGCCATTGCCCTCGACCCACGCGCACCGTTTGCACCGTTGGCCACTAGCACTGTGGCGCGTCGCGCTACCGGGCCGATCACGAGCGCACGCGAGGTGAACCGCATCTTGAACGCCGCACTTCGCGGAAAGCTCAGTGCACGCGAGCGACTCGCGGCCGTGGATCTTTCGTGGGCGACAGAGTTTGAGCAGCGCGTGTTCCGTGCGTTAGCCAGTGTGCGCTTTGGTGCCACGGTCACGTACGGAGAACTTGCAGCGGCGAGTGGCTCGCCACGTGCCGCGCGTGCCGTGGGCGGTGCGCTCGGTAAGAACCGCGTGCCCGTGCTGATCCCCTGCCATCGCGTGTTGGCGTCAAACGGCATCGGCGGATTCGGTGGCGGCGCAGGGAGCAGCTGGCGTCCTGGGGCAACAGATCCGATTGCCTTCAAGCGCGCGCTGCTGCGCGGCGAAGGGGTCGATGCCTAGGCGTGCAGCGTTAGGCTGTGGAAGCCGAGCACCACGCGTGCGCGCGGTGAGTCGGCAAAGATCAGCGCGATCTCTCCTTCGCGTACCAGGCTCTCAATGATGCGCGCCTCGCGCTCGGGGAGTCCAATCCATGCTGGACCTTCGGGTGTTGTAATCCGCGTGGTGATCTCTTCGTCACTAGGCAGACCATAGGTTCGTCGCAAGTCATGCAGCGGCACATACGGTCGCGCCTTGGCGATGCGACGCACCTGCGCCGGAGTCGCCTGGCGAACCTGCTGCTGTGCGCTCGCGACCGGACCGTCGGTCATCCGGCCACCACGTAGAGATCACGCTTCGTGTGATTCAGCGCATCGACCGCACTATCGCCACAGAGGACGATGTCTTCGATGCGGGCGCCGTTGACGCCTTCCACGTAGATGCCTGGCTCAATCGAGAAGGCGTGGCCCGGGACGAGTTTCGTGGTGTTCCCCGCGACGATGTACGGATCCTCGTGCTCCTCGAGGCCGATTCCGTGCCCGGTACGGTGGAAGAAGCGGGCCCCCTCCCCTGCGGCGTCGATCACGGCGCGAGCGGCGGCATCGACCGATTCGCAGCTCACCCCTGGGCGAACATGATCCATCGCCGCCTGGTGGGAGCGCTTCAAGATCTCGTAGCGGCGCAGGAAGTCATCCGTTGGCGGCACCGCACCGTTCGGCCCGGTCACCCAAATGGTTCGGGTGGTGTCGGAACCATAGCCGCCGAAGACGCCGCCAATGTCGAGCACGATTGCGTCGCCCGCGTTGATCACGCGTGACGAGGCTTCGTGGTGCGGTGAGGCCGAGTTTGGACCGGAGCCAACGATGGCGAACGATGAGACCTCGTGCCCAGCACCGGTGAGTCGCTCGCGCACTTCGCGCGCGACATCGTTCTCGGTGCGTCCAAGCAGTTTGCCGCTCGTGATCGCCATGACGACGGTGTCGACAGCGCGACCTGCGCCGCGCAGCAGCGCCGCCTCTTCGGCCGACTTCACCATGCGCAACTTGCCAATTACGTGCGACGCAAGCTGCGTCTGGGTGATTGTGCCGTGAGTGCGCAGTGCTGCTTCAATGCGAATCAAGAAGGTGGACCAGAGTCGATCGGAGACGGCCACGCCACGCGCAGCAGATCCTGGTCGACCACCAGCCTTCACCGCAGTGGCAACGAGGGCAAACGGATCATCGGTCTCACCGAAGGTGATGCAGGCAACATGGCCGCCGCGCATGGCAGGAGCGTCGCCGGCCATGCCCGCTTCAAGTCGCGGAACAATCAGTGATGGTGCGCCGTTTGCTGGAATCACGAGCATGGTGAGTCGCTCGAGTGCTGGTGCGGCATAACCGGTGAGGTAGCGCATGTCGGCACCGAAGCCGAGCAGCACCGCATCGAGACCCGCGTCGTTCACCGCGTCGCGCGCGGCGGAGAGTCGTGCAGCGTAGGCGGCGGGTCCGATGAGCTTCGCCTCAAGGGCGTGGCCGGCACCAAGGCCTGGCGTCGCTGCGTCGTAGGCGGCAGTAATCTCGGCGCTTC
>JBIIGQ010000014.1:0-14220 GCA_044236365.1 Candidatus Limnocylindrus sp. | reverse complement strand
CCAACGCCAACTCCGCCGTTCCGTGCGTCACCAGATTCTGGATTCGGAGTCGGCGTGGGGGAGGGGCTCGCCGCATCGGCACCGAGTGCTGGCGAGGCGAGGGCGAGGGCGACGCCGCCGAGGAGGAACAGGAGGCCGATCGCCAGGAGGGCAAGGGCGAGCGTGCTGCTGACGAGCCGTCCACGCGCCTCACCACCGAGAAGTCGGAGCGCGTCGGCGCGCTCGAGTGTGGTCACTACAAGTGGTCGACCGGCACCCGCGCGCAGCTCCCCGTCAACGAGTTGCCCCGCTGCGGTCGCACGATCGAGATTGCTGACCTGCTCCAGGCCTACCCGCGCTCCGCGTGTCGGGTCACTCGTTGCGAGTGCGGCAACGAGCGCCGCTGTCTCTGGGCGCTGATATTCGCGCCCGGCGGCATGCAGTTCGGCGACGCTCCCCTCCCAGCGTCGCTCAACGACGACGAGCCCATCGGCAAGATCGGCGGTGGCAATGCTGATCGAGTTACTCGGATCACTCACCACAAAGGGGAGGCTCCGTTCGGCGGTATCAATCACGCGCCAACCACCCTCGTCGGCAATAGAGACGCGTTCACGACGAAAGACGAGCGGGCGGTGGTGTTCATCCTCAAAGATCTCCGGCGCATCAATGCTCCCCTTGATGGCGAGATACGGCGCTGAATCTCCACGAAGTGCGGCGAGCTTGAGCGCTTCGGTGGGGGAGATCGGTGAGAGTCCGGCAAGGAGTTGCCCGGCGCGCGTGCGCGCATCGGTACGGCGTGAGAGCAGCAGTCCAATCACCAAGAGTGCGGCACCGATCAGTCCGATGGGGCTCATGAGCCCTGCTTCCCAGTGTCGGGATCAATCGCCTGCACATCGCCGTTGATGCTGGTGACAATGAGTCGACCGCCGATCAGTTCAGCGGCACCAACAACATCACTGTGTGCGAGTCGCCAACGGACCTCGCCGTCGCCGCGAATTGCCCAAGTCTCGACCTCGCTCTGCACGATCACATGTCCAAAGCGCGGCGATGCGATCAGCTCAACGACCGGCGTGCCGGTCTGGTGGCTCCAGGCGAGGACGCCAGTGCGCGCACCGAAGGCGTACACAGTGAAGCCGTAGCCAACGACAAAGAGTTGCGAATCATCCCAGTGGATCGCGCGCGGCTCGTCGTAGATGACGGTGGCGAGTCGGACCGCCCATGCGCCGCCCGGCGTCTCAACCCGCAGCTCCATCCGACAGAGTCGATCGGGATCACCCTCAGCACCAGCGCCGAGTGCGCCATGGTCCACGAGGGTGGCGCCGACTTCGGAGAGGGCGAAGACTGCGGCGGCCTGGCCGCTGCTCCCCCAGGTCGCACGAACGCGCAGGCCGCCCGGGAAGTCGCTGATGCGACTCTTCGGCTCGCCGGCTCCGCTTGGAATGGGGGCGTTCGCACGTTCGTTCACCCAGCGATTCTAGGCGCGACGTACGCTTAGGCCATGAAGGCCGTGTTGTTCGACTGGGACGGGACCCTTATTGACACGACCGAACACGTCTATGAGGCGAACGTCGAGGTGATGAAGTCCTTCGGTCTGCCTCCCCTCACTCGTGAGCGCTATGGGGCCGCCTTCTCGCCGAACTGGCGCCGCATGTACGCCGCCCTCGGCGTCCCCGAGCACCTGGTAGAGGGAGCGGCCAGCGTCTGGCACGGTGCCTATAAGGGGCACGAAGCGGAGCTCCTCCCCGGCGCCTATCCAGCGCTGGAGCGACTGGTCGCCGCGGGGATCCCCCTCGGCATCGTCACCGCCGGTGATCGCAAAGTTGTTGCTGGGCAGCTCCGTCGCACTGGCGTCGCTGACCTCATCGGCTCGGCGGTCTACGGCGATGACGCGGTCGAGCAGAAGCCCGATCCTGCACCACTGCGACGCGGCCTCGCCGCGCTCGGCCACGCAACCACGCCCGCCGAAACGGCCTACCTCGGCGACACCCTTGATGACGTGCGCATGGCGCGCGCCGCAGGTGTCCATGCTGTTGGCATTCACTCGCCCTTCTTCCACCCCGACGATTTCTATGAGGCCGATGCGCACGAACATGCCCCCTCCGTTGCCGACTGGGTTACGGCACTTCTTGACGGCGCGAAGCGCTAGAATCACACCATCGCGACAGGGGAGCGCCATCGGGCGCTGAGATGCGGATGGTCCGCGAACCCTACGAACCTGATCCGGGTCATGCCGGCGAAGGGAGGACGCAGGTGTACCCCGCGCGATAGAGAGCGAGGTATCTGTGCGCGCGTTGATTCTTGCGGGGGGCGATCAACCTGATCCGGCGCTGCTCGACGCGCGCTGGTCCGGATGGCGTGACGTTGCGCTGGTAATCGCCGCTGATGGCGGCGCCCGATACGCGGCCCCGCTCGGCCTACCACTACATCAGGTGGTTGGCGATTTTGATTCACTCAGCGCAGGCGACGCCGACGAACTTGAGGCGGCCGGTGTGACCGTCACGCGCTTTTCAGCCAACAAAGATGCGACCGATACGGAACTCGCCCTGCTCGCCGCACTCGATGCTGGCGCAACCGAGATCGCGCTCCTCTGCACCTGGGGTGGGCGTAGCGATCACGCCATTGGCACCCTTGCACTTCTGGCGCACCCGCGCTGTGATGCTGCGGCGGTTGTCATTCTTGATGAGCAGACGCGGACGCAACTTGTGCGGAGTGGTACCACCCTCACACTTCGTGGTGAGTCTGGTCGCACCATTTCGCTCACCCCATGGGGTGGCGACGCAACGGTCACAGCGACCGGTGTGCGCTGGTCACTCGACAACGAGCTTCTGGCCGCGGGCGGGACGCGCGGCATTTCTAATGTGGCAACCGCCGCAGAGGTCGTGATCACCGTGCACAACGGCGCGGTGTTGGTGAGTGAAGAGGGAGGCGCAGCATGAAGCGTTCATGGAGTCTGTTGGATCTCGTTACCGTTGCAACGATTGGCATCGCTTCAGGCGTGCTCTTTGCCGGGTGGAATCTTGCGTGGGGCGCCGCATCACCACTCTTCGCCGCCGTCCTACCGCTCCAATATCTGCTGTTCGCTGGCACCTGGGTGATTGCGGGGCCACTCGCCGGACTGATCGTGCGTCGCCCTGGTGCCGCACTTGCCGGTGAGATGATCGCCGCCTCCGTCTCGTTCTTGCTCGCGAGCCAGTGGTCGGTCGATGCGATCTTCTCTGGCGCGGCCCAAGGGCTCGGCGCTGAGATCGCCTTCGCTGCGGTCGGCTACCGCGTTGCGGGTTGGCGCGTGGCACTCGCCGCCGGTGCACTCTCGGGGGTTGGTATGGCACTGCATGATCTGCCGCTCTACTTCCCCGACGTCAGCACCTCGTTCGCGGCAGCCTTGGCTGCGGCGATGGTTGCAAGCTCGGCCATCATTGGTGGTCTCGGTGCGCTGGCTCTGCGCGCTGCACTTCGACGGAGCGGTGCGCTCGACCTGATCGGGGCCTAACGGCGTGCCGCCCCTCTCTATAGAGATCGCCGATCTCACCTGGCGACCGGCTGGCTCCGATCGGCTGACGCTTGACCTGCGCGGCGTTTCCGTCAGCGTTCCCGCGGGGGGAGTGCTCCTCATCAACGGTGCATCGGGGGCGGGGAAGAGCACCCTCCTCCGCGCGATCGCCGGGCTGCTCGGCACGGTCCTGCCGGGTGAACTGCGGGGCAGGCTGGTGGTTGGGGGAGTTGATCTCGTTGCCGCCGCAACGGAGTCGGGGATTCCACGCGGGCTGAGTGAGCGACTCGGCTACGTGGCGGCGGGCCCCGCCCCCACCTATGCGCTGCCGCTCCTGCTCGATGATGCGGCACTCCCGCTGGAGTCACGACAGGTTCCCACTGAGGAGATGCGCTCGCGCATTGAGCGGTTCGCACGCGACACCGCCGTTGACGTTGCACTCATGGATCGCAGTTTGAGTACCTTTAGCGGCGGTGAGCGAGCGGCGGCGGCGGCACTGGTTGCCCTTGTTGCATCACCAGATCTGCTAATCGCCGATGAGCCACTCGGCGGCCTCGATGCGCGATCGGCAGATCGCTTGGCACTGACGTTGCGTGAGAGCGGTGCGACGCGGGTGATTGCGGCACACGACCTCTCTCTGCTCGACTCCACAACCGCACAGCAGCTACGGCTTGATGGCGGTAGGGTCGTCGCGCCGCCGACGGCGTCAGCGACTGCGACGACCTGGAGCGAGATTGGCAGCAACGATGGAGGCGGAGCACCAATCGTGCAGCTGCTTCGTGCCACGGCGGCGGGTCGCGCGGTGGGGTCATCCAGCCTGGCGGTCATGCGCAGCACCACAACGTTGCTCACTGGCGACACAGGGAGCGGCAAGTCAACACTGCTCCATCTTGTGGCGGGAACGCTCCCGCTCGATACTGGTGAACGTCTCGCACAGCCTGACCTGCGGATCAGATTTGCACCGCAAGACTCAGGCCTCCTCCTTGGCGCTCGACCAGCTCGCGCGCACATTGCACCGAGCGATGCAGCGCGAGCCGAAGAGATTGCTCAGCGCCTTGACGTCGCACAGCTTCTTGATGCATCACCTGGGCGACTGTCGGATGGTGAACGTCGTCGGCTTGCGATCGTGGTGACAATTGCTGCAGCTCCAGACGTTCTGATCCTCGACGAGCCGAGCGGCGGTCTTGATGATGCGCGCGTGGCGGCGCTCTGCACACTTCTCAGCGATCGAGAGCTGCTCGGCACCAGCGCCCTGCTGATCGCCACGCACGATCCACGGCTGAGTGCGTTGAGCCACCCAGAGGCGCGGCCGCTCCGCAGGGTGCGCCACCCTGAGGAGACAGGCACCAGCGTTGAGCCAGTTGCCAGCGGCCTCGCCGCGCTCCTGCCAGCGCCGGCGGCCCGAGTGGCCGAGAGCGCTGAGCGACTCCTCTCGCCAGAGCTCGGCAGACGCTTGATTGGCACCGCGAATCCGCTCACCCGCCTCGGCCTCGCCCTCTTCTGGTTCGCCCTCTCGATTGTGAGTCCAACAACGCCAGTGGCGCAGGCCGCGATTGCCCTTCCGGTCTTGCTCGTGGCGTGGATCTCTGGCGTGCAGATTCTCGCCACACTGAAACTTGCCGTAGCGCTAACACCAGCGCTCGCCGGCATCGTGCTCGCCAATCTCTTTGGCGGCGCATCAGTAGAAGAGGCGGTCGGTGCTGGCATGCGCCTCCTTGCGTTTGCCGCCGGTAGCCTTGTCCTCTTGCGTCCATTCGAACCGTTGCGCATGGCCGATGCGTTCATTGAAAAACTTCGTGCACCCTTCGCCCCAACAATGGCGCTGCTTGCTACCGCCGCACGTATTCCAACGCTGCGTGATGAGGCGCGCGAGCGTCGTGCGATTCGCCGGCTAACCCGACGCAGTGCAGATCCGCTGCTGCTCGCCGATCTATTCGATTCGGTGATTCGCGCCGTACCGCAACTGGCGATCGCCCTCGAGGTCCGTGGCGTGCGCTTGCCGACGCGTCAGTCGCCACCTACCCGTCGTCGGCCGTCGCGCTTCGGTCGTGCCGATCTGCTCATCGTGAGCCTCAGCGCTGGTGGACTGCTCGTCTCCGTTGCGCGGGCGGTCGTCGAGGTTATACTCGGAGCATGAGTCCATTCAAATCGTTTCCACCGGTCGGCAGCGAAGCCCCGGCGTTTACGTTGCGCGATGCAACTGGCAGCGAGCACAGCACCACTGGTGCGCGTGGTAAGTGGCTCGTGATCTACTTCTATCCAAAAGACGACACCCCAGGGTGCACCATTGAGGCCTGCGAGTTCCGCGATTCGGAGACGGCGTTGCAGGCGGCGGGGGCACTCGTCTGGGGGGTGAGCCCCGACGACCAGTCGAGCAAGGCCGCCTTCCGTGACAAGTTCTCCCTGAACTTCCCAATCCTCTCTGACCTCGACCACCAGGTTGCTGAGACCTACGGGGTCTGGGGCGAGAAGCAGATGATGGGGAAGAGCTTCATGAGTACCCATCGCGTCACCTTCCTGATCAACCCAGAGGGTCGGGTGGCGAAGGTCTGGGAGAGTGTGACCCCAACCGGGCATGCCGCAGAGGTGCTTGCGGAGATCACCAGCCAGAGGGGCTAAAAGGCGGTGCCTTTGGGGGGACGCCGGCACCGCCTTAGGCGGCGATTCTGGCAGAAATTCACCTTCTGCACAAGAAAAAGCGACCAAATTGCAACTATCCCGTTGAGCACGCTCCACGGGAGCCCCTGCTACCCTTGACCCTGCAAGCAATGACCCGCGGCAACACCGAAAGGCTCACTGTGACGCTTGAAACGCAGGACTTCCTGGTCCAACCAGTCGACGCCTCCTGGCTGCAGTGCAACATCGAGTGCCAAGAGGCCTGCCCTGTTGGCACCAACTGCCGCGGCTACCTGAACCTTGCCGCCGAAGGGCGCTTTGAAGAGGGGTACCTCCTCTCCCGCGAACCAAACCCCATCGCCGCCATGTGCTCGTACGTCTGCTCCGCGCCGTGTGAGCGCGCCTGCCGCCGCGGCGACATCGATCGACCGCTCGCAATTCGCGCGATGAAGCGCTTCCTTGTGGAGTGGCACGCCGCTTCAGGGATTCCTGATGTTGCGCCAGAGATCACGCCACGCGCCGAGAGCGTTGCGGTGATTGGTGCCGGCCCTGCCGGTCTCTCGGTGGCGCGCGAGCTCGCCGTGAAGGGCTATCAGGTCACCGTCTACGACAGCCTGCCGTATGGCGGCGGCACGATGCTCATCGGCGTTCCGGCATTCCGCCTCCCGCGCGAGGCGATTGAGACCGACGTGCGACTCATCGAGCGACTCGGCGTGACGTTTGTCTACAACACCGAGGTCGGACGCGACATCACCTTCGAACAGTTGCAGCAGAAGCACAACGCGATCGCGATTTGCGCCGGCGCAATGAATGCCGTCGCACTCGACATTCCGGGCGCCGACCTTGAAGGCCTCGTGTACGGCGTGGACTTCATGAAAGATGCCAACCTCGGCAAGCCGCTCAGCGTCGGCAAAGATGTTGTCGTGATCGGTGGTGGTTACACCGCCATGGACTGCTCGCGCACCTCACTCCGCCATGGCGCCGAGCGCGTCACCATCGCCTATCGCCGCACACGATCCGAACTTGTCGTTGACGAAGAGGAGCTCGGTGAGACGGAGCGCGAAGGCGTGCGCATGGACTTCCTCGTCTCGCCACTTGAGCTCGTCGGCGAGAACGGCCGCATCACCGGCGTGCGCATGATCAAGAACCGCCTCGGCGAGCCAGATGCATCGGGTCGCCGCAGCCCAGTTCCTATTGAGGGCTCCGAGTTCATTCTTCCCGCCGACACGGTGATTCCAGCGGTGTCGCAGGCGGCTGAGCTCGGCTTCCTTCCAGTGGAGAGCACCTTCGAAGTGGCGCGCGGTCGCGTCAAGGTTGACCCAGCTACCTACGCCACCAACATCAAGGGTGTCTGGGCCTGCGGCGACTTCGTCACTGGCCCTGCCACCATGATCGAGGCGGCGGGCCACGCCAAGAAGTGCGCCTACGCGATTGACCGCTACCTCGACGGGCAGGCCGAGATCACCGTCGACGCCAACGTGAAGATCACCAGCTCGTGGCGCCACGAGATGCCTGAGTTCTACGACCGCATCCCACGCCAGCACATTCCGGTGCTGCCGCTGGCGGCACGCCTCCCCTCTGGGGACCCAGTAGAGAACTTCACCACCCAGGTCGAGCTCGGCTACGGGGCCCAGCAGGCGGTTGCGGAGAGCACCCGCTGCCTCATGTGCAACTACAACATCTGGTTTGACCCGATGCGCTGCGTCCTTTGTGGCGCCTGCGCCGACGTCTGCCCTGAGGGGGTCATTCATATGGTGGACATCAACCAGCTCAAGTCTGAGGGTGCCCTCCCCGAGCTTTCCGAGGCCTACGGCTGGGAGAACGGCGGGGCGATGCTCCTGGACGAGGAGCGCTGCATCCGCTGCGCCCTCTGCGTAAAGCGCTGTCCCTTCGACGCCATTACGATGGAGCGGTTCGAACTACAAGAGATCAGCTCGGACGGACGCCTCTATAAGGAGTCCTACCGAGATGGACAGTTGGCCGGGGTTGCCGGCGTAGCGGGAGGGGCACAGTGAGCCTACTGGCGAGGGTCGATCAGGCGGTCCGCAGGTCAGCAGCCTGGCGCTCTATCTTCCGCAACTCCTATCCGAACGACGAGCGCAGCCGCGCCTATGCGGTGATGAACAACGTCTTCCTTCACCTCCACCCAGTGCGGGTTCGCCAGCACGCGGTGAAGTTCGCCTACACCTTCTGCCTCGGCGGCTTGAGCTTCTTCCTCTTCCTCGTCCTCACCGTCACGGGCGTCTACCTAATGTTCTTCTACGCCCCTTCGGCAACGCAGGCGTATTCCGACATTCTCAAGATTCAAACGCTGATTCCATTCGGACAGATCACGCGCAACATCCACCGTTGGGGCGCGCACCTCATGGTCTTCTTCGTCTTCTTGCACATGATGCGCGTCTTCTATCACGGCGCCTACAAGCCGCCACGCGAATTCAACTGGGTCGTGGGCGTCATCTTGCTCTTCCTCACACTGATGCTCAGCTTCACCGGCTACCTGTTGCCGTGGGACCAGATCGCCTACTGGGCGATCACCATCGGCTCGAACATGGCCGGCTACGCGCCGCTCCTGAACACGCCATCGAAGCTGCTCCTCCTTGGTGGCCTTGAGGTTGGACAGAACACGCTGCTGCGCTTCTATGTGCTGCACGTGATGGTCTTCCCACTCTTGGCGGCAGTCTTCCTCGCGGTCCACTTCTGGCGGATCCGCAAGGACGGCGGCATCAGCGGACCGCTGTGATCCATGAGTGACGAGCAGCGCCCAGCGAGCACCCTGCCGGTAGATCCGTCGCGCCAGACGGAGATCGACAAGCAGCGCGTGCCGATGGCGGCGCGACCGTACCGACTCCTCGCACTCGTCAAGCAAGACGCCGTTGTTCGCGTGCAGAAGGAGCCGGATGACACGGTCATGACCTGGCCACACCTTCTTACGATCGAGTTCTTGGCGGCAGTCGCAATGAGCATCTTCTTGCTCCTGCTTGGCCTCTTCATTAATGCTCCGCTCGAAGAGCTCGCCAACCCGAACGTCACGCCAGCCGTTGCCAAGGCGCCGTGGTACTTCTTGGGCCTTCAGGAGTTGCTGGCCTACTTCCACCCAACCGTTGCAGGTGCGCTGACGCCAGCCGCCGTGCTCGTTGGTTCGGCACTCATTCCATATCTCGATCGCCGCAACCTGCACAGCACGAAGCCATCCGATCGCAAGCTTGAGGTCACCCTCTTCTCCGTGCTCTGGGCGCTCGGGCTCACCGTGACCTTCATCGGCATCTTCTTCCGCGGCCCTGGGTACGCATTCGTCTTGCCGTGGTCCAGCGGCTTCTTCTTTAGCTTGTGATCGGAGGGGCGCAGTGAGTCATTACAGCGTTGAACCGAGCGACAAGCCGAAGGCGCTCACCTCGCAAACCATCAAGGCGCTGCGCCATGAAGAGGTGCAGGGCATTTCGCGCCGCCGCCTTCTGCGAACGACGATCGGTGCAGGCTTCGGCCTCTGGTTGCTGCAGGTGACCGCCGGCACACTCGGCTTCCTCTGGCCAAACCTTGAAGGTGGCTTCGGCGGCAAGATTCGTATCGGCACCTTAAAGTCGCTGATTGACGCCAACGCAGGGCTCCCAATCGCAGAGGGGTACCCAGCCTACGTACAAGATGCGCGCGCCTTCATCATGTTGGTTGACCCGAATCGCCAGGAGTTTGTGGCGGGTGAAGACGCAACGGGCGACGGCGCCGCACTCAATGTTCGCGCGCTGTATCAGCGCTGCCCGCACCTTGGCTGCAAGCCAAACCCATGCATCAAAACGTATTGGCTTGAGTGCGCCTGCCACGGCAGCCGCTACGACCGACTCGGCACCAAGGCGCAGGGGTTCGGCCCAGCCGACCGCGGCATGGACCGATTTTCGGCGACAGTCGACAACGATGGCGTTCTCACCCTCGACACCGGCAAGATCAACCTTGGCACCGTGCCACTCGCGATCGGCATGCCAGGCATTGAGGCGCCGCGCGCCGCGACGGGGTGCACCTGATGAGTGACGAGCAGCAGCTCCCAGTACCGAGCGAGAAGGCGAGCACGCCCGTGCCGCGCCTCTCAAGCCCAAGCCAGATTCAAACGCACGGCCTCACCGCAGAGCGTGCCGCCAAGATCGTCAACCAGAGCGGCTCGTCGCGTATGGCAGCCCTGCTCGGCATTGCCATCGTCACCCTCTTCATCATCGTGTACGCCTTCTACGACCAGGGCCTTCCGGGAGTTGAGGGCTCATCGCGTCTCGACGCCGCAAAGCACGAGCAGTACCTCGAGAGTGTCAAGCGCGGCTACAACCTGTATGAGGCGAACTGCGCCCGCTGCCACGGCGAGCAGGGCCAGGGCGGCATCGGGCCTGTGCTCAACGATCAGGGGAAGCTCCTCGCCCACCTCACGCCGCAGTACCTCATGAACGTCCTTACTGTTGGTGGTCGCTACATCTGTGGCGACGCCAATTCGCTCATGGGCGTTTGGGCTGACACGAATGGTGGCCCACTCAACTACCGTGAAATCGAAGAGCTCATCGACTGGATGCGCGCCACCACCGACGACGTTGTCAAGGTGCGCGACCCGAAGACTGGCGAGATGATTGAGGTCACCGGCTGGCGCGATGTGGCGTATGCCCCCGTACCTGGTGCCACCCCAGTGCCGGCCTGCTGGAAGGATGCATTCGCTGTCTCTCCATCACCGTCCGGACCAGCAACCCCAACGCCATCTGGCGGCATGGGTGAGACCTACGTCATCAGCGCCGTAGATGTGTACGCATTTGAGCAGAGTGCCTTTGAGGCAGCGGCTGGCGTGCCGTTCATGATCCGCTTTGACAACAATCAACCGGGAATGCCGCACAACGTCGCGATCCACGAAGGTGACGCGACAGACGTAGGTGTCGAGATCTGGAAGGGCGATATTTTCCCTGGCGTCGCCACGCGTACGTACAACGTGCCTGCCCTCGATGCAGGTACCTACGCGTTCATCTGCAGCATCCATCCAAACATGGCCGGCACGTTGACGGTGAAGTGATGAGCGGCAGCAACGATCCACGCGTGATCGGCCCAGGGGCTGTTGCGCCGCGACGCGTGCTCTTCGGCCTCCTTGATGCTGATGGTTGGGGCTGGGCGGGCGTGCGCTCGGTGCTCTGGACGCTCGTCATTATCTTGATGCTCGGCTACATCCCAGACCGGGCCTACTACCTGACCGTCTCGCCAACCGTTGAGCTTGGCCTCAACATGGCGTCAGTCGTGAACATCTGCCCCGCAGAGAATGAGGGGCTCCCGTGCCCAGCGCCCGCCGGAGCACTGATCCCGTGGAAGAGCGCCACCGAGGCGGACCTTCCAGGCGATGGCGTTGATGGCTCTCTGCTGCAGGTTGGCGCGCACCTCTATTACATCGGCGGCACGAGCGGCTCGGCAACACGCCTCGCCACAACAAACGTCTCCGTTGCAACGATTGATGCCGCGGGGCTGAGCGCTTGGGCTGCGGGCACACCGCTCCCTGAGGCGCGCGCCCACGCAGGCGTCGCCTTCTTTGCGGGCAAGGCGTATGTGATTGGTGGCGCATCCGACACGACTCCCGCAACCACATCGGTCTACGTAGGAACACCTGACGCCGCCACCGGGCTGATCACTGCATGGGAACTACTCGACGCACTTGAGTTGCCAGCCGCACGGTCAGGCGCATCGGTCACCGTCGTCTCTGACGGAATCGTGGTGCTCGGCGGCGAGGGCACCGATCGTTCGCCAACCACCACCGTCTGGAAGGCAAAGCTCGGCAGCAACGGCGAACTTGAGCCGTGGGCAAACTTCATTGAGCTTCCGGAACCGCGCAGCTTTGCCGCCGCCGCGGTTGTTGGCGATTCCATCTATGTGTGGGGCGGAGATGATGCGAGCGGTCCAGCCGCTGCAGCGCTTCGCGGGGACATTGCTGTGGCTCCAACGAGTGATGGCCACAGCGCACCAGTTGCAAATCCCGACCAAGGTGATGCTGAGCTCGGCACGATCTTCCGCTGGGAAGGCACGGCGGGCGATGGCAACCTGCCAGCCCCACGCGACGGCGCCGCACTCTGGAGCGCCAACGGCACCCTCTACGTGGCGGGCGGCACCATTGATGGCACGGCAACAACGAGCGTGCTTTGGGCTGCACCAGCAGCCGCCACGGGTCTCACTAGCTGGACATCTGTAGAGCTCAGTAACCTCCCAGCCAACGGCGCGCGAGTCGGAGCGAGCGGCGTCGTGGTTGGCACGCATGTGCTCCTTCTCGGCGGCGCAGATGCATCTGGCGCATACAGCGCGGGCGCACTCTCGGCTGGCACATCGCCGAAGGCGCCTGTCTTCCGCGTCGGTCTCTTCGGCCTCACCGTTCCTGGTTTGGCGCTACAGGGCGAGGTTGGTCAGCAGATCGGCTTCCTCTCTGCCGCAGGAGCGTGGACACTGAACTTCGTGCTCCTACTCGGCGCCGCAGTCGCCTATGGCCAGCGCGAACGCTTCCGTGCATGGATCGGCGCCAAGCTTGGCCGAAAGGGCGCATCCACCCGCTAGCCCTGACCGCCGCCGCCGTATACTTCCGCGAAACACCTGCCCGGGTGTGAAGTGGGAGGAACGATGAACACAGCAACCGCCAAGCGCCTCTTCGGCATCAATGCGCTCGTCGCGTGGCTCGGCTACGGCATCGTGCAGATAGTCAATGTCTTTGGCCTAGTGCCGCAGACCACCCCATACGACCCAAGCAGCAACTTGTTTGGTGGCCATGCTGAAGGACTGGCCGGAGCTTTCGGCCGGCTGGTTGACTCCCACGGATACTTCACCACCTGGTCCAACATCGTGGTGGCAGCCACCCTGACGGCGCTCTACCTCAACCCAGAACGCACGGGTCGAATCTTCAACCGCCTTCGGAACACTGGACTACTGATGATCACCATGACGATGGTGCTCTACCACCTGCTCCTCGCAGGCTCAGCAAACCCGCAGAGTTGGTACGCGCTGACGAATCTGTTGCAGCACTACGTGACCCCGGTCATTACGATCGCCGTCTGGGCCGTCGCAGGACCACGCGGCCGCTTCTCACTTAGCGATACGTTCACCGTCTTCATCATTCCGATTGCGTATCTGGCATACACGCTGGTGCACGGCGCGATTGCCTCGGTCTATCCGTATGGATTCTTCAACGTCATTAAGTATGGATACGCCTCGGTCCTGATGTTGATGCTTGGCGTCATCGTTGGCGGGTACGTCGTGGCGCTCCTCTATCTGGGCGCCGAGCGCCTGCTTCGGCGACGGGGGAACGCATAGGAGTTGGTGAGCCGAGCGGGGTTCGAACCCGCGACCAAGGGTTTAAAAGACCCCTGCTCTACCGCTGAGCTACCGGCCCGCGCAGATTCTCCCACGACGGAGCGCGTTACGAGCCCTGGGCATGGGAGAATACGGCTATGAGGCGCTCATGGACGATCGACGCGGCAACGAAGGAGTTGGCCGGGCTGCGCCCGATCATCGCCCTCCTCCGCGACCAGCGCATTGAACTTGAGCGCATGAAGGACGAACTCTTGCGCCTCCGTCGCCTTGAGCGCATGGGCGCCCTCCCAGGCGGCGCCGACCAGAATCAGCTGCAGCCGGCCGACCTCGACCCCGCCCTCCGCGACGCGCTCGCGAGCAGCTCCGTTCTAGAGATGCGCATTCGGGCGGCGGTCGACCAGATGCAGGCGAGCGTCGACCGAGTCACCAGCCGCGGCGTGGAATTACGCGACATCGACCGAGGCCTCGTCGACTTTCCAGCGATCGCCTTCGGCCTGCCGTTCCTGCTCTGCTGGGAGGAGGGGGATGGCGACGAGGTACTCTTCGCCCACAACATGGGCGACGGGTACGGCTCGCGTCTGCCAGTTGCAGAGTTCCTGCGCCGCCTCGCCGCATCCGCCGAGCCTGAGCGTTCGTGAGCGACCTTCCGCTGACGCTCACGCCCGCTGAAGCGGCGGCACTCCTTGATGGTCCCGACGCCCCGCTGCTCATTGACGTTCGCGAAGAGTCGGAGTGGAACGAGGTGCACATCCCTGGTGCACTGCTGATTCCGCTCTCACAATTTGTGGCACGTCAGGGCGAGATCCCCGAGGGTCGGGCGCTGATCATGCAGTGCCGCTCAG
>JBIIGQ010000064.1:0-3822 GCA_044236365.1 Candidatus Limnocylindrus sp. | reverse complement strand
GTCTGTTTCGGTCGACGACCGTTCAGCGATCAAGAGATCCGCACATCGCTCCGCACCTCACTCGATAAGCATGCGCGCATCACCCCAGTAGACGAGGAGAAGTGGGCGGCGTTCGCTGCACGCATCACCTACCACCAGGGTGGCTTTGACGAGCCGGCGGCCTACGCATCGCTGTCGACCAAGCTTGCCGCTATTGACGCAGAGTCTGGCACCGACGGGAATCGCCTCTACTACCTGGCGACACCAGCCTCGTCATTCCCAGAGATCGTGCGCGGTCTCGGTGCGGCGGGCTTAGATCACGAGACGGCCGATGGTGGCTGGCGCCGCATCGTTATCGAGAAGCCGTTCGGCCGAGACCTCGAGACGGCGGTCAAGCTGAACCGCGAGGTTGGCAAGGTTTTCCGTGAGTCGCAGGTCTATCGCATCGACCACTACCTCGGCAAAGAGACGGTGCGCAACATCCTGATCTTCCGCTTCGGCAACCTGATCTTTGAGCCGATCTGGCATCGCCGCTACATCGACCATGTGCAGATCACCGTGGCAGAGTCAATCGGCGTTGAGGGGCGCGGCGCCTTCTACGAAGAGACGGGGGCACTGCGAGACATCTTGCAGAACCACCTACTGCAGCTGCTCACGCTGGTGGCGATGGAGCCGCCGGCAAACCTCGAGGCCGACGCCCTGCGCGACGAGAAGGTGAAGGTACTCCGCGCTATTCGACCGATCCCCGTTGAGAAGGTTGATCAGTCGGTGGTTCGCGGCCAGTACGGCCCAGGCTGGGTTGGAGCGACAGAGACGTCTGCCTATCGCAGTGAGCCGGCGGTTGACCCTGCCAGCGAAACCGAAACATTTGTTGCGGCACGCCTAGAGATTGATGACTGGCGTTGGGCGGGTGTTCCCTTCTACCTTCGCGCGGGGAAGCGTCTCCCGAAGCGGGCCACCGAGATCGCGATCCAGTTCAAGGATGTACCGCAGCGCCTCTTCCCTACCGTTGGCGAGGAGCCTGAGTCCAATCTGCTCGTTATTCGCATTCAGCCCGACGAAGGGATCCTGCTCAAGTTCGCCGCGAAGGTTCCAGGCTTGGGCATTGATGTTCGCCCGGTCAACATGGACTTTGCCTACGGTTCAGCCTTCACGGTTGAGAGCCCCGACGCCTACGAGACGCTCATCCTTGACGCACTGTTGGGCGACGCGTCGCTCTTTACGCGTGCCGACGAGGTCGAGGCCGCCTGGCGGATCGTTGACCCGATCATTGATGCCTGGATTGCTGGCCCAGAGCCGGAGATGCCGAACTACACCTCCGGAACGTGGGGGCCTGAGGCCGCCGACGAACTCCTCACCCGAGAGGGGCGCCGCTGGCGCCGCCTCTAAGCTGAGCGTCACGGGGCACTGATGGGTCTCAACTCGATCCTTGCATCGTCACTGCGCTGGTCGTCTAGTGCCTCAACGGTTGCCGAGGCGGATGCCCTGCTCGACAAGTTATGGGCGAGCAGTGAGGCGCGCCGATTCTTGGTCTCTGATTCACCGAAGGGCTCCACTACTGCGGAGCCGATTGCCGTGCGCACTGGTGTGATGAATCTTGCTGTGGTTGCGAATGGTGAAGAGCGAGCTGCACACGCCGCCTCTGTGTTGGCAACCCTCCCGCGGAATCCATCGCGCACCCTCTTTATCGTGCCGCGTGATCCCGACGGTCCGGCGACCTTTGCGGCGCGCTTGGAAGTCTTCTGCGCAGTCACACCGCGCGGCGACGGGACGTCGGCCTGCACCGAGCTGCTCTGGATTGATGCAGGCGGCCCTGCAGCGCATCACCTGGCAAGCATCGTCCCCCCACTCTCCCTCCATGACCTTCCAACACTCCTCTGGTGGGATGCCCCAATCAACGCCGCCCAGAGCGATGTGCGACAACTTTTGCGAGCTGTGGATCGCGTCATTGTTGATGGTGCAACGCAGCCAGGCGACGGGCTCGCCACGATCCGTGATCTTGCTGCGGCTGCGGAGAGTGCTGGTGTGGCACTCACCGACTTCGCACTCCTGCGCCAAGGTCGTTGGCGAGACTCTATCGCCACCATGTTTGATGACGTCTCTTCCGCGCCATTTTTGAGCGCCATTAACTCCATCACGATCGACTTTTCTGGCAGCCCAACGTCAAGCGCTCCAGTTAATGTGGTGCGCCCCGCATATCACGTCGCCTGGCTTGCTTCGCGTCTACGCGCCACCACACACACGCCGCTTCATGCAGTTGATGGTGCAGCGTGGAGCGCCGAGCTGCGTGACGCACTTCGGCACCCCATCACTGTGTCGCTCAACCCGGTTGCATCCGTCCTTGGCGCCGGGACCACTATCGCTGTCCGAATCGGAGCAGACCGACGTGGTGACCACTTCGAGTTGGAGGTTCGTGCCGACTCAACCTCCACACGCGCAACCGCCACGATCAACGGTACGGTAGTCCACGAGCGCACCTTCCAGGCTCCTCGATGGACTGAGGCGACGTTGCTCAGCGAATCGTTGGAGTACGGTGAGGTTGATCCACTCTCACCCGCAATCTTGCGCATGATGAGCGCGTTGATCGGATGAGCCAGCCGTCGGTCCGCATCCTGAGCGATGCGGCAGACGTAGCTTCGGTAGCCGCTGATCGCGTCGTGGATGCGGCAGTCACCGCTGTTGCGGCACGCGGCATCTTCCACCTCTGCACGACAGGAGGCTCTACCCCTGCCGCGCTCTACCGTGCACTGCGTGAGCCGTCACGAGCCGCTCGCATGCCATGGGCGCAGACGCAGATCTGGTTCGGTGATGATCGGTTCGTGTCTCGTACTGATCCGCTCTCAAATCTACAGCCACTCGATGCGCAGTTGCTGAGCTCAGGCCCCGATGGCGCAGCATCGCCACTGCCGCCAACTGCGGTGCACCCATGGCCAACCTCAGAGACGAGCGCCGACACCGCAGTACAGGCCTACCTTGCCGAGTTGCGATCTGTAGTGGTTGCGCATACCTCCGAAGGGTTCCCAATCTTTGACCTGGTGTTGATCGGAGTTGGTGGCGATGGACACTGTCTGAGCGTTTTCCCAGGCTCGCCGCTTGCCCTCCCCGATGCCCCAGTGGCCGATGGGGTTCCCGCCCCGACCCACATTGAGCCGCATGTGCCGCGCCTCTCGTTTTCGCTCGGCATGCTGGCAGCTGCCCGTGAGGTCATCGCCCTGGCGCCGGGCGCAGCGAAAGCCGCGGCCGTTGCGCGCATCTTTGCCGAGACCACGCCGATCGCTGATGCGCCAGCGAAGGGTGCACTCCTGCCGCACGCAACGTGGCTTCTCGATGGTGCCTCGGCCGCTACCCTCTCGGCATGACACGCGTTGAACGAGCGGCTCGGCTCGGAGCTGTTGGGCTGCTTACCGCCCTCGCACTCCTGCTGCATGGCCAGGCGGCGCGCCTCCCCATTGATTTTGATGAGGACGATTACATGCGCGCCGGTCAGATCTTTGCGGACGAGATCCGCACGGGGAACCCAGGGATCCTCCTAGAGAACAACTACCGCATTGAGCATCCCCAGTTCGTCAAGATCTTGATCGCGACAGTCATGCTCAGCATGGAGCCGATTCAGCGCATCCCCGAGCTTCCCGTTACTGCAAACCCCTACGAGTTGATGCACCGGCCGACACTTGCGGCCGTGCGCCAGATGCAGAGTGCCTTCGGTGTGCTCTCTGTAACGACGCTGGCGCTCGTCAGCCCAGTCGCCGCCCTGCTGCTGGCAACCAGCACCTGGGTGATCAAGTACACCAGTCAGGTCATGCTTGAGGCGGTTCCACTCCTCTTCTCGCTACTCGGCGTTGC
>JBIIGQ010000063.1:0-3842 GCA_044236365.1 Candidatus Limnocylindrus sp. | reverse complement strand
GGGCGTAGGCGAGGAAGGCAGCGACGGCAATTGGCATGTGCTCAGGATGCCACGGTCGCCCCATCTGCACCCGTCAGCCACGACGTGAGGCTCCCCCACACCCCACCCCTAAAGGGGGGTGGGAACCGCATTGACGCAGGAGCGCGGGGAGCCCTACCCTTACCGCACCACTGGGTCGCCCGGCGACCCTGAACTATGTCGGCGCCAACAGATGTTGGCGCCCTACGCGTCGCCTCGCTGGTGGGGAGGCTTCGCAAGAAGGAGGACTAACGCATGGCGCGAAAGAATTGGAAGCTCGCTGCAGTCGCAGCGATGCTCGCCGTCGTGGCCACTGCCTGTGGGAGCAATACCCCATCGGCAGACGGTCTCGAAGGCGAAGTAACGCTTTGGCACGCTTACGGCTCGTCCGGCGGCTCGGCTGAAGGCACCGCCTTCGCCGCACAGCTCGCCAAGTTCGAGGCGGAGTTCCCAAAGATCAAGATCAACGCCGTTGAGGTGCCGTTCGGCGACATCTTCACGAAGTTCAAGACAGAGGCTGCCGCCGGCGGCGGACCAGACCTCTTCATTGCTCCGAACGATGAGCTTGGCAACCTGGTTACGGCCGGTCTGCTCGAGCCAATCACGGACACGACGGACCTCGGAACGGTTTCGCAGCAGGCCCTTGATGGTTCAACCATCGGCGGCAAGCTCTACCTCGTTCCTGAGAGCCTGAAGGCAGTCGTCATGTTCTATGACTCTGCAAAGATCACGACCCCGCCAGCAACCGCTGCGGAGTTCAAGGATTACGTTGACAACGGCGGCAAGGTTGCCGTTCCGGCCGGCGTGTATCACGTCTGGGGCTGGTACAAGGCCTTCGGCGGTTCGATCTTTGACAGCACCGGCCACGCCGCCTGCAAGAGCGGGTCGGGCATCGGCGACGCTATGGACTACGTCAAGAGCCTGAAGGCTGCTGGCGCAGTTGTTGATGGCAACGACGGCGACCTTGGCCAGAAGTACATGAACGGTGAAGTTGACGTGATGTTCAACGGCAACTGGGTTCTTGCGGACTACCTGAAGGCCCGCCCGGGCACGCAGGTTGCCTCATTCCCAGCTGGTGTCAACGGCCTCCCTTCAGTGGGCATGGTCGGTGTTGACGGTTGGCACATCAACGCATCAGGCGCGAACAAGCCGTTGGCAATCAAGGTTGCCTCGATCCTTGCCTCGCCTGCATACGCGCAGATCATGGTGGACCAGGCTGCGCACGTGCCAGCATCCACCGCCGTCACGGTTGAGAACGCGGTAACCAAGGCATTCGCAGCTGCGACCGCCACGGGTACCCGACGACCGGTCGAGGCCTGGATGAACAATTACTGGGGCAACTTCGGCTCGGCGTGGGACAGCGTCCTTCAGACCGGCGCCGCAGGTGCTGATGCAGCCTCGACGGCATGCGATGCCATGGAGACTGCAAACGTCGAAGCTGGCCTCTGGCCATAATCGACTGCTAGCGTCGAGCTAGCCGCTTAGGTGTAACCGCGATTGGGGCGGGGGCTTCGGCTCCCGCCCCGATTGCTACCCAGGGGAGAGAGGAGAGGGAGGTACGGTGAGCATTCTGACGCGCATCAACCGCCGCTCGCTAACCCCGTACATGTTCCTTGCACCAGCCATGGTCGTCATGGCGATCGTCACCATCTATCCACTCATCTTCCAGTTTTGGATGTCGTTCACCGATTACGGTCTCGCGAACCTGCGTCAAGGTG
Organism: Candidatus Limnocylindrus sp.; assembly: GCA_044236365.1. Classification (GTDB taxonomy): domain Bacteria; phylum Chloroflexota; class Limnocylindria; order Limnocylindrales; family Limnocylindraceae; genus Limnocylindrus. The sequence goes on along the minus strand of JBIIGQ010000063.1, from coordinate 2,106 downwards.
CACCAGCTCCTGATTGGGTTGGGCTTGAGAACTACGTCAGAATTTTGACGAGCGAACTATCTATTCCGAACTACTCGTTCCTACGACTCTTCCTCTACAACATCTTCTGGGCGCTGAGCAATGTCACCATTCACATCATTCTCGGCGTTGCTATTGCGCTCCTGTTGAATCACCCAGGGTTGAAGTTCAAGCGCATCTATCGTGCGCTTTATGTACTCCCCGTGTTGATTCCGCCGATTGTGGTGGCGACCACATGGCGCAACCTGTTCAATCAGGATGCAGGCGCCGTGAACATGCTGCTAGAGCTCGTTGGTCAGGTCTTCCGTATTCCGCCAGAAACCTTCTCGATTGACTGGCTGCGCCAGGTCGAAGATCCGATCAGCTTTGTGCCGCTCCCTCTCAGCTACTACGCCATGTTGATTGCGAACATTTGGCTCGGCTGGCCGCTGAACGCGGTGGTTGCAACTGGGGCACTGCAGGCGATCCCGAAGGACCTCTATGAGGCGGCGGAGATTGACGGGGCGGGCAAGTGGGCCTCGTTCAAGACGATCACCCTCACCTACCTGCGACCGGCGATGGTTCCGTTCGCCATCTATGGCTTTGTGGTGACCTTCAACCTCTTCAGCCTCGCCTACTTCATGAGCTCGGGTGGGCCGTTTGGTCGCACCGAGCTGCTCGTCACCCAGGCGTATCGGCTCGTCAACGAGCGACAGCTCTACGCCGTTGGCGCCGCATTCGCCGTGGTGCTCTTTGTCATTCTGCTCACGATCAGCCTGATCACCAACCGCATCTCGAAGGCGACGGCGCGATATGACGACTTCTAAGCGCCGTTCGTTCCGGGAGCCCTCCCTGCTCACCAAGATCGGGCTGCAGCTTGCCGCCCTGGGCATCCTGATCACCGTGCTCTTCCCGATCATCTGGGTCTTTAGCGTTTCACTCTCGCCACTCAACCTGATTCGCCCCGATGGACTCAACCTCATTCCAAAAGATGCGACCTTCGAGGCGTATCTGCAGGTGATTGAACGCCCAACGAGCAATCCAGTGTCTTTCTTTGAGCTCGCCTTCAACTCACTCAAGATTGCCGGCGGCACGGCGCTCGCAAGCGTTGGGCTTGGCGTGCTCGCCGCTTACCCACTGAGCCGCCTCGCCTTCCGCGGTCGCACCTTCATCATGTTGGTCATCCTCGGCGTGCTGATGCTGCCAGCGGTCGCCACACTCGCGCCGCTCTTCGTCACACTGAACGGGATCAAGCTTGACCTGCCGATCCTCGGCGCGTTCAATTTGCGTAACTCGCAACTTGGCGTTGGCATTGCGATCGTCTCGGGCGCTCTCCCCTTTGCGATCTGGAACCTGAAGGGCTACCTCGATACGATCCCACGCGAACTAGAGGAGGCGGCCGCAGTCGACGGCGCATCCCAGGCGCGCATCTTCCGCAGCATCGTGTTGCCGCTCGCGCTGCCGGCCATTGCTGTTACCGGGTTCCTTGGATTCATCAGCGGCTGGACGGAGTTCTACTACTCCTGGATGTTCCTGACGCAGCCGCGTGACTTCACGTTGGCAATGGCCCTCTCGGCGATGACAGGCACGTATGCGTCGGCGATTCCGTGGCCGCTCGTCTCGGCCTTCTCGATCATGCTCACGCTGCCGCCCGCGATCGTCTACCTGTTGAGCCAGCGCTTCATCACGAGCGGACTTGCGGTCGGCTCGGTCAAGGGGTGAGTTCGCAACGGCCCGCGGGGCCCAACACACCAGCCTGGGTGCGCGACGCCGTCTTCTATCAAATCTTTCCCGACCGATTCGCGCGCTCTGCGCAAACGCAGCCGCCCGGACCGCTAGAGGCATGGGAGACTCCGCCAACGCGCCACGGCTTTAAAGGGGGCGATCTCCGCGGCATTACCGAACGACTCGGAGAGCTGCAAGAGCTTGGTATTACGGCGCTCTATCTCTGTCCGATCTTCTCTAGCGCATCAAATCACCGCTACCACACGTACGACTACTTCAACGTTGATCCGATGCTCGGTGGCAACGAGGCGCTGCGCGAACTGCTCGATGCCGCACACGCGCGCGGCATGCGCGTGATTCTTGATGGCGTCTTCAATCATGCGA
>JBIIGQ010000062.1:0-3856 GCA_044236365.1 Candidatus Limnocylindrus sp. | reverse complement strand
CGCGTTGCTCGCGCCATGCTCGAGCTGACCAGTGGCTACGCGAGCGACCCATACGAAATTCTTGGCACCGTCTTTGAGGAGCCGGCGGGTGCCCCCGCTGGGGATCTCGTCGTCGTTGAGGGGATCCCGTTCCACGCCCTCTGCGAACACCACCTCCTCCCGTTCCCTGGCGTCGCCACCGTTGGCTACGTGCCGAGCGGTCGCATCGTTGGCCTCTCGAAGATCCCGCGCCTCGTTGACGCGTTTGCGCGACGACTGCAGGTGCAGGAGCGCCTTACTGCGCAGGTCGCCGACGCACTGAACGACGCCCTCGCGCCAGCCGGCGTTGGCGTGCTGGTCAGCGCCGAACACCTCTGCCTCGCCGCGCGCGGCGCACGCCAGCCGGGTGTCGTCATGACAACAGAGGCGATGCGCGGCTCACTCCGCACTGATGCCGCCCAGCGCGAGGCCTTGGCGCGCGCGCATGACCGCGGCATTGCGCGACGCGAGGGGCTCCATGGCTGAGCGCACGACACCGATCCGCGTGCTGATCGCCAAGCCTGGCCTTGACGGTCACGACCGCGGCGCGAAGGTGCTGGCACGCGGACTGCGCGACGAAGGATTCGAAGTGATCTACACCGGCCTTCGCCGCACCGTTGACGCGATCGTTGCCGCAGCCATTGAAGAAGATGTTGATGTCGTCGGCTGCTCAATTCTCTCCGGCGCACATGCAACGCTGCTGCCTAAGCTCGTCGCAAGCCTTCGCGCCTCTGGTGCGAGTGACGTGCTGGTCGTAGCGGGCGGCATCATCCCCGAGGCCGATCGACCTGAGTTGGAGCAGGCCGGCATCTCGGGAATCTTTGGACCAGGAACCACGATCGCCGAGGTTGCCACCTTCCTGCGCGCGAATGCCCGTCGACGCTAAGCATCTCGCCGCGCGCCGCGAGCTGGCGCAGGGGATCAGCGCAGTCGAGCGTCCAGGACCTGCAGCAAATCAACGCATTCAGCAGGCGCTCGCCGCATCGGCGGCCGACGCGCGGAATGCTCTCGTCGTGGGGCTTACCGGTGCACCGGGGGCGGGGAAGAGTTCGCTCGCCGCAGCGCTCGCCGATGTCGCACGCGCCGCGGGTCGCCGCGTCGCGATCCTGGCGATTGATCCGAGCTCCCATGAGAGTGGTGGCGCACTCCTTGGCGATCGCGTGCGCATTGACGAACATCCCGACGATGACGGTCGCTTTACGCGCTCCATTGCGACGCGCGGCAGCGGTCGCTCACTTGCGCATGTTGCCGCCGCGGCAACGATCCTGGTTGAGGCGGCAGGGTTTGATTTGATCTTTGTGGAGACCGTTGGCGCTGGACAGGCCGAGATCGGCATTGCGCGGCTCGCCGATGTGCTGCTGGTTGTAGAGGGACCCGAGGGTGGCGACGAGGTGCAGGCGATGAAGGCGGGAATCCTCGAGGTGGCCGACATCGTTGCCGTGAACAAGTCGGATCGACCTGGCGCGCAGGCGACCTTTGATCGCCTTCGCAGCGGGCTTGCCCTTGGCGCTGGGGCGCCAGAACTTGCGCTCGTCTCTGCCACCGCCGGTGCTGGCATCAGTGAACTCTTAGCTGCCATCGATGAGCTGGGCGCGGGCCGTGGCGTGCGCGGCCGCATTCGCCGCGTTGAGGCGCACCTTGTTGCCGCCGCCGAATCACATGTTGATGCGCAAGTGCGCGAGGCAACGGCGAGTGGCGCGCTCACCACGCGTGCCGAGCAGATCGTTGCAGGAACACAGCCACTGACCGGTTCCATCACCGCGCTCTTTGGGATCAGCGAGTCGCCCGATGCGTAAGCGTCTGGCTGCTGGTGCCCTCGCTGGCCTCATCGTTGCCGCGCTCGGTGGCGTCGGGGGACCGGCGCTGCGCTTTGACGCGTCGATGCCAGCACCGATGGTGGTTGGCCCAGATGATGCATCGCTACCAACGTTGAACCTCGTTGTTCTCGGTGACAGCTACGCGTCGGCGGCGCTCCCGTTTGATCGCGGCACGCTGCAGGTGCTTGGTGCGCCGAGCGTCTGCGCCCGCGGACCGGCGTGGCCGCGCCTCTTAATGCCAACCAACATGCGCCTCTCGCTGACCCACGTCTCGTGCAGCGGCGCCGTGGTGGCCGATTTGATTGATCGCCGCATGCGCGCAGGGGAGCTGCTGCAGGTGCAGGCGCTCAGCGCCGAGACCGACATCGTCATGCTTGGCATCGGCGGGAACGACGCTGGCTTCTCTGAGGTCTTTGCCGCCTGTCGCACCGAAGATGCCGCCGCCTGCGTTGCGGCGGGGGAGCGCATGAAGCCTCAGGCGGCGGCCCTCAGCGGCACCCTGGTGCGCCTCTACCGCACGGTGCTGGCCAAGGCGCCGAACGCTGTCGTCATCGTGGTTATGTACGCCGACTCGCTCCCTGCGGCGGGCACCCCCGGCCTCGACGCATGCACCGCCCTCCGCGCTCCCGGCGACAGCATCTCTGACGCCGACCTTGCGGTGCTCGCTGAGTGGGGAACCGACATCGCCGACCGCGTCCGCGGGGCGATCACCACCGTCAACGACCCGCGACTGCGCGTCGCCGACCTTGCCGATGCCTTCCTCGGCCATCGCCTCTGCGACCCTGAGCCGTACCAGTGGGGGAGGGATGGCGAGATCCCGTTCCACCCGAATGCGGCCGGCCATGCGGCCTTGGCAGCTCGACTCTCCGCGGTGCTGGATGCCCTTGTTACCGAGGGAGCGGCCGCGCACCGGTAGCCCCGTAGCACGCTACGCCCCGCTCCTCTATTCTTCCGCGTGGGCCGGTAGCTCAGCGGTAGAGCAAGTGACTCTTAATCACTAGGTCGTGGGTTCGAATCCCACCCGGCTCACCAGTGAAGACTGGCGTTCCTTTCGAGACGATCCAGAGAGATCGCAGATGGCCCTGTGAGGCCGGAGAGGAGTACAGGTGAACGAGCGCGCGTTACGAAGCCTTGCACCCTATCGCCGCTCCCTTATTCCACTCCCAGAATCTGCCTCTGTTGTTGACGCGCGCATCGGCGATCATGGCCCGGCACTCCTCACACTTGAAGACGGCAGCGTCTTCCCTGGCGTCTCGTGGGGCGCACCAATCGCCTCGGGTGGCGATCTCGTGATGAACACCAGTCAATCTGGCTACCAAGAGATCTGCACCGATCCGAGCTACGCCGGTCAGGTCGTGCTGATGACCTATCCGCTCATCGGCAATTACGGCCGACTGATCGCCGACGACCAGAGCACCCGTCCATGGCTGCGCGGACTCGTGGTCGCGCACGCCACCGCTGCGATCAGTGACGACGCTGCGCAACTTGCCGCACTTCTCCGCGCACACAACGTGCCAGCGATTGCTGGCGTCGAGACGCGCAGCCTTGCACGACGCTTGCGCGAGACGGGTGCGCAGCGCGCCCGCATCTCTGCGCCGTGGGAGAGCGACTTCGAGGCCGCCGTTGCCGCAACCAAGTTGATCACCCCGTGGGAGAGCGAAGACTTTGTCGCGCAGGTCTCGCCAACCCGCGTTGAGACCTACGGCGACGCCAACGAGCCGCTCGTTGTGGTCGTAGATTTCGGACTCAAGTCCAACATCGTTCGCGCGCTGCGAGCACGCGGCCTGCGCGTGCGCGTGCACCCACACAACACTTCGAGTCACGACCTCTTAGAGGGTGGGCCGGTCGGTGTGGTGCTCTCGCCTGGCCCTGGGGACCCGGCGCGACTCACTGGGCCCGTTGCACTGGCGCGCGAGATCATCGCCACGGGGCGACCGCTGCTCGGCATCTGCCTCGGGCATCAGATTGTGGCGCGCGCCGCCGGTGCCGAGACGAAGCGACTGGTGTTCGGCCATCACGGT
>JBIIGQ010000061.1:0-3941 GCA_044236365.1 Candidatus Limnocylindrus sp. | reverse complement strand
GCCGCCGCGCTCCCAACGAGCGTGATCTGCCCGGCCGTTGGCGTGAGGAGCCCGGCGACCAGGCGCAGGAGCGTTGACTTTCCCGATCCGTTAGCGCCTAGAAGCGCCACCGATTCGCCTGCGTCGATGGAGAGCGAGAGGTTGCGCAGCACGTCTCGTTCGCCGAACGAGTGCGAGAGCCCGTCAACTTGCAGTATTTGCATCAGTACATCATTGCGTGCGAAGCCCGCACGCGCCAATCAGGCGCCGGCTGCGGCCCTGTCGGCAGCGGCTCGCCGCACGGGGCGCACGTAGAAGAAGAGGCCGAAGATCAGATAGGCGCCTTGCGCAAGAAGCGTCGTTAGCTCTGGGGTTGAGCTGTAGCCGACGATGGCGCGCAAGAACTGTCCGATCCCCTCCTTGTGCGGCAGGATCGCAGAGATGTCGTAGACCGGGTTGATCAGAGCTGGCAGGAGGCCGAGCTCGATGAACTCATGAACGCCATACGAGAGGAGGCCCGACGCAATGACCACGAGTGCGGCACCCGTCACGTTAAAGAAGGCGCCCAGGTTGAGTCGCAGCCCGGCACGGAAGATCAGCACGCCGATTCCGGCGGCGATGAGCAGACCGATAAAGGCACCCACGACGACCGAGAGTCCCTGATCCGCTGCGGCGGTGGTTTGACCGAGCAAGAAGAGCGCCGTCTCGATGCCCTCGCGAATCACTGCGGTGAAGGCGAGCAGGCTCAGGCCAAGAACCGACGTCGAGGCAACAGCGCGATCAACCCCGCTGCGCAGCTCCGCGCCAAGGGTGATGGCCTGCTTGCGCATCCAAAAGAGCATGTAGGTGAGGATCACCACTGCAAGGAGTGAGGCGAAGCCCGCAAAGATCTTCTCGGCCGTTCCTTGGAGGCTCCCCAGTAGAAGAAATGCAAGGACGCCAATCGTGACCGAGGCGGCGATTGCGCCAACAACGCCGAGCCAGACGCTCGGGAGTCGGTCCGCGCGACCAATCTTTACGAGGTAGCTGGCAATGATGCCAACGATGAGTGCCGCCTCGACCCCTTCACGAAGTCCGGTAAGGAGACCCCCGAAGCCCCAAGCGAAAAAGCTATCCACGTGCATCCCCCTCTCGCTGATCACGCCAACGCGTAGGGAAATGGTGCCATCTTCGGCTGAGGAGTGTCAACCACACCTGTCTAATGCGACAAGTAGCCTTGTCTTTTCGTGCGAACTAGCGGTCGAGAACGAAGACGGGGAGCCGATCTGGGTCGATGCCCAACTCCTTGATCGCCGCAGCCGCCTCGGCCGGCGTGCGCTCGCCACCGCGTGCCAGAGCCACCATTGCGGCGGCGGTGATGTGCTTGGCGTCAACAGAGAAGAACTCGCGGAGCGCTTCGCGGGTGTCGCTCAGGCCGAAGCCGTCCGTACCAAGAACGAGGTACGGCACGTCGATCCATGGGGCGAGCAGGTCGGGGAGCGCAGTTACCCAGTCGCTAGCGGCAACGATCGGCGCGCCACCCTTACCGAGCTGATCCTGCATCCACGAGGTTCGCGGTGCGCTCTCTGGGTGGCGGCGATTCCAACGCTCAACGACGAGCGCTTCGCGGCGTAGCTCTGAGTATGAGGTTGCCGACCAGATCTCGGCACGTACGCCAAATCGCTCACGCAGTAGTTCGCGCGCAGCAAGTACTTCGCCCATGATCGCGCCCGACCCAAAGAGGCGAACGATTGGTCCGCTCGCGCTGGCATCCGCCTCGGCGAAGCGATAGAGGCCGCGATGAATCCCCTCATCAACATGCGCCCCCTCAGGGCGCGCCGGCTGGGCCTGGTTCTCGTTGTAGATCGTGAGGTAGTAGAGGATGTCTTCACGCCCACCATGCATGCGGTCCATGCCGCGACGAATCAGCGCCGCCATCTCGTAGGCGAATGACGGGTCGTAGGCCGCCACATGCGGATGCAGGTGCGCGATCATCTGCGAGTGGCCGTCGTCATGCTGCAACCCTTCGCCGGCGAGCGTTGTGCGGCCGGCGGTCGCGCCGATGAGGAAGCCGCGGCCGCGCGCATCACCAACTTGCCAGATCTGGTCACCCACGCGTTGGAATCCGAACATAGAGTAGAAGACGTAGAACGGAATCGTCGGCACGCCGTGTGTTGCATATGCTGTTGATGCCGCTTGGAATGAGGCCATTGATCCGGCCTCGGTGATCCCCTCTTCAAGGAGTTGCCCGCTCTGCGACTCGCGATAGCTCAACAACAACTCCGAGTCGACCGGCTCGTATCGCTGACCGAACGGCGCGTAGATACCGCTCTGCTTAAAGAGCGGATCCATGCCGAAGGTGCGCGCCTCATCTGGAACGATCGGCACGATCTGCTGGCCGATGTTTGGATCGCGCAACAGGTTGCGCAGCAGTTTGGCGAAGGCCATGGTGGTGCTGACCGGCACGGCGCTTCCAGCGGCAAACTCGGCGTCAACCGCCGCCTCTGGCGCGCTCCAGGTGACCGGATGCACGACACGGGTCGGGAGCGGGCCGCCAAGCGCGGCACGGCGCTCGTTGATGTACTTCACCTCGGGGCTGTTTGGGCCAGGGTGGTAGTACGGCGCTTCAGGGATCTTCTCGTCAGGGATCGGCAGACCGAGCCGATCACGGAAGGCGAGAAGCTCCGCCTCGGAGAGCTTCTTCGCCTGGTGCGTCACATTTGTTGCCTCTACAGATGGGCCCAGCGAATAGCCCTTCACCGTCTTCGCCAGGATCACCGTCGGCGCACCCTTGTGGGCAACGGCTGAGGCGTACGCGGCATGGATCTTGCGGTAGTCGTGACCGCCGCGGCGAAGGCGAACGAGGTCGTCGTCCGAGAGGTGCTGCACCAGCGCCCCGAGCTCAGGCTCTGGGCCGAAGAAGTGCTCGCGAATGTAGGCGCCACCCGCAACGATGTACTTCTGGAACTCGCCGTCAACGGTCGAGTCCATCTTGCGCACGAGCTGTCCGCCCGCATCGTTTGCCAAGAGTTCATCCCACTCGCGACTCCAGATCACCTTGATCACATTCCAGCCGGCGCCGCGGAAGAGGCCCTCCAACTCCTGGATGATCTTGCCGTTGCCGCGCACTGGGCCGTCGAGTCGCTGCAGGTTGCAGTTCACCACCCAGGTCAAATTGTCGAGCCCTTCGCGTGCCGCAAGGGTCAGCGCGCCCGCCGACTCTGGCTCATCCATCTCGCCATCACCGAGGAAGGCCCAGACGCGGCTCCCCGACGTGTCGGTCAGTCCACGGTTGTGCAGGTAGCGGTTGTAGCGCGCCTGATAGATCGAACCGATGCCACCGAGGCCCATGGAGACGGTTGGGAACTCCCAGAAGTCTGGCAGGAGGCGCGCATGCGGATACGACGGAAGTCCGCCATGCCCCGCCGTCTCTTGGCGGTAGCGGTCGAGCTGCGGCGCGTTAATGCGCCCCTCGAGATAGGCGCGCGCATAAATGCCAGGGGCGGCGTGCCCCTGATAGAAGATCTGGTCGCCGGCACCGCCCTGCTTGCCGCGGAAGAAGTGATTGAAGCCAACCTCGTAGAGGCTCGCGGCACTGGCGTAGGTCGCAAGGTGCCCGCCGATACCCGCGTGTGTCTTGTTGGCGCGAAGCACCATTGCCGCGGCGTTCCAGCGAATGATGTGCCGGATGCGCGTCTCCATCGCCTCGTCGCCAGGGAAGGCGGGCTCATCACTCGTCTTGATGGTGTTGATGTACGGCGTGGTGACGAGGGTTGGCAGCTCCACGCCAAGGTCGCGAGCTCGCGCCAAGAGGCGCATCAGCAGGAGCTTGGCACGCTCAGGGCCATGGGCCGCGATGGAGCGCTCGATCTCGCCGACCAGGCGTGCCGTCTCCGTTGGGTCGGCATCAGGGATCTGCTCAAGGAAGTCGAAGGTCTGCACGATTCCCCAAGGGTAGCGCCCCGTGCGAGGATGCGGGTATG
>JBIIGQ010000060.1:0-3956 GCA_044236365.1 Candidatus Limnocylindrus sp. | reverse complement strand
GTGGCGGAAAGGGTGGGATTCGAACCCACGAGGCTATTAACCTGCCGCTTTTCGAGAGCGGTGCCTTCAACCACTCGGCCACCTTTCCACGGCGGAGAATAGCCCATAGAAAGAAAGCATCACCCCCGGGGGTCGCCCGGGGGTGATGCTTTTTGCTTCGTGCGGTTAGGAACTGGAACTACGCGGTCTTGCGGCCTCGCAGCATCAGCCCGGCCCCTGCGGTCAGCAGTGCGCCGATCGCGAGCCAGTACGTGAAGGCGTCACCCTCACGATTGGTCTCTGGAAGCTCCTCACCGATGGCAGCCTCGCCGGCCGCGCCACCGATGACTACACGGGTCTGCGCATCGTCGGCGTTTCCGGAGATGCCATCTGGGCCGTCCCAATTCGCAGCCGTTGCCTCACCCGCGTCAATCATGTTGTCCGAGTCAGCGTCGGCCCAGCTATCCCATCCGAGGGCCAGCACCTTCAGCGCCCCGAGATCCCCAATGAAGTGGTTGTGCCAGCACGACGCGATATCTCTGTCGGTCAACCCGGTCCACAGATCCGCTCCATCTGTAGTCATAGCGAGTGTGCACGTCGTGCCGCTATCTGAAACATCCAGATTTGGCAGCAACACCGTCAGCCACGAAAGGTAGTGATCTGAACCGCTTGACAGGACGCCGCCGCCTGCTGCGTTGAATGCCGCGATGTCTGTCGCGGAATCCATGAGCGCCTGCTCCATGTTAGTGGTGGCCGTCTGGTCGTCGTCCACTTCGTCATCTGACGTTGCACCGTCGCTGAGATCATTTGAACCACCATCGCCAGGGAAAAAGATTACAGCAACGTTGACTGTGCCGGCCGTCAGTCCATTAAAGAACGCAGTGACTTCGGCTGCAGTCTCGTAGTACGTGACCGTAGGGGCCGCCGTGGCGCCGTTCAGGCGATCGAGCTCAGCCTTAACTACCTCCATCATGCAATAGGTGTTAGTTGATCCATCGGTCGTGCAGCTTGCACCACCATCATTTTCGGTCCAGCCTCGCCCTGTGACGTAGGCAGAAGTGCCGTCCGTACCAATCACCGCGATGGAGTTGTCTGCGCCAGCGCGAAGCTCTGTCGCAAGCATCTCCTTCAGCGAGAGCATGACGTACTTCCATCCGTCGTTCGTCACAACAACATCTGGGGTGGCGGGATCTGCATCGTGGTCAAACCAATCGGAATCACCGTGATCGTTCTGGTCGTCTCCACCGAGCTGGATTGGGCCGGTCGCACCAGTTGCCCGCACGGCACCGCTTGGTGCTGCTGCGAAGGTGAGCACTAGCGCAAGGGCTAGAAGTAGTCGTCCTAGGCGGGCCATGCTGTTCTCCCTTTTTCACACTTGCCGTATGCAGTGCCGCACAAGGATGCGTCAAGACGGCGTTTATTCATTAGACGGGAGAGTGGCCAAAAAGTGGTGAAAACTCCTGCGATTAGAAAAGTTTTCAGTTGAAAACTTTTCAGTTTGAGCGCTACGGTTTCGCTTTCTCCCCGCGCGCCCACTGTGCAATGCCACGTGCTGCAAGCGCAATCGCAAGAAGGAGAGCACCCGCGCCGATGACGGGAAGCAGCTGCGAGATGCCCTCCGGCACCTCGCCGTCCACTGTCGGGCTCGGCGATGGCGATTGCAGAGGGGAGGCTTCCGGCGAGCCCGATGCGTCACTGCTCGGTGACGAGGTGGTGCTCGGAAGCGGTGTTGGTGCTGTCGAAATGGATGGGCGTGGCGTCGCTGTGGGTGCCGGCGTTGTGCTTGGTGATGGCGAAACCGATGGCGTCGGAGTCGGTGCGACCCAGAGCGGATCAATGGTGAAGCGCACCACCCGTTGCTCAACGTAGTCGTCGAGATGAATGACTCGCCAATACATGGCATAAGTACCAGGGGGCAGTGCGGAAATGCCACTCAAATGCATCCGGGAGCAGGTAGGCGCCGCACCGACCGTTGGGCAAGGGTACGGAGACTCCACCGCATCACCTCCCGTTACCTGCAAGAGCGGGGCAGCTGCCGGATCGGGCAGTGCCAGATCGCGCAGTTCCATGACGGCATCGGTCGAAGTGACTTGCAGCGGCCAGATCACCTCAAAGGTGCCGCTGAACGAGGTCAGTGTGACCCCGTTGCGAAAGGTTTGCGAGATGGGCGGGGCGTGTGCCAGAACCGCCTGCACGCAGATGGTGAGCGGTACCAAGGCGATCAGCATGGCCCGTGCGATCCGCATTCGCACGTTGGGGGAACGGGTCACTGTGCCGAGAGGTGCACCACAATGCCGGCGCTCGGCTGCATGCGCAGGAGCGCACGTACGCGATCGAAAGCGACAAAGAGGCGCGCAGCGATGCCGTACTTCTTCGTCAGGAGCTTCCACACCTTTGGCATCTGGTCACTGGTGAGGTTGAAGGCTTCGGCTGGGAGCTGCGCGCCCGTGATCGTGCCGGTTGCGGTGCAGGGTGCGATCGCTGCGCGACTGCTGTTGCGCAGGCGCTTCACCTTGCCCGCTTTGGCGTTGCTGAATAGGTAGAGGCTATCCCCTTCTGCCGCCGCCCACACCGGGGTGGTGACGGGGGTGCCGTCGCGGCGATAGGTGGTCAGTGCAACGTACTGCGCGGTGAGAACAGCGGTGCGATCGCTCACGCCGGGTCGATCTCGCTGGCAATGTCGCGCAGGCGTCGGGCGAGCGCCGAAAGATCTTCGTCGCCGTGGCCGGTCTTGATGAGTTCGTCTTCCAGATGTGCGACGAGCATCGCGGTGGGCACCGGCACATTCAGCTCGTCGGCAAGGCCAATCGCGATGCCGAGGTCTTTGCGATGCAACGCCACCTTGAACCCGAGCGGATAGGTGTCGTTCGCCATGCGCTCCCAGCGATTCTCGAGCGCCCACGAGCGTGCCGAGCCACCGCTCAGCGCAGTGACGAGCGTCTGTGGGCTGAGCCCCGCCTTCTGCCCTACGAGGATCCCCTCGGCGAGGGAGAGGTAAGTGCCGGAGATCACGATTTGATTGACTGCCTTACCAACCTGCCCCGAGCCGAGTGGGCCAAGGTGCGTAATCGTCTTCGCGAACGTCTCTATATAAGGAAGTGCAGCGTTCACCGCTTCGGGGGTACCGCCGAGGAAGACAGTGAGCGTTCCCTTCTGTGCACCTTCGCTGCCGCCACTCACGGGCGCATCGACCATGAGGATCCCCTTCGCGGCGAGGAGCTCCCCCATCTCGCGCGTGGCGCGCGGGGCGATGGTGCTGGTGTCGATGATGATTGCGCCCGCCTTCAGCAGGTCGATGGCACCAGACTGGCCTGGTGCGCCGAGCAGGAGCGCCTCAACATCGGGCGTGTCGGAGACAGAGAGCACCACCGCGTCGGCGCCGGTGAGGGCATCAGTAAGTGCGGTGTGCTGCGTGGTGCCCGCAGGTGCAGTGCGGTGCGTGCCGCGGTTCCAGGCCTGCACACTGTGCCCAGCGGCGGCGAGGTGCCCTGCAATAGGGGCGCCCATGGTGCCTAGCCCGAGAACGGCAACGCGACTCATAGGTGCACGATACGGGAGGAGAGGGAATGGTGCGCCCGGCGGGACTCGAACCCACGACCTTTAGGTCCGCAACCTAACGCTCTATCCACTGAGCTACGGGCGCATCTGCGATGTGCAGAGTACAACGGCTGGCGGAGAGGGAGGGATTCGAACCCTCGACGCAGGAAAACCCCACGTGGCGGTTTAGCAAACCGCTGCACTAGACCTCTATGCGACCTCTCCGAGACCGAGCGCGAGTATCCCAGAATCACCCGCCCGCCGCTACACGGGTTCCCCTGGCCCAGTGCCTAGGGGGCGATCTCCATGATGCAGGTGCCACGCACCTCCGAGAATCGGTCGGGCCGGAGCACCAGCGTGACTCGCCAGTTCCCAACCTGGGGCAAGATCGCGCTCCCCTGCCAGCCCGCCCCGTCGGTGCCCGCCGAACGGCTCGTGAG
>JBIIGQ010000059.1:0-3968 GCA_044236365.1 Candidatus Limnocylindrus sp. | reverse complement strand
CCTGTTCGCTTCGCGATGACAATGTTCTCAACACTTCCCATGCGGGCATTATCGCCCACCCCGCCCCTAGGGCCGATTCGCCTCGGGAAGGAGGGCTGCGACAGCGTCGTGGATGGCGCCGCTCACCACGGCAAGCTCGGGTCGTGCCCCCTCGCCGCGTGGAATCACCACCGGCTCCCCAATCGTCAGCGTGACGCGAGGGACGCGACGAGGGATCAGCGAGCCCTTCCGCCAGAGACCGTCCGTACCCGTGACCGCGACAGGCAGGACTGGGACACCGCTGCGCAGCGCGAGGAGGGCGGCCCCGTCGCGAAAGGGGCGCAGGATGCCGTCAGGCGAGCGTGTCCCCTCTGGATAGATCCCCAGGATGCGCCCCTCGCTGAGGATCCGCTCGGCCAGACGGAACGCCTCAAGATCGGCGGCCCCACGCCGAACCCCAAAGACACCATTCACTCGTAGGAACCAGCCGACCAGCGGCCAACGCATCGCCTCCGCCTTCCCCATCCACGTCATTGGGCGACCGGTTGCTGGGGTGAGCCAGCAGGCGAGAAGGACCGGGTCAACCCACGAGATGTGGTTTGAAGCGAGCAGTACGGGCCCAGTTGCAGGGATGCGATCAAGGCCACTCACCACGATCTCGCCCGCCAAGCGCTGCATTGCCCAGCGGCCGAAGCGCTCTGAGAGGCGCATACCGAGCGGGATGCGCTCCGACGTCATCGTGCGACCCTGCGCGCCTCTGCCACGACCTGCTTGACCACGTCGGTGAGCGCCATCTCATCGGTGTGAATCGTAATCGCATCCGTCGCCGCAATCAGTGGTGCCACAGGGCGAGCTCGATCTTCTGCATCACGTGCGATGAGGCTGGCGAGGATCGCTTGATGCTCTGCAGAGCCGACCGCGTAGCCGCGCTGCGTAGCTCGTCGCGAGGCCCGTGCCTCCGCTGTCGCGTCAAGGAAAATCTTGCACTCGGCGTCAGGGAGTACCACGGTGCCGATATCACGACCGGCAAGCACTGACCCTCCACGGGTCGCCACGCTTCGCTGAACCGCTCGGAGGGCATCACGCACACTCTCAATTGATGCGACCGCCGGAACAAACAGCTCGACGTCTGCCGCTTCAAGTTGCGCGTCCGAGAGGGGTGTGCCATCAACGACGATCGTGAAACTCAACCCACTTCCCTGGGCATCGGTCGCAGAGGCTAGATCCGTGAGGTCGCGGCGTACCTGATCGTACGCAACGCCAGCAACCTCGGCCGCCGTAGTCGGCACAGGGAACCAGCCGAGATCGATTGCTCGACGAGTAATTGCTCGATAGAGCAAACCGGTGTCAAGGAAACCGAAGCCGAGCTCCTCCGCTACGAGTCGGCCGACACTGCTCTTTCCACTTGATGCTGGGCCGTCGATGGCGATCCGCATTATCTGCTCGCAGGTGCGGCCGGTCGCGACTTGCTCTTTGGCGCTGCAGCC
Organism: Candidatus Limnocylindrus sp.; assembly: GCA_044236365.1. Classification (GTDB taxonomy): domain Bacteria; phylum Chloroflexota; class Limnocylindria; order Limnocylindrales; family Limnocylindraceae; genus Limnocylindrus. The sequence continues at coordinate 2,502 of JBIIGQ010000059.1, read as the reverse complement.
AGGGCACGCATCAGTTCTGCTCGCTCAGATTCAGTAATGAGCCGTAGTTCACCTGAGGTAAGTCCGCCCAGGCGCACTGGCCCATAGCCGACTCGAATCAGGCGGAGCACCGGGTGGCTGATTGCGCCATACAGGCGGCGCACCTCGTGGTGTCGGCCTTCGCCAATCGAGATGAAGCTCCATTGCCCTGGATCCATGTCACCACCACGAACATCCTCTGGAAGGTCATCGTCGCGGTGCACGCCTCGCGCCTCAATGGCGTGCGCCCAGCCATCGGTCAGGCGAATGCCGGCGCGCAGCCGCTGGAACTCAGCCTCGCCAACCATGGCCTTTGTTGCCGCTGCATAGGCTCGGCGCAGTCCGGCACGTGGGTGCGCAAGTGGCGAAACAACACGTCGCTCTTCGGTCAGCAGCAGCAGCCCTTCACTCTCGCGATCGAGTCGCCCGATTGAAAGCATGCGCGCTGCACGTTCAGCACCAAGTGTTGGGGTCAGCGCTTGGGGCAAGGTCACCGTTGCGTAGGGATCGGCGTGCGTGGTCGTAACGCCCACCGGTTTATACCAAGCGAACACCTCTGCGCCGCCCAAAGCGTCGCCCGTCTCTGTTGATAGGCGAGGCTTGGCGACGAGGACGTTTCCGTCTAACTCAAGTGGGGCGAGTGCATCAAGTCGCTCCCCTAGTGCTACGGATCGCCCCGCAGTCGTGACACGGTTCCCGGCGATGGCCGTGTCGGCACCACGTCGGGAGAGGCCAGAACGTTCCGCAACGAGAACGTTGACGCGAATCAGATCAGTCAGTTGCGGCATCCTCTTGCGCAGGAGTAGTTGGGGCGTTGGACTCTTCGGATTCTGCGAGAGCTTCATCGCTACGCGCTGCTGAAGAGTCTGGGGCCTCGCTGCGCAGTTCAAGGTGGCGAAGCGCCTCGGCGTCTCCTTCAAGCGCGGGGAGATCAGCGAGCGATCCGAGTCCGAATCGACGGAGGAACTCAAGTGTCGTTGCGTAGCGAATCGGCCGCCCCGCGGTCTCCAAACGTCCAGCCTCTTCAATGAGGCCTCGCTCAATGAGTACGCGAAGTGCGTAGTCTGCGTCGACGCCGCGAATCTCTTCAATGCCGCCCTTGGTGACTGGCTGGCGATAAGCAATGACGGCGAGTGTCTCTAGTGGGGCAGCCGTGAGGTCAGAGCCGCCGGTGCCCACCCAGGCGAGCACGGCGCGGGCCTGCTCTGCGCCGCTGGCGAGCTGCAGCTCGTCGCCGTGGGTGATCAGGGTGATGCCGCGCTGCGCAAGGTTCGTGGTGAGCGCCGTTACGAGGCGGTCAAGATCGCCCTTTGAGGCTTCAAGGAGCTTCGCAGCCTCTCGCCGGGTGATCGGACGATCAACAACGAAGAGGAGGGCCTCAAGATCTTCGACCGTCGCCACCCACGGCGCTGCGGCTACGCTCTGTCCCTCGTCGCTCATTCGCTCACCCCCTGCAGAATTGTAATTGGTCCCCACAGCGCATCTTGACGCACCTCGACCTCTCGGCGCTTGGCGAGTTCCAGGAGCGCTAAGAATGTCACGGCGATGAACGATCGGTCTTGGCGATCGCCGAGCAGGGTCTCAAGATCCACCCCCGCCACGCCGCTGAGGCGGACCGCCTCGCGGATCGCAGAGAGTCGGTCGCTAATTGAGACCTTCATTCCAACCGGGGCGGCAGAGAGGGCGGCGAGTGGCTTCCGTCGCAGGGCGATGCGCACCATGGCGCGGAGGAGACGCTTTGGGTCTGACTTCGTTGGCACGATCGGCTCGACCGCGACCGCCTTGGGGCCGGGGAGCTGGCGCGTCGGCGGCTCGCGATACCAGAGCGGCTGCTTCAGGCGATCGCCAAGGACCCGCGCCGCATCGCGGAAGACTCGGTAGCGCAGGAGTCGAATGCGTAGCGTATCGGCCTCATCTTCAACGTCGAGATCATTGATGAGGTCTGGTGCTGCCGCGATCGGGCGTGGCAGCAGTGCTCGGCTCTTCAGCACAATAAGTTGCGCAGCGACCGAAACAAACGATGAGAGCGTCTCTAGTCGATCGTCGGGGATCTCTGCAAAGTAACGCAGGAACTCATCAGCGAAGCCGGCGAGTGGTACACGACGTACATCCAACTCATCACGCTCGATGAGCGCAAGGAGGAGGCCGTAGGGTCCACTGAACTCCCCCAGCGCCACATACGAGCGGGTTCGCCCAAAGAGCCCCCCCTGCTCTCTGCGAAAGATCACACCCTCGATATCGGGGACCGATGGGTCAGGGAGTTCAAAACCCTCAGCAATACCGCGAACGCTCATCGCGCTACGCCACTGTCGATATCGAGGAGGAGGCGAACGCGCGCGTCAATTCCAGTGGCCTTTCCTCGAGATGTGGTGCGCGACTCTTGGCGCGCCAGTTCCTGAAGGATCGTAATGGTGCCCCTCGGAGCGCCGAGCTTGTCAGCGAGCTTCGGCGCAACCGATGCATGGAGGCGGAGAGTCTGCCGTG
>JBIIGQ010000098.1:0-4020 GCA_044236365.1 Candidatus Limnocylindrus sp. | reverse complement strand
CGTGTTGTCAGCGATAAGGCTGACAAGACGATCGTGATCTCTGTAGAGCGCCTCGCGCAGCACCCTATCTACAAGCGCGTCATCCGTCGCACCGCTCGATTCATGGCGCACGATGAGCTCAACGACGCCAAAGTCGGTGACCTCGTCACCGTTGAAGAGTCCCGACCACTCAGCGCCCGCAAGCGCTGGACGCTGGTCAAGGTTGTGAAGCGCGGCGAGTCGCAGGAGGGGGCACTGTGATTCAGACCGGTACCCGTCTCCGCGTCGCAGACAACTCCGGCGCAAAGGTGATTGAGTGCTTCCGCATCCTCGGTCGCGGTCGTGCAACCACCGCGTTCGTTGGCGACGTCATCGTTGCTGCAGTGAAGCAGGCAACACCAAACGCGGGCGTGAAGAAGGGCGATGTCGTGAAGGCAGTTGTCGTTCGCACCGTGAAGGAGATCTCGCGACCTGATGGCAGCGTGATCCGCTTCGACGAGAATGCCGCTGTGCTGATCGCCGCTGACGGCAACCCACGAGGCACCCGTATCTTTGGGCCAGTGGCGCGCGAGCTGCGCGATCGGGACTACATGAAGATCATTTCACTTGCGCCGGAGGTGCTCTAATGCGTTCGGTATACGAGACGACAACGGAGATCCGCGTGGGCGACACCGTTTCGGTGCTCAGCGGCAAGGATGCAGGGAAGCGTGGCAGCGTTGAGCGCCTCGTGGCCCCAGGCAAGGTTGTCGTGACCGGCCTCAACATCGCGAAGAAGCACCAGAAGCCACGCCAGAAGATGGCGAACGGCTCACAGGCGCCAACGGTTGAGCCTGGCGGGATCATCGAAGTGGCCATGCCGCTCGCCCTTGCCAAGGTTGCTGTGGTCTGCCCAAAGTGCGACCGACCAATCCGCCTGAAGGCAGGCCGAACCGCCGACGGAAAGAAGCAGCGCCTCTGTGGCCGCTGCGGCACCGTCATCGGCGGCAAGAAGGAGGCTGCCAAGTGAGCGAGCTGAAGCAGCGCTATACAACTGAAGTGATTCCGGCCCTGAAGAGCGAGTTCGGCTACACGAACGCGATGCAGGTGCCACGCCTCGAGAAGATCGTGGTCAACATCGGCCTCGGTGAGGCACTGACGAACGCCAAGGCGGTCGATGCGGCCGTGGGCGATCTCGCCCTCATCACCGGCCAGCGAGCGATTGTCACCAAGGCGAAGAAGTCCATCGCGACCTTCAAGGTCCGCGAGGGGAACCCAATCGGCGCGAAGGTCACCCTTCGAGGCGAGCGCATGTGGGACTTCCTCGAGCGACTGACCCGCGTCGCCCTGCCACGAATCCGCGACTTCCGCGGCGTGTCGGGCAAGTCTTTCGATGGCCGCGGCAACTACACCCTGGGCATGAAGGAGCAGCTCTCCTTCCCTGAGGTGGAGTTCGACAAGATCGACCGACTTCGAGGTCTCGAGGTCACAATCGTAACGACGGCAAAGAGCGATGAGGAGTCTAAGAAGCTCCTCTCTATGCTCGGCATGCCGTTCGCGAACTGAGGGGGCTGAGATGGCGAAGAAGTCGTTGGTACTGAAGTCGGCAGCGCCGGCAAAGTTTTCTACGCGGAAGTACAGCCGTTGCGCCCTCTGTGGGCGTCCACGTGCATTCATCCGCCGATTCGGCCTCTGCCGAATCTGTTTCCGAGAGCGTGCCCTGGTCGGAATGATCCCGGGCGTCACGAAGTCGAGTTGGTGAGAATATGAACGTCACTGATCCAATTGCAGACATGCTCACTCGCATCCGGAACGCGTCGCGCGCCCGGCATGCCGAGGTGCTCGTCCCAGCCTCCAAGCTGAAGCTTCAGATGGCCCGCATCCTCGTGGATGAGGGGTTCGTCGCCTCCTTCGTTGAGACGAAGAAGGGCCCAGAGAACTACCTCCAGGTCACCCTGAAGTACGTCGACGGCAAGGTGCCGGTCGTCTCAGGCCTCAAGCGCATCAGCAAGCCTGGCCTAAGGGTTTATGCTGGTAAGACAGAGATTCCGCGCGTGCTCGGCGGCCTCGGTGTTGTCATCTTGAGCACATCAAAGGGGATCATGACCGGAGCGCAGGCCCACAAGGCCCAGCTCGGCGGCGAGATCCTCGCCTACGTCTGGTAGAGGAGGGGACTGATGTCACGAATCGGACGCAAGCCCATCGCCGTACCAGCAGGGGTGAAGGTCACCATTGAGGGTCGAACCGTTTCGGTCACCGGACCGAAGGGGACCCTCTCGCGTGAGATCCCTGGCGCAGTCGCATTCACCCTTGAGGCGGATGTGATTACCGTGACGCGTCCTGATGACAGCAAGACCAACCGCTCCATGCACGGTCTCTGCCGCACCCTCATCGCCAATATGGTCGAGGGCGTTGCCACCGGCTTCCGCACCGATCTTGAGATCAACGGCGTCGGTTACCGCGCCGCCAAGGCGGGGAACAAGTTGACCCTGGCCCTCGGCTACAGCCACCCGATCGAGATCAACCCGCCAGCGGGGATCACCTTTGAAGTAGACGGTCAGACGAAGGTCGCCGTTCTCGGCGCCAACAAGGAGCTCGTCGGCCAGATCGCCGCAGAGATCCGTTCCCTCCGAAAGCCTGAGCCATACAAGGGGAAGGGCATTAAGTACGTCAACGAGGTCATCCGCCGCAAGGCCGGTAAGGCCGGAAAGGTTGGTGCCAAGTGAGCCGCGCAACGACACGCGTCGCGTCGCGTAAGCGCCGCCACGTTGGCATTCGGCTGGTGGTTGAGGGTTCTGCGGCACGACCGCGACTCGCGATTTTCCGCAGCCTGAACCACATCTACGCGCAGGTGATTGACGACGCAGCAGGGAAGACCCTGGCAGCAGCTTCAACGCTGGATGCAAAGGTCAAGGGCGACTCCAAGCGCACGAAGGTGCAGGAGGCCGCCGAAGTCGGAACCCTCGTTGCCGAGCGCGCTAAGGCCGCTGGTGTGGCGAAGGTCGTCTTCGACCGCGCTGGATTTAAATATCATGGGCGCCTCAAGGCGCTCGCAGACGCTGCCCGGGCTGCCGGGCTTGAGTTCTAGGAGGGCACTGAGATGGCGAGAATTGACGCGTCAAAGCTGACCCTCGCAGAGAAGGTCGTGCAGATCAACCGCGTAGCGAAGGTAGTGAAGGGCGGACGCCGCTTCACCTTCTCTGCGCTCGTCGTCGTTGGCGATGGCCAGGGACACGTTGGCGTTGGCATCGGCAAGGCCGGTGAAGTGCCAGAGTCGATCCGCAAGGGGACCGAAGACGCGAAGAAGAACCTGATTCGCGTGCCGTTCCTCGGCACCACCATTCCGCACGAAGTGTCGGCCGAGCACTCCGCCAGCCGCGTGATGCTGAAGCCAGCCTCGCAGGGAACGGGCGTGATCGCCGGTGGCGCAATTCGCGCGATCATCACCTCAGCAGGGATCCACGACATCCTCTCCAAGGTTTACGGCTCGTCAAACCCAGTGAACGCAACGCGTGCCGCTATCGCAGCGCTCTCGCAGCTGCGCACCGCTGAGCAGATCTCAGCTGCGCGCGGCAAGCGCGTCCGAATCCGCGTGGGCGGCCAGGAGTCGGCGCCAGAGGTGCACCATGGCTGAGAAGTACATCAAGGTCACGCAGGTTAAGAGCGAGCTTGGGCATGTCGCGCGAAATCGCGGCACCATTCGAGCCCTCGGCCTCGACCGCATCGGTGACACCAATCTGCTTCCTGACAATCCAGCCGTTCGCGGCATGGTGCGCCAGGTGAACTTCCTCGTCTCGGTTGATGAGTTGACCGGCGCCGAGGCTGCGACCGCAGCAACTGCCGTCGCAACGAAGAAGGCACAGAAGGCGAAGAAGCCTGCCAAGGTGAAGAAGGCGAAGGTGACCAAGTGAAGCTCCATGATCTGCAGCCAGCACCAGGCTCAAAGAAGAAGCGTATTCGTGTCGGTCGCGGTATTGCGGCTGGGCGCGGTAAGACTGCCGGTTACGGTACGAAGGGCCAGACCTCACGAAGCGGTGGGAGCATCCCAGCGTGGTTCGAAGGTGG
>JBIIGQ010000058.1:0-4115 GCA_044236365.1 Candidatus Limnocylindrus sp. | reverse complement strand
GCCTACGTAGACTTTCACCACGCGAACCCAGAACGATACGAACGGATCGGCAGTCTTCCTGATGCGGCGGCGCGCGTACTTGGCCAGTTCTCCCCTGGAGTGCCGGCCATCAAGACCAAAGTGCTGCTCGAACCCATTGACCAACTTGGCCGCCAAAGTGGCGGCTTCATCTTTGATGCCAAGTGGACTACCGCCGACATCATGGCGCGGGTGAATGATGGTGCGCTCTCCCTCGCCCCGGTACTTGATGATCTGATTGCAGACGCCTATCCGAGCGACGACATCGGCGAAGAACTTCGCAACAGGAAAGTCTTGCAAGATAAGGCTGTTGCACGTGGAAGATACTACTTTGCGATCACCCCATACGACGAGCCCTTCACGATGTTGGAGGTTGTCCCTGCGACCAAAACCACGCAACTGAGCGCCATCCACGAAGTCCCCCACGAATCCATCAACGTAGACCTGATATGGGAACAGGCAAACTAGGCGAGCGCCACCGAGAGCAAAGCTCGTGCATCCGTATCGCTCACGCCGCCTCCACCGCCTGGTGGGGGCGGTGCTGTTTCTGGGCACAGAAGCTGGCACGCAGTCCTGAAAGCGAATTTGCCTCGAAGTGCCCTGAGGGCTAAGGCAGGTTGAAGCTACTTTGGTAGGATTCGCTCTGCAACTACGCGATTGTTTGATGCCCGACATATATAGAAAAAGGAGAATCCCTATGGCAACCGCTGCAGCCGTAAAGAGCACGATCACCTGCGACATGGAGGGCCGACTCGAGACCTTCAACGCGGGCGCCGAGCAGGTGTTTGGCTACAAGGCCTCTGAAGTGATCGGCAAGGCGCGCGTGTCGCAGTTCTCCCCAGGCCTCGTGGTGCTGCAGAACGTGCCGAGCTGGCTCGCAATCGCGAGCACCACTGGCAAGTACGAAGGGGAGACCGTCTTCGTCCGTAAGGACGGCAGCCGCTTCCCAGCCAAGATTCGCATCACCCCAACCAAGCGCGATGGCGTGCAGATTGGCTACTGCGGCGTGACGACGCCGCTCCCAATGAGCGAGCTCGCGCGCGTGGAGCCAAAGATCAAGACCTTCACCAAGATCTTCCGCTGGATGGTGGTGACCCGCGCCCCATTCCTTTCGGCGAGCATCATTCCAGTGCTGATCGCCGGTGCCTATGCGGCACAGGCTTCGGCCTTCTCGTGGCTGCCGTTCGTGCTGGCGCTTGTAGGCGCCGCCTCGGTGCATATCGCCGCCAACACCTGGAACGACATGTACGACTGGCAGAGTGGTGCCGACAAGATCAACCACGACTACTTCCTGCCGTACTCCGGTGGCAGCCGCGCGATCGAGCTCGGCCTCATCACCGAGGGCGGCCTGATGCGCATTGCGATCGGCTCGCTCGTCGTGGCGCTTGCCTGCGGTCTTGCGATCGCCGCACTCGGTTCGACGATCGTGCTCCCACTCGGCGTGCTCGGTGCGGCCGCCGCATGGACGTACACCGCGCCGCCACTTCGACTCATCGCACGACGCGGGCTCGGCGAGCTGCTGATCGGCGTTGCCTTCGGCCCGCTCCTCTCCGTTGGTGCCGTCGCCTCCATGACGGGCACCATTGATCCTGTTGCGGCGCTCCTCGGCATCCCAGTGGGCCTGCTCACTACCGCGATCCTCTGGATCAATGAGTTCCCCGATGCACCGAGCGACGCGCTCGCCGGCAAGAACCACCTGGTCGTGACAATCGGCACGAGCGCCGCTCGCTGGGGCTACGCAGCACTTCTTATTGGTGCGTATGGCATCTTGATCGGCCTCGTGGCCATGGGCGCGCTGCAGTCCACGGCGCTGTTGGCGCTGCTCACGCTGCCAATCGCGGCTCGAGCCCTCACCGTGCTTTTCCGCGAGTTCGCCACGCGAAAGCTCGTGCGCGCGAACGTCGGCACGATCGTGCTGCAGGGTGCATTTGGATTCAGCCTAGCGATCGGCATCGTGCTCAGCTGATTTCGCTTCTGCTCGTACTGCGTAGACTGTGCGCATGAAGGGAACAAGATCTGATGAGCAGCCCGGAGGTAGCGTGTCTCGCACGCTCCCCAGCGCCTTGCGCGTCGTCAGCCAGGTTGGCCTCGGCCTCTTCCTCACCTCGGCGGGCTATAGCCACCTCACGGTGAACCGCCTGGAGTTCCAGGCGCAGGTGCCCACCTGGCTCCCGCTCGATCCCGACTTTGTGGTGCTCGCCTCGGGCGTCGTTGAGATCGTGCTCGGCCTAGGGCTACTCACGCTGTGGCGTTATCGAGCGCATGTTGGGCTGGCAGCCGGACTCTTCTTTGTGGCGATCTTCCCCGGCAACATCAACCAGTTCGTGAATGGGATCGATGCTTTTGGCCTAAACACCGACACTGCTCGGGGGGTGCGCCTCCTCTTCCAGCCCGTGCTGGTGCTGTGGGTGCTTTGGTCGACGGGGGCGCTGCGCCTGGTGCGGAAGGGGTAGGCGCGGGTGCGCTAAGGTTCGCGCATGACCGCACTTGCAAAGCGCCCCACGATGATCGTCGATTGCGACCCAGGACACGACGACGTCTTCGCGCTGGTGGTTGCCAATCACTACGCCAATCTGATCGGCATCACCTCCGTTCACGGCAATGCACCCCTCTCGCGCACGTTGCCAAATGCTCTGATCTCTTGCGACGTGTTTGGCATCAGTGCCCCCGTCTTCGCCGGAGCAGATCGACCCCTTGTGGCGCCGCCGCGCAACGCCCCACACATTCACGGCGAGTCTGGACTCGGCGGCCCGGAGCTGCCACCAGTGCGACGCACCGCCGAGAAGATGGGCGCCGTCGAAGCCATCATCGAACTCGTGCGCAAGCACGAAGGTGAAGGGGTTTGGCTCGCGCCGCTCGGCCCGCTCACCAATATCGCCCTCGCCCTGCGCGCCGCTCCCGACCTCGGCAAGCGCATCGCTGGAATCTCCCTGATGGGCGGCGGCACGCTGCATGGCAACCGCGCCCCACACGCCGAGTTCAACATCTGGGCCGACCCCGAGGCCGCCTCAACCGTCTTCAACTACGGCGGGCCGCTCAAGATGGTCGGCCTCAACACCACGCACCAGGTGGTCATCACCAAAGAGTTCGTGCAGCGAGTTTTGGCCCTTGGCACGCCGAGCGCGAAGTTCGCCGCAGAGCTGCTCGACTTCTTCTCGACAACCTATGGCGAGCAGCTCGGCATCTACGGTGGACCGTTGCACGACCCGTGCGCAATCTTCGCCGTCACGCATCCGCACCTCTTTGACCTGCGCGAGAAGCGAGTTGACATTGAGCTCCATGGCGAGTTCACGCGCGGCATGACCGCGGTCGACGAGCGACCAATCGTGCAGTCGAAGAAGGAGAAGCCGAACGCGCTGGTCGCCTATGAGCCGAAGTCCGCCGAGATCTTCCAGTTGATCTACGAGGCGCTCGCCACCGCACCGTCGGCATGACCGCCGCCGCAACCCGGCGCCGCCTCCAAACCTCACTCGTTCTGGGCGTTGGCCTTGGCAGCACCGGCTACATCGCCGCCATCACTATCGCCACGATTGTCGCGAAAGAGCTCTCCGGCGGCTCGAGCTTCGCCGGGCTCCCAGGCGCCACCATCGTGCTCGGCTCCGCCGCCGCATCACAACTCCTCTCGCGCTTCATGGTTCTCTACGGGCGACGCGCTGGGCTGGTGCTTGGCTACGGCATTGGTGCAGCAGGCGCGCTCGTCGCTGGAGTCGCCGTGGTGCTCGCCTCGTTTCCGCTCTTCATCGCCGCCACCGCAGCAATGGGCTGTGCGAACGCGGCGAACCAGCTCTCGCGCTACACCGCCGCCGACATGTATCCCGAGTCTGGTCGTGCATCGGCGATCGGCGTCGTGGTGTGGGGGTCAACACTCGGCTCCATCGTTGGCCCAAATCTGATCACCCTCTCTGGCAACATCGCCGAAGGGTTCAACCTGCCGCGACTCGCTGGCGTCTACGGCGTGCCAATCCTCTTCGTGACGGCCGCGGCACTCCTCACCCTCGTCACCCTGCGACCTGCTCCTGAATCCCTTGCGCCACAGCGTGCACGCGTAGCTGGGCGTGTGAGCGCCTCGCTGGGAGAGATGCTGGCTCGACCGCGCA
>JBIIGQ010000057.1:0-4123 GCA_044236365.1 Candidatus Limnocylindrus sp. | reverse complement strand
GGCATAGAGCGAGCCTACCAGAGGGCGAAACTCACCCGAGGCCGTTGAGCCACCACTGCAGCACAAGATGGATGCGTGCCGACCAGGCTCGCTCACTGTGGTCGTGCCCCGGAAATGGGGTGGTCAGCACATCGGTGCCGAACTTCCAGCCGCGCGCCGCAAGGTCCGCATCGAAGCGTGCCTGATATGGGGCGTAGGCGGCATCAAGCGTCTGGTCGCCGTAGTCCATCCAGATGCGATGGCGACCCGGCGGCGGCAGCAGATCAGCAAGGCCCGCCCCCATCAACCCATCACCAAGCGGGAGGTGTGTCGAGAGGGCGAGTGCTGACCCCCATGTCTCGGGGTGTCGCGCCAGCGCGTAGAGCGAGGCGAGCGCGCCCATCGACGAACCGCAGACTGCGGTGCGCTCGCGTGATGCGGTGATGCCGAACTGTTCGCGGGCCCACGGCACCACCTGCGTGGCGAGCACATCCTGATAGTCGTTACCGCGAAGCGTGTGATCGTTGATCGCCCACGACACGGTCGGCCCGCCAATCTCGTCCCAGATTTGTGGGTAGCGCTCCATTACCGCTTGTGGGGTGAGCTCCTGGAAGCGGCGGCTCTCGTCGGGAACCCATACCGCCACGATGAGTGGCTGCAGTTCGGGGTGTGCAGGCGCGATGACACGCTCGACCGCCTCCGCAACACCCCAGGTCACGCCAACCGTTGACGTGGCTGGGTTGAAGACGTTCTTCCCGTCGTGCATGACCAGGATCGGTGTGTTCGGCGACAGGGTGGGTGGAACCCACACCTCAATGGCGTGTCGGCCGATCGTGTGCGTTGTGAACTTCATGGCGCGAGCCTACCGTCCTCCGTGGGATACTGCCGCCATGAGCGCGAAGATTCTCGACACACTCTTTAGTACGGCTGGCATCCTCCCCGCTGTTGCGGCGCAAGATGCGGTCGTGCTGAACGCATGGGCCGATGCCGCCGTTGATGCTGGGATTCCTGCACTGGAGCTCTTCTTGCGTGGCGAAGGTGCCGAGGCGGCGGTGGTTGCAGCGATCGTCACGCTGCGCACCTCACACCCAACACTGTCGATCGGCGCGGGGAGCGTCTACGACGCGGCTACCGCACGGCGCATGGCCGACGCTGGTGCCACCTTCCTCGTCTCACCAATCACCGATCCCGCTACTGGCGCACTTGCCCAAGAGGCAGGCATTGATTGGCTCCCCGGTGCCTTTACCCCCACGGAGATTGCCCTCGCCGAACGCTCTGGTGCGCGCTACGTGAAACTCTTCCCCGCCGCCGCTATCAGCGCACCAGCCTTTATTCGCTCAACACTTGCGCCGAGCCCAACGAGCAAGATCGTGCCAACGAACGTGGGCCTCGACGAGATCGCCGCACTTCGTGCCGCCGGTGCCGCAGGTTTCGGTGTTGGACCGAAGCTGCTCGACGGCGCCGATCCGCGCAGCGCGTCAGCCATTGCCGCGCGGATGCGCGCTGCCCGTGAGGCTGCCGGGCTCCCCGCGTGAACGTCGACAACAGCCACCTTCCAACCTACGACCGCACCAACGGAGCACTCCCTCCGCAGGTTGACCTCGTAGTAATTGGCGCTGGCGTCGCCGGTGCCGCCACGGCGTACTTTGCAGCACGTGCCGGCCTCCAGGTTCTGGTGATCGAACGCCGCAGCAGCATTGCCTCACTCACGACTGCGGCTGCAACGGGCGCGTTTCGCTTGCAGCACGACAACGCTGATGAGCTGGCGCTTGTGCAAGAGGGCCTGTCGCTCTATCTGGACTTTGCAGCGGAGTCGGGCCTTAACGGATGGAACCTTGGGATTCGACAGCAGGGCTACCTCTTCTGCAGTCGCACCGAGGCGAGTGCCGTGAAGGGGCGTGAACTCGTTGCGCTGCAGCGAACCTTTGGTCTTACTGACGTGGAGCTGCTGAGCGGTGATGAAGCACGTGCGCGCTGGTCATACCTTGCGCCAGAGATTCGCCAGGTGCGCTTTCGCGCCGGCGACGGCTTCATTGATCAGGTTGCACTGACGAACGGATACGCGGCAGCCTCCTCGCATGCTGGTCACATCAGCGGTGCGGTCGGCGCGGGGCATGCACGTTACGCACTTGAAACAACTCTGACCGGATTCCTTCGCGACGCGAGCGGCACGGTGACGGGCGTGGCAACGAGCCGCGGTGATGTGCACGCACCACAAACGGTGATCGCTGCGGGTCCATGGAGTGGGGTAGTTGCCAATCTCGCGGGGCTCAATTTGTCGATCACGCCAACGATTCGACAGAAGCTGGTGATCCCAGACCTTCCAGTGATTGATCAGTCTGGGCCAATGACGATTGATGACGAGACGGGATCACACTGGCGGCCAGCGCTTGCTGGCGCATACGCGTTGCGCACCGATCCGACGACGCCTGCGGGCGAGCCGCTCCTTGAGGTCCCGACTGACGATGCGATGGCACACGCTCTTCTTGATCCGGCATCACCAACATCGCTTGCACTCCTGGCTCCGTTCTGGCGCGATGTCTGGCGCAATGGGCCGCCAGCGTGGCATCTGCAAGCTGGACAATATGAATACACCCCAGATCATCGACCCTTCATTGGGCCAACCGATCAGGCCGGCCTCTACGTGAACACCGGCTACTCAGGTCACGGAGTCATGTGCAGCGCTGGGGGCGCCCGCCGCACCGTCGATCTACTCCTGGGGCGCACCACGGCGGCCGAGGAGCCCTTCCGTGTTGACCGACCGATGGTGGAGCGAGCACGCGACGTTCTTTGATCATGCGCGCGGGCTCTGGTAGGCTGACCTCATGACAAGCACCGCAACGCTCTTGACCCCAGTTCTCGGTGGTCTCTTTGCGCTCCTTGTTGCCCTTATTGGGGGCATTAGCAACCTACTCGGGTTGCTTATTCAGCCCCGGCGGGGCTGAGGAGACCAGAGGAGCGGAACCACCGCCCGAAGGAAACTTCAGAACCCCGCCGAAGAGGCGGGGTTTTTTATTGGCGAGAGATCGATAGACGTGAAGTAATCAGGAAGTGAAGGGGGACCGATGACACAGGCAGGGCACGTACCAGGCGCAGGGAGCGCGGCGGCGAGCGCCTCAGAGCGCGCACGACGCGACATGCTGCGCGACGCACGTGTCACTGCACGCGGCGGCGCACGCCCGCGCATTGGTGCCGACGCTCTCTGCGAAGCGATCCTGCTGCAGGGGAGCGACACCATCTGGGGTTACCCGGGCGGCGTCATTCTTCCGCTCTACGACGTGCTCGTTGACCACCCCGAGCTGCGCCACATCTTGGTGCGCCACGAACAGGCCGCATCGCATGCCGCCGACGGTTACGCCCGCGCATCGGGCAAGGTCGGCGTCTGCCTCGGAACCTCTGGCCCTGGTGCCACCAACCTCGTTACCGGCATTGGCACCGCCATGCTTGACTCCGTTCCTGTGGTGGTGATCACCGGCAACGTGCCAAATGCCCTCATCGGCAAGGACGCCTTCCAGGAGATCGACATCACCGGCATCACGTTGCCGATGACCAAGCACAACTATTTGGTACGCACCGCAGATGAGATTCCGTACGCGATCGCCGAAGCGTTTCATCTGGCGCGCAGTGGCCGACCGGGACCAGTGCACGTCGACATCACGAAGGATGCACTGATGGGCGAAACGAGCGCGGCGCATCCAACCGCCGCCGACATCGAGGCCGGGCTCCCCGGCTACAAGCCGAAGCTCGATGGCCACCCGCGACAGATCAAGTTGCTCGCCGAAGCGATCGCAGGCGCGCAGCGACCAGTGATTCTTGCAGGGCACGGTGTGCTGATTGCTAGCGCCGAGCGCGAGCTGCTTGAGCTGGCACGCGCCGCGCAGATTCCGATCACCTGGACCCTGCTCGGCATCGGCGTCATCGATGAGACTGATCCACTCGCCTATGGCTATATGGGAATGCACGGCTGGAAGCACGTGAACCGTGCGATTCAGTCAGCTGACCTACTCATCGGTATCGGCATGCGCTTTGATGATCGCGTGACGGGGAACGTGCGCACCTATGCGCCGAAGGCGAAGATCGCGCACATCGACATTGACCCAGCCGAGATTGGCAAGAACGTGGTTGCGGATCTGCCGATCGTGGG
>JBIIGQ010000056.1:0-4161 GCA_044236365.1 Candidatus Limnocylindrus sp. | reverse complement strand
CCGGTAGCCGTGCGCCGTGGCTCCAGGCTCTGCTGGCACACGAGATTGGCTGCGGCATTGGTGCCTGCGGCGGTTGCACCGTGGCAACGCGCGCCGGTCAGGTGCGCCTCTGTCGTGAAGGGCCAGCAGTCGACGCAACCGGCTCCGCATCGAAAGGTGGCGCATAAGTGCCCCCACGAAAGCGTGCAAAGGTCACCCAGCCGCGTACCAGCCGAACCGCACAAACGGCAGAAACGGTGAACGAACGCATCAATCCGCTCACCGTTGATCTTGCCGTCACGCTCGGTGCCGAGCATCCGCTGCGACTTGAGCGACCGATCGTTGTCGCCAGCGGGCCGCTCGGATTTGGCAACGAGGCTGGTGGCGCGATTGATCTACGAGAGGTTGGCCTCTTTGTTGTGCGCGGCATCTCGTTGCGACCGCGATTTGGCGGCCTCATGCCGCGGCTCGTAGAGGTTCCTGGCGGCCTGATGCATGCGGTGAACCGCGAGAATCCTGGTGCCGATGAGGTGATCGACCGACACGGCGCAGGTTGGCGCTCCGCGCCGTGTGCAATCGCCCTCTCGCTCGTCGCCACGTCGGTGAAAGAGCTTGCCCAGTTGATCGCGCGGGTTGAGCGTCGCGCCGATGAGCTCGGTATCGCGGCCCTTGAGGTTGACCTCACCGCTCCATGCGATGGTCTCGAGGGTGCTCGGTGGGAGTCCTCGGCCGATGAGTCGCTGCGACTCATTGATACGGCGCGTGGCGCTACCGACCGACCACTCATCGCGAAGGTCTCGTCAGCGGCGAGTGAGATCCGCCGTCTCGCCAGCGAATCAATCGACGCGGGAATCGATGTGCTCTCTGTGAGTGGATCGCCGCACGGATTCCTCCCTGACCGCACCCGACGTGGGCCAGCTTTAGCTGCAGGTGCTGGTGAGCTCTCTGGGCCACTGGTGCGCCCCGCCGCACTCGCAGCAATCGCTGAGGCGGCAAGTGGCGCTGGCGCACCGATTATCGGCGGGGGAGGAATCGGCTCGCCGGCCGATGCACTTGATGCGTTCGCCGCTGGCGCAAGTGCGGTGAGTCTTGGGACGGCACTCTGGGCTGACCCGCGACTCCCTGGAGCGGTGGGTGACTCTCTGCGGCGTGCGGTGGCGGCGCGCGGCGAGACCAACGTTCTCGCGTTACGCGGGAGCGCGCTAGGCTCTCGCCATGAGTGAACCACTTCGCCCCCTTCGCGAGTCGCTGACACCACCTGCGGGTTACCCCGCCGCCCCTGTTGATCCGCGTGACCGTGCCGCAACAACCCGGCGGATCGAAGGCCTTCTACTTGCCACTGGCGCGCTGCAACGTGGCCACTTCCTGCTCAAAAGCGGACGCCATGGTGATCAGTACCTGGAGAAGTGGTCGCTACTGCAGCATCCATCTGCCGCTGCAGAGATCACGCACGCACTCGCAGTGCAGAGCCTCGAGGTAGTCAAGGAGCTTGGTGGCGATATTGATCTCGTCGTTGGTCCAACGACGGGTGGCGTGTTGTTGGCCTACGAGGTTGGCCGACTCCTCGGCGTTCGCGGCCTCTTTGCTGAAGAGGTGCGTGGTGACGACGGGCTCACTCGTCGCGAGTTCCGTCGCGGCTTTCAGATTCCGCCACGAGCCCGCGTGCTCCTGGTTGATGACATTCTGACGACAGGCGGATCACTCCAAGCACTCCTCCCGCCGCTCTATGCCGCGGGCGCACATCCGATCGCCGCTGCGGTCGTTGCGAGTCGCACGCCAGGGCTCACCGCCATTGAGGCAGAGGGTCGTGATCCGATTCCACTGATTGCAGGGATCACCCTTGACCTGCCGACGTATGAGCCAGTCGACTGTCCGCTCTGCGCAGCGGGGGAGCCGATCGGCGCCCCTGGGAGCAGCGGCCGCTAGTTAGTTCGCGGCGAGTTCGGCCAGCGCAGCGTCAAACTCTTCGGGGCTGATAACCCCCTCAAGGGAGCGCAGGATGCGACCGTCACGTCCGACGGTGAAGATCCATGGCTCAACGGGAACCTGCCATGCGGTCACGATGCTCGTGGCCTGAAGCCCACCGCCGGCTGCAAGAACAGGAATCAGGCGCGTGCCGTTCCAACTCATCTGGTACGGCTCAACGTGCACGATGACGACCCCCGGATGCTGGTCGGCGGCACTCTTCAAGAGTGTGAGCGTTGGTCCGCAGGCTTGCGAGACACAGAACGCGGGTGAGGCGAAGGCGATGAGGAAGGGGGTTCCTGCGGCAAGGAGCTCCGAGGCGGAGTTCGTATAGAAATCGGCGCGTGGTTCTGGATCTGTTGATACCCCTGCTACGCCCTGGGGGCTTGTGGCCGCGAGTGGCGTGGCAACGGTTGGTGCCGCATCTCCAGGGCGCGGCGCGGTTCCCTTTGGCCGAACGAACGAGGTAAAGCGCACGAGCACGGCGGCGCCAGTGGCGTCAGTGCCGCTGACAACCAGGCCAATCTCACGCGCGCCAACAGGGATGTCGGTACTACCGATGAAGAAGCCGCGCACATCCGTGATCGCCCAGGTAAAGGGGAGTGGTGACGCAGTCGCCAGTGGCGTGCAGCCGTCGTTCGTAATGTCGAAGACTTCGCTCTTGAGTGACCAGGCGGCGGAGCCGAGCGGGAAGCTGGCGCCGTCAACGAGTCCGAGGATGAGTCGATTGACACCTGGAGCGAGGTCGCTGTTTGCCAGGAGCGGTAGTGGTCCAGTGGAGCTCGCCTGGCCTGCCGCAGGCCATGCATCGGTGCAGCCGCTTCGGTCGCTACCGCTGGCGCTCGACGAAGGGGTGGGGGAGGGGGTGGCCCCTCCGCAGGCGATAAGTGCGGCAGAGAGGGCGACGAGAACGGCACTCCGTAGATAGTTCTTCATGTTCCCACTCTATCCCACGTTTCTGAGGGTCGGCGTACCATCTACCTATGAAGAGTTTCCGCGCGGCAGTACGACTTCTCCTCGGTGCCACGATCGGCCTCGTGGTGATCGGCGTGATCGTTCGCGCAACGGACTCCGGGATGGGCTGCCCCGATTGGCCACTCTGCTACGGGCAGTTGATCCCGCCAACGACCGACTCAGGCGACATCATTGCCTATAAGGCATGGCTGGAGTGGATCCACCGCGCCATTGCGGCGGTGATCGGCCTGATCGTTCTGGCGGTGGTCTTCATCGCGCTGCGGAACTTGAAGGACCGCCGATCGTTGCAGGGGGCCTCAATCGCCCTCCTTGCGCTCGTGCTCTTCCAAGCCTGGCTTGGGCGCCAAACGGTCCTTGAGTCGAACTCGGGGCAATCAGTGACCGCGCATCTCGCCACGGCAATGGCCTTTGTTGGCCTGCAGGTCTGGGTACTCGCGCGCAGTGGCTACGACGAGACGCTCGCCGGCATTCGCCGCGCGAGCGGGAGCCTCGTGGCTCCCCTTATTGCCGCTGGTGCAATCTACGCGCTACTCCTCTTCGGATCCAACGTGACTGGCACCGACACCGGCCTGCTCTATCCAGATTGGCCGCTCATGGGAGGCACCCTCTTCCCGCCGATCACCGAACTCTCGACGCCGATGATCGTGCACCGCTACGCAACCGCGATCGTCGCGCTCATTCTCATCTCGGCGATCTGGATCGTTCGCCGCGAGAAGGGCAGTTCGATCCGTGTGCGCCAGCTACTCACCTACGCCGCAGTCGTCTTTGCCGTGCAGTGCGTGATCGGTGCCATCCAGATCTTCACCAAGCTCGCGCCGTGGACCCAGACGCTCCATGTCGCGCTCGCAACCTTCATCTGGATCCTCACTGTCGGCGCGGCCTCCATCGCACTCCTTGAGGGGCGGTCCGCCGGAGGCTCATCTCCTGGCGGACCTAAGCGCAGCGAGCTGACACTCCGTGAGACAATCTTCGCCTACGTCGCACTGACAAAGCCCCGTATCGTCGAGCTGCTGCTCATCACCACCGTCCCTGCAATGCTCCTTGCCGCACACGGCTTTCCGCCACTGACCCTGATTGCCGCAACCCTCGTCGGGGGAACCCTCAGTGCGGCAAGCGCCAATGTCTTCAACTGCATCATTGATGCCGATATTGACGCGAAGATGGCGCGCACCGCCGCACGCCCGCTCGTGACGGGCCGAATTAGCATCGGATCGGCACTCCTCTTTGCGAGCATCCTTGGTG
>JBIIGQ010000055.1:0-4223 GCA_044236365.1 Candidatus Limnocylindrus sp. | reverse complement strand
TCGAGATCAACGGCGATCTTGTCGCGCTCCCCCTTGGTGATCTGCAGCGCCTTACCGCGTGAGCGTCGTCACCATTTCGCTCCGTGGCCTTGATGCAACGACGGCGCTCGGCGCAGCGATCGGCGCATCCCTCCGACCCGGTGATCGAGTCCTACTCTCTGGTGACCTCGGGAGCGGCAAGACAACGCTCGCTCGGGCCATTGGGGCCGCACTGCATGCAGAGCCAGAGTTGACCTCACCAACGTTCATCCTGATCTCTGAACACCGTGGCGACCTGCCGATCTGGCATGTCGATGCCTATCGACTCCCTCCAGGGAGTGATGCCCTGCGCGCCGGAATCATCGATGAGCGACAGCAGCACGGCGTCACCCTGATCGAGTGGCCCGAGCACCTTGTGGGGCTTGGAGTCGAGTGCGCCGACGTGTTGAGCGTTCACCTCGCGGCGGCCGCCGATGAGGGCACACGCTCCGCCGTAATCCGCGGCGCACGGCCAGAACTCCGCGCAGCACTTGATGACGTGTTCGGCACGAGTGGTGGCGATCGTGGGTAGTCGACGATCCCTCGTCCTCGACGGGTCCCTTGGCTATTGCATCGTCGCAATCGTCGAGGATCATCAGGGGGCACTCGTGTGCGTAGCGGAGGACTACCTCTATGACCAGCCACTACTGCAGCGCATCAGCAGCCTCGCCCCCGATCAGGCCGAACGCGCCGCACTCACGGATGTTGTCGTAGGGAACGGACCCGGAAGCTACAGCGGCACTCGTGTTGCAGCCTCCGCTGCAGTTGGCATTGCCACGGCTCTGGCGATCCCGCTGCGCGAAAGTTCGTCAGATCGCGCCATCTGGCAGGCGGCGCAGCGATCGTTCTCGATTGCGCTCGGAACTCGTGAATCGCTTGAGGTCTCGGAGAGCGGCGCGCTCGTCGTCTCTCGGGAGTCTGCCTCTCCACATTTTGCGCACGAAGAGAGCCGCGGAGTCGCCGCATGCGCGCTTGTTCGCGAGGCTGGTGACGCCGTTGTGCATGTCACTTTGCGCTATCCAGCACCTGCTCGCGGTAGTGAGGGGCAATGATGCGCGCGCCAGTACTTGCACCACTCACCGTTGCTGATCTTGACGAGGTTGCCGTCATTGAGAAGATCTCATTCACAGCACCGTGGCCTACCAGCGCGTACACCACCGAGCTAACGACCAATCGCTTAGCACGCTATGTCGGTGCCCGTATCGATGGTGTGCTCGTTGGCTTCGGTGGCATCTGGTTAATGGTGGACGAGGCACATATCACGACGATGGCCGTGCTTCCTGCCAATCGCCGAACTGGCGTCGCGACGATCCTACTCCTTGAGCTACTCCAGGAGGCTCGGCGGGGTGGCGCGCGCGTCGCAACGCTAGACGTGCGTGTGTCAAATGTTGACGCCCAGAGCCTCTATCGGTCGTTCGGGTTCGCTGAAGTCGGTCGACGGGTTCGGTACTACGACGATAACGGCGAAGATGCGTTGGTGATGACCACGGCGGAGCTTGAAAGCCCAACGCAACTGGAGATTGAAGCTGCACTGCGCACCCGCGCTACGGAGCGCCTTGCCCATGCGTGAGCGACTGCTCCTGTCGATTGAATCGAGCTGCGACGAGAGTGCGGTCGCCCTCGTGCGCGGCGGTCGTGAAGTACTCGCGGAACGTGTGGCGAGCCAAACGGCGATCCATGCACCGTTCGGCGGCGTGATCCCAGAGGTGGCGGCGCGCGCTCACCATGAGTGGCTGCCGCGCCTTCTGGGCGAGGTGCTGCAGGAGGCTGAGGCGCTCGGAGTTGCGGGAGAGATCGAGGGGGTAGCGCTGACGACCGGACCCGGCCTCGTCGGATCGCTCCTCGTCGGTGCCGGAATCGGGAGCGCTTGGGCATGGGCGCGCGGCCTCCCTGTGCTTAACGTGAATCACCTTGAGGGTCACCTCCGTGCCGCCTGGCTCCGCGAGGCGGCAGAGGTTGAGGCACCAACACTCCCTGCGATTGGCCTTGTGGTCTCTGGTGGGCACACGCTGCTCGTGCGGATCGAGCGCGATGGGACCATGCAGCGCCTCGGCGGCACGATTGACGACGCAGCGGGTGAGGCCTTCGACAAGATTGCCCGTCTCCTCGGCGCCCCATACCCTGGCGGCGCGGCGCTCTCTGCGTTGGCCGCGAAGGCGCCGCGTGGCGCTCAAATCACACCGCTGCCGATTGCGAAGACCGAGGGCCAGTACGACTTCTCGTTTAGTGGGGTGAAGACGGCGGCAATTCGCCAGGCGCTCGTCGCGAGTGGACTTACCGATCAGAGCCCAGGACGCGCCACCACGCTCACACGGCAGTTCGCAGAGCACCCACTCCCCGAGGCCGCTGTAATCGCGATCGCCGTCGCAACGGAGCAGGCCATCGTCGGCGCGCTGCGCGCAGGTGTACAGCGTGCCCTGCGTGCCAACCCAGACTGTTCACTCATCGTTGGTGGGGGAGTGGCGGCCAATGGGCCGCTCCGTGACGCACTCGCCAGCGTTGCGAGTGAAGAGCGCCGTACCCTCGTCGTCCCGCCGCTGAAGTGGTGCACCGACAATGCCGCAATGATCGGTGCTGCCGGTGAGGCGCTCCTGCGCGACGAACGAGGTGCGTATCAGGATCCAAGTGCGGGCGTCGAGGTTCATGCGCAGTGGCGCATCGGCACGGCGGTGCCTGCATGAGCCCGAAGTATCGCCAGGCACCGAGCCGTGGCCGCGTAGACGGCCATTCGGCCAAGAAGCGCCTTAGCCAGAACTTCTTGCACGATCTCAATGTTCGTGATCGCATTGTGCAGGCCGGTGCGCCAGCCACAGGAGAGCTCGTCCTTGAAATCGGGCCAGGGCTCGGATTCCTTACCGAGGCACTTCTGGCTAGCGGTGCAAACGTGGTTGCCGTAGAGCTTGACAACGATTTGATCCCT
This sequence comes from Candidatus Limnocylindrus sp., assembly GCA_044236365.1. Classification (GTDB taxonomy): domain Bacteria; phylum Chloroflexota; class Limnocylindria; order Limnocylindrales; family Limnocylindraceae; genus Limnocylindrus. The sequence continues at coordinate 1,285 of JBIIGQ010000055.1, read as the reverse complement.
CGCCTGCAGCATAAGTTTGCCGCGCAGATCAGTGCAGGGCAGTTGACCCTTGTTCACGGCGACGCGCTGACGGTTGACCTTGAGTCGCTTATGCCAACAAGTGGAAGTTGGCGGGTGATCGCAAACATTCCGTATCACGTGACGAGCCCACTCCTTCACCGCCTGCTGCTGCTCGCGGTGCCGCCAGCACGCATTGTGTTGCTCGTACAGTTGGAGGTGGCGGAGCGTGTTGCGGCCGCACCAGGTGACTGGTCGTATCTCACCGCTTTTGTTCAGGCGAGGACGGCAGCCTCCATCGTGGCACGGGTCCCGCGCGAGGCATTTGATCCAGTCCCTGGCGTTGACTCCGCGATCTTGTTGCTCGAGCATCGAACCGGCGATGACGCGTTTAGGCTGAGCCCACATGACGAAGAGCGTCTCTGGCGGCTGGTGCAGGCGGGATTCCGCGAGCGGCGGAAGAAGTTGCGCAATGCGCTCCCGCGGGCGCTCCCAATTCTTGAGAGCGACATTGTTGCGGCACTCGCGCGCGCCAACCTGAGCCCAGACCAGCGAGCGCAGACGCTCTCGGTGCAGGACTGGATCGCCCTCCTGGCTGAGCTTCCGGAACTTGATGCAGGGGTACCGACGAATGCGGCTCGCGCGGCAGTGGCCCGAAGAAGCACGAACGGCGGAGCCGAGGGGGGCGAACGCCGCGCGACGCATCCAGCGTCAGCTGCAGATCAAACGGTTGAAATTGTTGCCCACGGCAAGATCAATCTCACCCTCGCCGTCGTGGGGAAGCGGTCAGATGGATATCACGAGCTGCACTCTGTGGTGGCGCAGTTTGAAGCGGGCGATCGTCTCTATCTGCGTCGGTCAAAGGACGGAGCCGATTCGATTCGGCTCGCCGGTGTGCCACTACAACTTGAGGGGGAGAATCTCTGCGCCGTCGCACTCACGGCGCTGCGCCGCGTCTGCGCGGTGCCACCGGTGGAGATCGTGCTGGAGAAGCGCCTCCCCGTTGCCGCTGGGCTGGGCGGCGGCTCGAGTGATGCCGCTGCAACGCTCCGTGGCGTCGCTGAGCTCTTCGACCTAGATGTCGATGAGGAGACCCTGAACACCGTTGCGGCCGAGGTTGGCTCAGACGTTCCACTCTTCCTCGTTGGTTCCCCAGCGCTCATGGAGGGTCGCGGGGAGTCGGTGACCCCGCTTGCCCCCTGGAGCGGTGAGCCCCTTGGGCTCCTGCTGATCACCGCGGGTCTGCCGCTGCGCACCCCAGAGGTGTTCGCCGCCTTCGCCGCTGGGC
>JBIIGQ010000013.1:0-15772 GCA_044236365.1 Candidatus Limnocylindrus sp. | reverse complement strand
GCCGCGAACCGCTCCGCGATCGAATCCTTCTGCGCAGCGCGATGGTGCAGGCGATTCGTGAAGTGCATCACGAGCACGGCTTTGTAGAGGTAGAGACACCAATCCTCATCAAGTCGACCCCTGAGGGCGCCCGCGACTTCATCGTGCCATCACGACTTCAGCAGGGGAGCGTCTACGCGCTGCCACAGTCGCCGCAGCAGATGAAGCAGCTCCTGATGGTCGCGGGCTTTGACCGCTACTTCCAGATCGCCCGCTGCTTCCGTGATGAGGACCTTCGCGGCGACCGCCAGCCGGAGTTCACCCAGCTCGACATCGAGATGAGCTTCGTGGACGAGGCGAGCGTGCGCGCCTATGTCGAAGCGATGGTGATCGAGGTGACGAAGCGTATTCGACCAGATCGCCCAATTCAGCAGCTGCCACTCCCAACGTTTACCTACGAAGAGGCGATGGAGCGATACGGCTCAGACAAGCCCGACATTCGCTTCGCGATGGAGCTGATTGATCTTGGCGCGGCGCTTCCAGAGAGCACCGGGTTCAAGGTCTTCGATGAGACACGCTCAAGCGGTGGGCGTATCCGTGCCATTCGCGTCGCAGGTCGCGGCGGAATCACTCGTTCCGATGTTGATGACCTGACGGAGCGCGCCAAGCGCTACGGCGCGAATGGTCTTGTGTGGATTGCGCTGCAGCCGGATGGTGAGGTTCGCTCGCCGATTGCGAAATTCCTCTCGCCAGAGGCAACCGCCGCGCTCTGGTCGGCAACTGGCGGTAAGGCAACGCATGCCGATGGCGACCTGCTCCTGATCATCGCCGGTCCAAAGATCCTCTCCGCTGAGGTACTTGGTCGCCTGCGCGTTGAAGTTGCGCTTGAGCTAGGACTCGCCGATCCGGATGTGCTCGCCTTCTGTTGGGTGCACCGCTTCCCGATGTATCAGTGGGAGGCCGAGTCGGGGCGATGGGATGCAACGCACAATCCGTTCTCCGCACCCGTTCCTGAACATCTCAATCTGCTCGCCACGACGTCGGGCGATCTTGCGAAGCGCAGTGAGGCCGATCCCGCAGCGGGAGCGCTCGCACAGCAGTACGACATTGTGCTGAACGGCTGGGAGCTTGGTGGCGGCTCGATTCGTATTCACGATCGCGCGCTCCTTGAACGCTCCTTCGCGCTGATGGGCCACTCGCTCGACGATGCGCGTGCAAAGTTCGGTGCGCTTCTCGATGCCTTTGAGTACGGCGCACCGCCACACGGCGGCATCGCTATCGGCGTTGAGCGTTGGGCGGCGCTCCTCGCTGGTCAGATCAACATTCGCGAAGTGATGGCCTTCCCGAAGACGCAGTCGGGGAGCGATCTCATGCTCGAAGCACCATCGGAACCCGATGCGAAGCAGTGGGCCGAGTTGGGGCTCAGCGTCGCTCCGAAGCCAAACACGTCGCGGAAGTGACGAAGAGCCGACGGTAGCGGAAAACGCGCATGGCCACCACCAAGATCCGCGGTACGGATCTCTATTTCGAAACATACGGTGAGCCAGTCGTAGGTCGCGACCCCGTCCTCTTGATCCACGGCTCGTACATAACGGGGTCCGTTGATTGGGGCGGCGTAGCACCTCGGTTGGCACAGGAGTTCCAGGTGATCGTCCCAGATTGTCGTGGCCACGGGAGAAGCGCCGACCCTGCTGGTCAATACTCGTTTCGCGAGATGGCCGCAGATACGGCCGCACTGATCCGTGCCCTCGGTCACCAGCGAGCCCACGTGATCGGGCACAGCAACGGTGGCAACGTGGCACTCGTCACCTTAATGGAGCACCCCGACGTGGTAGCGAGCTGCGTCCCTCAGGCGGCGAATGCGTATGTGAGTCCAGACCTCGTGGAGCGGATCCCGAAAAAACTGGATCCTGAGCGCGTGCGAGCGGAGGATCCCGACCTAATGCTGGAGATGATTGAGCTCCATTCAGCGCTTCACGGCGAGGATTACTGGGCAACACTCCTTCGTCGAACCGCCGCCGAGATTGTTAGCGAACCGAACTACACCGCGCTTGATCTCTCTCACGTCGAGCGACCAACGCTCGTGATTGAAGGTGAGCGCGATGCAACGAATGCCCCCGCGGCGCATGGACGCTTCATGGCGAAGCACATCCCAGGGAGCGAACTCTGGATCCCGGTCGGCGTCGGCCACAACGTACACACCGAGATTCCCGCCGAGTGGTGTGAGCGCGTGATTGACTTTCTCCGCCGAGCCTCCGTTCGTACGCGCGACTGAGAATGGTCGCGATGCGCGTACAGGTCGTCCGTCTCCAGCTGCAGAATTCGTGGAGAATCGCGCACGGTGTCTCCACTGAGCGCTCCACGGTGATCGTTGAACGCAACGGTGGGTACGGCGAGGCGGCGATTGTTCCTTATCTTGGTGAGTCAAGCGCCGAGATACTTGCCGCAATTGACTCGCTTGGCTTGAACAACGTCAATGATCACGATGCTGAAGTGCGAGGCGATGTGACCAGACCACTCGCCTCACGCGGGGCGCAGTGTGCGCTTGATCTCGCCTCTCTTGATGCTGAAGCGCAGATTCGGGGGGAACCGCTCTGGAAGGTCCTCGGAGTGAATGCAGCAGCTCCGATCGAGACGTCGTTCACCATTGCAATGGACACCCCAGATGAGATGGCGGCTCGGGCACGCGCAGCGGACGCGTCGATCCTCAAACTTAAGATGGGGGGAGTAGACGATGAGGCGTGCGTCGAAGCTGTTCGAGGTGTCACGAACGCTAGGCTGTGGCTCGATGCAAACGGAGGGTGGAGTCGCGAACAGGCAGCATTCCTTATTCCCCGCCTTACTCGATTCAAGATCGAACTAGTCGAACAGCCACTCGCGGCCAAAGATCGTGATGGGTTCGCGTGGCTTCGTGCGCAGCATGTCGGCGTGCCGATCTTCGCCGACGAGAGTGTGAGCGAGATGAAGGACATTGACTCGCTGGCAGATAGCGTAGACGGCGTCGTCATCAAGCTGCGCAAGTTTGGTGGTGTTCGACCCGCACTTGCGGCGATTGAACGGGCCCGTACCCTTGGTTTGCGAACGATGATGGGGTGCATGATCGAAAGTTCGCTCGCTGTCACTGCGGCGGCGCATCTTGCCCTGCGCTGCGACCTCGCCGACCTGGACGCACCGTTGTTGATTCGCAACGATCCATTCAGCGGACTGACGTACCACGGATCAGCCGTTCACCTGCCATCAGGAGCCGGGATCGGTGCCGTTCCGCGCGGATAGAGCTAGGAGGCGTCGCCGCCGCGTTGCTCCCACGGATCAACCGCACTCGTGTCCGCAGGTGGCGCTTCGTATGCGAGTGCGGCACGGCCATCAGAGGGGCTAATCGCACCCTCATCGCCGCACTCCAACTGCACCTCTGTTCCCCCGGAGCCCTCAATCGGCGTCAGACGAATCGGACCCGCTTCACCATTCCATGAAGCGACAAGTACTCGCTCGCCCTCTCGGCCATGCGCTGCAATAAGTGCCGTGATTGTCTCGGGGTCAACGCCGGCGTGGCTCAGCGGGAGGGTGATGACGGCCGTTGTGCCTGCGACTTCGCTCAGCGCATCGGCGGCAACTGCGCTGAACTCACCCGTGGAGGTGACACGGCTCAAGGTTGGGGCGACTTCGCCCGTGGAAAGACCCGAGATTAGGATCGGATGTGCACCGCCCGACCAGGCGGCCTCAACCAGTCGCGAGAGCTCTGGGCGGGCAACCCCAGGGGCAGTCGGGGCCCCTGAAACGGCGATGTGTGCTGCGACAGTCATGCCCAAAGTATACGGGTCGGCGAAGCGTGCGAGAATCTCCCGATGACCACAGCAAATCCACCCGCAGGTCTCGTCGCGCAAACCGGCATTCGTACGGTCGGCATCGTCGCGCACGTTGACCATGGCAAGACTACCCTGGTCGACAGCCTCCTCCGCCAGAACGGCGCTTTCCGGGCCAATGAAGAGCTCGTTGAGCGCGTCATGGATAGCGGCGACCTGGAGCGCGAGAAGGGGATCACGATCCTCGCCAAGGAGACCGCCATCGACTTCAAGGGAGTCCGCGTCGTGATCGTCGACACCCCAGGGCACGCCGACTTCGGTGGAGAGGTGGAGCGAAGCCTCCTCGCCGTCGACGCCGTCCTTCTGCTCGTTGATGCATCCGAGGGCCCGCTCCCACAGACGCGCTACGTCCTCTCAAAGGCGCTGGCACGATCCCTCCCAGTCATCCTCGTGATCAACAAGATCGACCGTCCAGATGCCCGCATCAAGGAGGTGATCGACGAGGTCTACGAACTCTTCCTTGACCTCGGTGCCAACGAACAGCAGATCGACTTCCCAATCGTCTATACCAATGCGCGTGCCGGTACCGCCACGCGCGACATGGAGAAGCCTGGCACCGACCTCATCCCACTGCTTGACTGCGTCCTTGAGACCGCACCAGCACCGATGCATGAGCCAGGCCACCCGCTGCAGGTGCTGATCACCAACCTTGCCGCCAACGACTTCGTCGGCCGAATCGCTGTTGGTCGCATTCGCAACGGCGTTGTGCGCAAGGGGGCAAAGATCACCATCATTCGCGACGAGAGCGCCGTGACGGGCACCGTCACAAGCCTCACCCTGCCGCAGGGTATTGAGCGCGTCGAAGTTCCTGAAGCAGGCCCTGGAGAAATCGTCGGCATTGCGGGGCTGGCCGATGTTGAGATCGGTGAGACGATCACCGACCCTGCCGATCCACGACCACTCGAGCGACTCCATGTTGACCCACCAACGTTGCAGATGACCTTCGGCGTCAACACGAGCCCAATCGGCGGCAAGGACGGGAAGTTCCTCACCTCACGACAGCTGAAGGCGCGACTCGAAAAAGAGGTGCTGGGCAATCCTGCAATTGAGGTCAGCCCAACTGACTCTGGCGAAGCCTTCCAGGTGCGCGGCCGCGGCGAGCTTCAGCTGGCGATTCTTGTTGAGCAGATGCGTCGCGAAGGTTTCGAACTTGAGGTATCGCGACCAGAGGTGCTGATTCATCGCACCGAGAACGGCATTGAGGAGCCATTTGAGCAGCTAACGATCGACGTACCTGTCGATTTCGTTGGTGTGATCACTGGCATCATGGCTGAGCGTCGCGCGCGCATGGAGAACATCCAGCACGGCGCAGACGGTCGCGCCCGCGTTGACTTCCTGATTCCAACACGCGGCCTGATCGGCGTGCGCGGACGCATCCTCACCGAGACGCGCGGCACCGCGCTGATCCATCAGCTCTCCGCCGGCTACAAGCCATGGGTTGGCGAGATCCCACACCGCACGAACGGTTGTCTGATCTCTGACCGAACTGGCGTCACCACCGGCTACGCGCTCTACGGCATTCAGGAGCGCGGCGAGCTCTTCGTGAATGAGGGCGAGCAGACCTATGAGGGGCAGATCATCGGCGAGAGCGCAAAGCCTGGCGACATGGATGTGAATGCCGTCCGCGAAAAGAAGCTCACCAACATGCGCACGCACTCCCATGACGAGGCGATTCGCTTGACCCCGCCACGCCGCATGGCCCTGGAGAACGCCCTTGAGTTCATCGGCCCTGACGAGCTCATTGAGGTGACGCCGTCAGCGTTGCGCCTGCGCAAGCGCCTCCTCAACGAGAACGACCGACGTCGTGATGCGGGCCGCCGCGCCGAGATGCGGGAGTCCCAGTAGCCTTCGTCCGATGACGCCAACCCGACTCTTCCTGGATCACGCGGCGGGATCGCCGACGCTCCCAGAGGTCGTGGACTTGATGGCTGAGCTCCAGCACGCCGGCATCGGCAACCCAAACGGTGGACACACGGAGGCTCGACGAGCACGAGCGATCCTCGATGACGCACGGGCAAGCCTCGCCGAAGATTTCAGCGTGGAGCCACGACAGATCACCTTCACTGCAACCGCCTCTGAGGCGCTCGCCCTCGGACTGCACTCGGCGCTGACGCCGACCGTTCCGCTTGTGACAACGGCGGGGGAGCATCGCGGATCACGTGCGCTAGCGGCGCAGCATGCTGCCGCAGGCGGCGTCGTCGAGCTGTTGCCCCTCGACGCGCACGGTGTGATGCAGGCCGCAGCACTACGTACTGATCGCCCCGGAGCCGTGGGGCTCTTCGCGCTCTCCTCAGGCGAGGTCGGCACGATCCAGTCCTGGGCGACGTTCGCCGCCGCATGGCGTGCCTCAGGCGGCGGAGCACTCGTGGTTGATGCGGTACAGGCTGCCTACGACCACGCCCTTGACGCCCAAGCGACCGGAGCCGCACACCTTGTTGTTGGTTCCGCCAAGGTTGGCGGGCCGTTCGGCATCGCCGCGCTCATCAGCGCGACAGATATCAAGGTGCGACCACTCATTGTTGGTGGGGGTCAGGAGCGCGGTCGTCGGGGTGGCACAGAGGCGGTTGTCCTTGCCGCCGGATTCGCCGCCGCGTATCGCGCGCACAGACTCCAGTCTGCAGAGACGCGTCAGCACCTCACTGCGATCACTAACGCCTTTGACGCTGCACTTGGCCCACTCGCTTCGCTCGGGCTCGTGCCGACCGGCGCACCGTTCACGAGTGACACACGCCTTGCAGGACACCGCTCATATGCGGCGGACTGGGCACTCGGTGATGACCTCGTTGCGGCGCTTGACCATGCAGGGATTGCCGCCTCAACAGGATCCGCGTGCATTAGCGGCTCACGCGAGCCATCTGAGGCACTCCGTGCCATGGGGCACAGTGAGGCAGAGTCGCGCGGCGGCCTTCGCCTCTCCTTTGGGCGATCTACAACAATTGAGGAGGCGCGAGGCGCAGCAGCAGTTGTGCGCTCGGTGCTCGAGCGCGTGCGCACGGCGGTACCAGCATGACGCTGACAACAACGCCACTCGGCGGTCTCCCGGTCGGCTGGCAGGCGGCACCAGAGGCAGCCACACCGGAGCGCGTCCTCGTTGCGCTCTCAGGCGGTGTTGACTCATCGGTCGCTGCCGCACTCTTGGTCGAGGCGGGCCATGAAGTTGTTGGAGTGTGGATGCGCCTACACAGCGCCGCCGATCAGCGTGACGGCCACCGCAAGAGTTGCTGCACCCTCGATGCCGCCGACGATGCGCGTCGTATCGCCGACCATCTCGGGATCCCGTTCCATATTCAGAATCTTGAGCAGGAGTTCGCCGATGCCGTCTTGGAGCCCTTTGTTGCGGCATATCAGAGCGGTGAGACGCCGAGCCCCTGCGTGGGCTGCAACACCGCGGTGAAGTTCGGCGCACTGGTGGGGAAGGGGAGTGCACTCTTTGGCTGCGATGCGGTTGCTACGGGGCACTATGCGCGTCGCGCCGTCTCTGATGATGGGCGCTCTTGGCGACTGCGCGCCGCTGTCGACACCGAGAAGGATCAGACGTATTTCTTGCATGGGCTCGACAGTGCCGCTATCGCGCGAGCTCGCTTTCCACTTGGCGGCATGACGAAGCCTGAAGTGCGCGAGGCGGCCCGAGCGCGCGGTCTTGTCACCGCAGAGAAGCCAGAGAGCCAAGAGATCTGTTTCGTGCCCGACGGCGATTACCGCAGTCTGTTGCGCGAACGCGGTGCCGCACGCGGCGAAGGCGATGTGGTCGACGAGTCGGGCGCTGTCGTCGGGACCCATGGCGGAAGCGAAGGGTTCACTGTTGGTCAGCGCAGGGGCCTCCCAGGGAGTGGCGTCTCTGCGCGCTATGTCAGCTCGGTAGACCCCGTGACGAATCGAATCACCATTGCGCCACGTGCAGCGCTCGACGTGCGCAACATTGCACTAGTAGAAGCGGCAACGCCGGAAGGGCTCATCACCTCCGGCACCCAGGTGCAGGGCCTGGCGCGCATTCGACACCGCGGCGCCCTTGCGCAGGGCACGGTGACGGGCCTCGGTGGCGGCGCAGCAACACTTGCGCTCGACGATCCACTCTGGGCGCCATCGCCAGGGCAGACGGTGGTGCTCTACGACGGGGAGACGCTCGTCGCTGGTGCGCGAATTGCCCGACCACAACCCTCCGCATGATTGAGCCGGCACCACTCCTGATCGCCCTCTCTGTTGGAGTGGCGTTGCTGATCGGAAGGCTTCTCTCTGCGCGTGCATCTCTCCCAGTTGGGCTGTTTGGCGCAGTGGTTGGTGCCCTGCTGTTGCAGGTGGCGGCAGAGCGCCTGCTCGGGGGGCTCTACCCCGTAGGCGGCACGGCCTGGCCGGCCCCGCTGGTCGGCGCGATCCTCGGCGAGCGGCTCACGGCACGGATTGCAACCGATTGGGAGCGAGGGCAGCGACCCTAAGGCGGGGACCCCCTCGGGTACACTCCGAGCGTGGAACGCGATCCTCGAATCCCAACGCAGAGCGCCGCCGACCTTCGGACTCGGTTCGTGGCGTTCTTTGAGGCGCGTGGGCACACCCAGGTGCCGAGCGCCTCGCTCGTCCCCGCAGGCGACGCCACCCTCCTCTTCACCAACTCGGGGATGGTCCAGTTCAAAGAGCTCTTCAGCGGCGCTGAGACCCGCTCGTATCGCCGCGCTGTCGATTACCAGCGCTGCTTGCGTGTCGCCGGAAAGCACAACGACTTTGAAGAGGTCGGCCGAACGCCACGACACCACACCCTCTTTGAGATGCTCGGCTCCTGGTCGTTCGGCGACTACTTCAAGCGCGATGCGATCCTCTGGGCGTGGGAGTTCCTCACCGTTGAAGCTGGGATCCCTGCCGATCGCCTCGCCGTCACGGTCTATAGCGACGACGAGGAGTCGGCCAACATCTGGCTGAAGGAGGTCGGTGTCCCCGCCGATCGACTGGCCCGCTGGGGCGACGTCGACAAGGGGAACGATGCGAACTTCTGGCGCATGGCGGAGACAGGCCCGTGTGGCCCCTGCTCCGAGATTCACTTTGATCGCGGCGCAGATCTCTCTTGTGGCGCCGACTGCCTCCCAGATCACTCCGAGCATTGCCCGCGTTGGCTCGAGGTCTGGAATCTCGTCTTCATGCAGTACGAACAGCACCCAGATGGTCGACGCACCGAGCTTCCGTTCAAGAGCGTTGATACGGGCATGGGTCTTGAGCGCCTTGCCAGCGTCTCGCAGCAGGTGCTCTCCAACTACGACACTGACCTCTTCCTGCCAATCCATGCGGCGATGCGCAAGATCACCAAGCACTCGATGGCGGAGTTTGACGCGCAGCGCTTCAGCTATCAGGTGATCGCCGATCACTCGCGTGCCGTCACCTTCTTGCTCGCCGACGGCGTGCGACCGGGGAACGAAGGTCGCGGCTACGTCTTGCGTCGTATCATCCGCCGCGCCGTGCGTCACGCACGACTCCTCGGCATCACCAAGCCGTTCCTTGGCGCAATCGCCCGGCAAGTCGTGGCGATCATGGGGCCTTCGTATCCGTACCTGCGCGATGGAGAGACAGCGATCCTTGAAGGAATCGAACGCGAAGAGGCGCAGTTTGCGCGAACGCTCGATGCCGGCTCAAGTCTGCTCGGCGATGCACTCGCCGAACTCGGAGCAGGGGAGAGTGTCGTGGGGCGTCGCGCCGATGATCTTCCGGCCACTAGCCCAACCCTCGGTGGCGAGATTGCCTTCAAGTTGCACGATACATACGGGTTTCCGATTGATCTCACCGTTGAACTCGCCGCCGAGCGCGGTGTTGCCGTTGACCGTGCTGGCTTTGAGAGCGCCCTCGCTGAGCAGCGCGAGCGTAGCCGCGGTGGCAAGAAGGCCGCGCTTGCTGAGATCGCCGTGACCACCGCCCTCTATGAAGAGATTCTGCGTCGTGTGGGTGAGACAGAGTTTGTCGGCTACGAGCACCTTGAATCGGAGAGCACGATCTTGGGACTGCTCCGCGACGGTGTCGAGGTTCCTGCGCTCGCGCCGGGCGAAGAGGGGCAACTGATTGTTGGGCGCACCCCGTTCTATGCCGAGCGCGGCGGGCAGGTGGGCGATGCAGGGCAGGTCTTTGATGCCAACGGGAAGCTCCTCGCCGAGGTGAGCGATACGCAGCGTCCAGTTGGTGCGCTCACGGTGCATACGATTCGTGCCGCCGCACCCCTTAAGGTAGGAGATGCCGTCGCTTTGCGTGTCGAGCCGGTCCGTCGCGCCGCCACGATGCGCAACCACACGGCGACACACGTGCTGCACCGGGCAATCCGTATCGTTGCTGGGGCAGATGCGAAGCAGCGTGGCTCGCTCGTGCACCCCGACTACCTGCGCTTTGACTATCCCCTCGAGCGCTCACTTACGCGCGATGAGCGCGATCAGACCGAGGCCGAGGTGCGACGAGCCATCCGAGAGGATATGGCCGTCGTCGTTGCACACATGAGCATGGGAGAGGCGGTCAAGGCTGGCGCCGACGCCTTCTTCGATGAGAAGTACGGCGAAACCGTGCGCACCGTGCGCATGGAGGAGTACTCGCATGAGCTCTGCGGCGGCACCCACTGCCGCGCCACCGGTCAGATCGGAAGTTTTGTGATCACCAGCGAACGCAGCATCGGCTCTGGCCTGCGCCGTATTGAGGCACTTACGGGAGCCGCCGCCGACGAATACCTCCGACAGCAGTCGCGCACCCTTGAGGCGAGTGCTGAGGCGGCAGGCGCCCAAGATGCCCACACGGTGCCGCAGCGCATCGCCGCTCTGCAGGCGGAACTGAAAGAGGCGAAGCGCCGCGCCAAGGCTGGCGGATCGGCCCGTATCGACCTTGCAGCACTCGCGGCCCAGGCGACCGCGCGCGGTGCGATCTCCATTCTTGTCACCACGCTGGACGTCGAAGACGACGAGGCGCTGAAAGAGGCGGCGAAGCAGCTACGCAAGAAGATGGGAGCTGGCGTGCTTGCGCTGGTACGCCCCGCCGAAAGCCCCGAGATCTTCGTCTCTGTTGAGGGGAGTGCCGAGCATGATGCTGGTGCGCTCGCCGCCACCGCCGCGACCGCACTTGGCGGACGTGGAGGCGGACGAGCGGCGATGGGACAGGGCCGGGGCGCCGTTGGCAGCAGCGCCGAAGAGGCAGCCACCGCTCTCGCAACGACACTCGGTGTGGAGGTGGCTCGATCGTGAGTGGCACACCGCCACGCCGCGCCCTCGGCATCGACCTCGGCGATCGGCGCATCGGTCTCGCCCTTCGTGAAGACTCCTCGTCACCACGTGGGCTCCCAACCATGATGCGTCTCGCCACCGCAGCAGCAGATAGCGAACGACTACGCACGATCGCCGCCGAGGGACGCGTGACGGAACTGGTGGTCGGCCTGCCGCTCCACAGCGATGGGAGCGTGGGCACACAGGCAACCGCGACGTTGCGTTGGGCGAGCGAGGTAGCCAGTGCGCTGCAGTTGCCAATCACCTTTGTTGACGAGCGCTACTCGTCGCAACGCGCCGAGGAGTCACTCGGCCGTGCGGCCCGGGGGAGCAACGGTGGCGCACCCAGCCCAGCTCGACGTGAGGCCCGTCGTGCCGCTGTCGATCGTGAAGCGGCGCGACTCATTCTTGAAGATGCCCTGAATCCAGCGCTTCTCATCGATCCGACGACACTTGCCGTTCGCGTACGCGAGTCCGCAACATGAGTCGCAGCACACTGCTCCGCCTCGTTGCAGGCGTTCTGATCGCTGCGGTGCTCTTCCGCGTTGCCGCGCCTCCTCTGATCGGCGACACGCTGGTCACCGCTGGTGTGCGCTCGCCAGGGATCGCCACGCTGCCGATCATCAGTGACATCATTCAAGAGCGCCTCGGCACTCGCACGACTGAACCGGCTGGTACTGACACCACGCTGGTGACGGTGGAGATTGTCGCGGGGACGGGGACCGCCGCCATCGCCAGCCAACTGCGCGAAGCTGGGCTGATTGCCGATGAGATCGGCTTTATCTACGCGGTGCGCGCCGCCGGTCTCGACGGCAAGTTGCAGGCCGGCACTTTTAAGGTGTCTGCCTCCATGACCCCCACCGAGGTTGCGACTGCGCTGACCGATCCGTATCGCGAGCCAACGATCGGCGTAGACATTCGTGCTGGGCTGCGGATTGAGCAGATCGTTGCGAAGTTGACCACGCTTGAACTGCCATTTGAGCCAGCTGATGTGCTGACGATCTTGCGCAAGCCGAGCGCCGAACTGATCGCTGACTATCCGTGGCTTGATCTACCGAAGGGGGGAACACTTGAGGGTCGGCTCGGCTCTGGCTCCCTCAGCGTGCCTGTCTCGGCAACCGCAGATTCGTTCGTACGCATCCTCCTTGATCGATTTGAGGAGCAGGTGCCCGAGCAGTATCGCGGAAGCTCCGGTGGCTACTCGTTCAATCAGATCCTGACGCTCGCCTCCATTGTTGAGAAGGAGGCCGCACTCGATGATGAGCGGCCGCGTATGGCCGGCGTGTATACCTATCGACTGCAGCTTGGCCAGGGGCTCTTCGCCGATCCCACCATCATTTGGGTTGCCGACTCTGCGGCGCTTCGCAAACTTAAGCTGTCAAAGTGGGCCAGCTACGAGTTCTGGAAGTTCCCTGCAAAACCGTATTCAGGCCTGATCCCACCTCGTGTGCCTGCCGACCTCGTGCCGTGGAACACCTTCGTTCGTGGCGGCATCCCGCCAGCGCCGCTCTGCTCGCCATCACTCGCATCGATCATTGCGGCACGCGAACCCGACTCCAGCCGCAAAGAGCTCTACTTCGTACTGATCCCAGGAAGCGGTGGCCGCCACGATTTCAGCAAAACTCTCGCGGAGCATGAGGCGAAGGCTCGAGCGTACGGATGGAAGTGATGCGGACGCGCACAGCACTACCTGTACCTGAAGAGTTCGCTTCCGCGCCAACCGCAGGTGATCTTGAGCGATGGCGCGCGGCCGATCATGCGGCGCGACCGAATCGACTCGCCGCTCTCCGCGCACGCGCTGCAGAGGAGCGTCTTGACGCGCTACTGCTGACCTCGCACGCTGACGCCCGCTACTTCTCGGGGATGGAGTTCGGACCAAACGAGGAGCCGGTGGCCGGTTCCAGCGGCTGGCTCTTGGTCAGCGGCGACGATTTGGCCGTGCTCGTGGATTCACGTTACACCGTTCAAGCGCGCCGCGAGGCGCCACTGGCAACGGCACTCGACTATGGAAGCGATGCGGGTGAAACCATTGGCCGCTGGCTGGTGGCGCACGGCGTTCGACGCTGTGGGCTCGATCCACAGGCGGTGCGACATGCCGTATGGGAGCGCATCGCAGCGACCGCCGCAGGCGTAGAACTGGTCCCCGTGAAGGGGTTTGGCGGCGCCCAGCGTGCGCGCAAGGAGCCAGCCGAGATCGAACGAATCACCGCCGCCTGCGCTGTCGCCGACCGTGCACTTGCCCGACTCTTGCCGCAGATTCGCCCTGGTGTGACCGAGGCGGCGCTGGCGTGGTCCCTTGAGCGCGGCATGCGTGAGGACGGGGCCGAGGCGCTCGCCTTCGATGTGGCCGCCCTGGCTGGCGGCAACGCCGCGCTGCCGCATGGAAGTCCAAGTGCACGCGAACTGGTGCGCGGCGAGGTGATCCTCTTCGATTTCGGCGCGCAGGTCGCCGGCTATCGCAGTGACATGACCCGAACCCTCTTCGTGGGAGCTGCGAGTGATGCGCACCTCGCGCTCTACGAGCAGGTTCATCGCGGTCAGGCGGCAACGTTTGACCTTCTGCGACGCTCGATCACTGGATCTAGCGCCATGATGCCCTCTGGTCGCAGCTGCGATGAAGAGACGCGACGAGCGATGGGCTCTGGAGCTGGCATCTACGACCACGGCCTCGGACACGGCATCGGCCTGCAGACGCATGAGGCACCCAGCCTCTCGCGCGCTGCGAGTACGGAGCCGCTCCCATCGCCAACGGTCTTTAGCGTTGAACCTGGGATCTACCTTGAGGATCAGATCGGGATTCGCATTGAAGACCTCGTCGCCGTTGATGCCACGAAGGGAACGCTCGAACTACTCACACGCTTCTCGTCGGACCCCATAATCGTCGGCTGACGGCTAGAATGCCCCAGATGCACACGTCGCCGCAGCGTACGGCCCAGTAGAGGAGACTCCAACATGATCTCGACCGGTGAACTGAAGAAGGGTGTTGTAATTGAGCTTGAGGGCGACCTCTGGCAGATTCTCGACTATCACCACATCAAGATGGGGCGTGGCTCTGCGCAGGTGCGCATCAAGCTCCGCAACGTGCGCAAGCAGTCGATCGTCGAGAAGACCTTCCAGGCAGGCGAGAAGTTCCCTCGCGCCACGATGGAGCGCCGCACGGCACAGTTCCTCTTCTCTGAGGGCGATGACTACACCTTTATGGATACAGAAACCTACGATCAGTTCGTGATCACCGCTGAGCAGCTCGGTGACGCCAAGAACTACATCAAGGACAGCCTGCAGCTTGACCGCGTCAGCTACGAGGGCGAGACACTCGGCGTTGAGCTGCCGATCAACCTTGACCTGACCGTGACTGAGACTGACCCAGGATTCGCTGGCGATACGGCGACCGGCACGCGCAAGCCGGCGACCCTCGAGACTGGCCTGGTCGTCCAGGTACCGCTCTTCGTTAGCGTGGGTGATGTCATTCGCGTTGATACACGAACGGGCGAGTACCAGACGCGCGTCTGAACCCGTTTGACGCCCCCGTCGAGGCGCTCAGCGTCTCTGACGTTGCCGCTCGCATCAAGGAGCGCATCAGCGCCGATCCGTCGTTAGCCGATTGCGTCGTTGCTGGCGAGGTGCAGAGCGCCATGCGCAGCTCTGCCGGGCATGAGTACCTCACGCTGCGAGATGAGGAGGCGACGCTTGATGTGGTGCGCTTCCGTGGAGCCATTCGCCCTGGCGAAGAGACACCTGCCGTCGGAGAGATCGTCGTTGTCCGCGGCCGCATTGATCTGTATAGCCCGCGAAGCCGTTACCAACTCGTCGCCACAAGCGTGGAGCGAGCGGGTGGGATGGGTCTCCTCTCGCGAGAACTGGAGGCACTGAAGCGCCAACTGCAGGCGGAGGGTCTCTTCGACGTGGCACGCAAGCGGCCGATTCCACATGCACCTCGTGGCATTGGCTTGATCACCTCAACCTCTGGTGCGGTGCTGCACGACGTGTTGCGGGTGCTACGCCGCGAGGCGCCACTGGCTCGACTGGTTGTGGTGCATACCGCGGTGCAAGGCGCCGGCGCCCCTGAAGAGATCGCGAAGGCGATCACACGAATCGATGCCTGCGCAGTGAAGGAGCTACGGAGCGGTCGCCCCGACGCCATCAGCGTGCTCCTGCTGGCGCGTGGCGGTGGCTCGAGTGACGACCTCGGTGCGTTCAATGTTGAGGGGGTGCTGCGTGCCATCGCCGCCTCTGCCACCCCAATCATCTCTGCGGTCGGACACGAATCGGATGTCACCCTTGCCGATCTCGTCGCGGATCTGCGCGCGGGCACTCCGAGCATCGGTGCCGCGGCACTCTCGAGTGATCTGCTGCAGTCGCGGCATGACGTTGCGCGCCTTCGAGATCGCGGCGGCCGCGCATTGACGTTCGTCGTTGACCGTGCCGAACGCCGACTCGAGGAGGCGGCGCGCGCCCTCGATGATGTTGGTCCGTTTGACCGAATCGAGCGGGCTGGGGAGCGCGTTGCGCAGCTCTCTGATGACCTGGCGCGCGCAGCCCTCGCACGCCTGCAGGGGGCGACGGCCGCTCTCGGACAGTTGGACCTGCTTCTCGGGGCCCTCTCGCCCCAGCGTGTTCTCGCACGGGGCTACGCGATTGTGGCGGGGGATGGGGGAAGGGCGGTACGCTCTTGGCGAGATGCCCCTGTTGGGACGTCGCTACAGATCCGCCTGGCGCAGGGTG
>JBIIGQ010000054.1:0-4310 GCA_044236365.1 Candidatus Limnocylindrus sp. | reverse complement strand
CGATCTGGGGCGCCGAGGCGCCATAGGGGGAGGGTGGGGGTCTGCGGGGTGGGTGCTACCATCGCGCCATGCTTGACCGAATCTATAACCTCTTCTCCCGCGACATCGGCATTGACCTCGGCACGGCCAATACGCTCGTCCACGTAGCTGGTAAGGGCGTGGTGATCAGCGAGCCATCGGTGGTTGCGGTTGAGACCAAATCGCGCAAAGTCCTCGCCATCGGCGCAGAGGCGAAGCGCATGCTTGGGCGGACCCCCGCGAACATTGTCGCCATTCGACCCCTCCGCGATGGCGTGATCTCCGACGCCGCAGTCACGGAGCAGATGATTAGCTACTACGTGCGCAAGGTGCATCAGGGCGGGTGGCTCTCCGCCCGACCTCGCATGATCATCGGTATCCCTTCTGGCGTGACTGAAGTTGAGAAGCGCGCTGTGCGCGACGCTGCGATTCGGGCAGGTGCACGCTGGGTTCGTCTCGTTGAAGAGCCGATGGCCGCCGCGATCGGCGCCGGCCTCGCCGTTGGTGAGCCAAACGGGAGCATGATCGTTGACATTGGTGGCGGCACCACCGAGGTCGCCGTAACCTCCCTCGGCGGCATCGTGACCGCGCGCAGCATTCGTATTGCAGGCGACGAGATGGATGAGAACATCGTTGCCTATGCCCGCCGTCAGTACAACCTTCTGCTGGGCGAGCGTACCGCTGAAGACATCAAGATGGCCGTCGGTTCGGCGCACTCCGGCGAGTGGGACTCGCAGCGGATCACCTTCCGCGGCCGTGATCTGCTCACCGGCTTGCCTCGCGCGGTTGAGGTAGCAGCCCCACAGGTACGAGAAGCGCTTGAGCCGTCGATTATTGAAATTGTGAACGCGGTGCGCGACACCATTGAAGAGACGCCTCCGGAACTTGTGGCAGACATCATGGATCAGGGAATCGTTCTCGCCGGCGGTGGTGCGCTTCTGCTGGGCATGGATGTGCGCCTTGCAGCCGAAACGAAGATGCCAGTCCGCATTGCCGATGATCCGCTGACCTGCGTTGTACGCGGCACTGGCATCATCCTGGAAGAGGTTGAGGCGCTCGAGAAGATGCTCGTCCCCGAGACCTACCAGCGCCCACTCCGCTAAGCCCTTCATGCTCCCCCGAGACCGCGGAGAACGTAATCCACGAGCCGGCCTTCTTGCGGTCGGTGTCGTGCTTGCCCTGAACGGACTCCTCTTCCTCTTCTCTGCGAGCGCACCGGTGCTCGCCGTTCAAGGTGCAGCGGGGGAGGTGGTGCGCTCGGTCAGCGAGCCCGTTGCCGCGGTAGGGCGAGGCTTCGCTTCAGTCCGCGATCTCTTTGTCGACATCCGAAGCCTACAGGCGCGCCTTACAGCGCTGCTTGAAGAGCGAGAACAGCTCGTCTCCGAAGCGGCCCGGATCGCCAGCCTTGAACGTGAGGTAGCGGAGCTCCAGGCAACTCTTGACCTTCGTGCCACGACCTCATTCACCACGGTGGCAGCCCAGGTGGTTGCACGAGATTTTGCGATTGATCGTCGCTACATCATTCTCGATGTTGGTAGCGTTGATGGCGTCAAGATTGGCGATGTCGTCATTGGCGCAGGCGCATCACTCGCTGGGCGAGTCGTGCAAGTATCAGAACAGAGCTGCCAGGTCCGCCTTCTCACCGATCCAGAGTTCTCGGTTACCTCTGAGGTCGCCGCTACGGGTGCGATCGGTCAGGTTCGAGGGCGTGCCGCCAACCCACTCGCATTTGATGATGTTGACGCGCAGCGCCAGGTGCTTGTAGGAGCCGAGATCACCACCTCTGGAATTGAGCTGAGCCCAACGTTACGCTCGGCCTTCCCACGAGGTCTCTCTGTGGGCCGAGTGGTGGCGGTAAACACCGTTACCTCTGCAGTGCTCCAGAGCGCGGATGTGGAGCCGACGCTGGATCTCGATTCCGTAAGAACGCTGCTCGTAATCCTCAACTACCGCGGCGGGCTGCCTGATCCGAGCGAGACGCCGTAGCAGCACGCTTCGCCATCTTCTTCTTGTAGGCGGCAACAACTCGCTTCGCTGGTCCATCGGCCACGATTCGGCCCCCCTCAAGCTCAATCGCACGCGTGCAGAAGGCAGCTGCAGAGTCAAGGTCGTGCGTCACGAAGACAATTGCTCGCGCCCGCTTCATCAACTCTGTAATGCGACCCCGCGACTTTTCAATGAAGGCGGCATCGCCAGTCGAGAGCACCTCATCAAGCAGCAGTACATCTGGCTCAACAGAGGTCGCGACGCTGAATCCAAGTCGAGCGCGCATACCTGAACTGTAGGTGCGCACCTCTGCATCCGCAAATTCACCAAGCCCAGAAAATTCAAGGATTGCTGGTACGCGCCGCACCATCTCTTTGTGGGGAATCCCAAGGAACTCGCCGACAAGAAGCGTGTTCTCGCGCGCATTGAGCTCTGGATCAAAACCGGCCCCAAGCTGCAAGAGGGTCGCGATCTTACCCCGAACTTCAACCTTACCGACCGAGGGCTCAAGAATGCCGGCCAGCACCTGCAGCATGGTGCTCTTCCCTGCACCATTCGGTCCAATCACGGCAACGGATTCACCCGCCTCAACACGAAAGTCAATGTCACGCAGTGCCCAAAACTTGCCACTCTGGGAGTGGCGGCCATCCCGCAGGACCGTATCTCGCAGCTTGCGTTTCTTGCTGAGTCGTAGGTCGTACTGCACGCCGAGTCCAGTGAGCAGAATCGGAGGCGGTGCAGCCTTCACGCGTGAGCGTCTTCGCAGCGCCATCTAGAGCACCTTCACAAAGAGCGGCGAAACCCGTCGGAAGAGGTAGATCGAGAGCAGCGTTGCTGGAATTGAGGCGAGAGCGAGGATGCCAAGCACCTCCCACTCCGGGGAGCGACCGTAGTAGAGCGCGTCGCGATACCCAGAGAAGAGCCAGGTGAATGGGTTGATGGTGACAAAGAAGCCGAACCATGGGTACTGGTCACCGAGCGCCTGGAGTTTTTCGAGCGGAAAGAGCGCGGGAGAGAGATAGAACCAGATGCGCAGCCCATGGGGGATGAAGTTTGAAATATCGCGGAAGAAGACGGCGACTGCGCTGAGCATGATGACGACTGGAACCGTCCAGAGGAACTGCACCGCCGCGACAGGAAGGACCGCGAGTGCCCAAGGGGTGAGCCGATCGGGGTAGAGCAGGTAAAGCGCCCCGAGCGGCACGAGGGCGAAAGCAAAGTTTGCGACGCTGGCGAATACGGAAGAGGCAGGAAGGACGATATGGGGGAAGGCGATCTGACGCATCACCTGTTCTCGGCTGCGTACGGAAGTCGTGGCTGAGGCAAGCGCAGCGGAGAACCACTTCCAGGGGAGGATGGCAGAGCCGAGGAAGAGGAGGATTGCCGGCTGAGCCTGCTGGAAGATGACGCTGACCAGCAAGAAATAGACGAAGAGCTGGAGGGCAGGGTCGAGGAACCACCAGATGTTGCCAAGAAGGGAGTTGGCCCCTTTGTTCCGGATCTCGGAGATTGTCAGGTACCAGACAAGCCGGCGGCGCTCCACAAGAGAAGCGAGGCTCTCAAAGATGGTGCCAATAGTGCCGCGGCGCGGCCTACCGACGGTCAGTTCCGTGCTGTGGGTCGTCATGAGAGGGCGAGAATAGCACCCGTCCCCCCTATACTGCCCCTAATAGGGCCCCGACTGAAGGAGGATCACTGAGCATGAACCCAATCGCACGCCTACGCGCCCGAGCCGCCGCCAAGTATCAGGCCGCCGACAAAACCGCCCTCACCAACCTCTCATTTGTCGTTGCCATCGGCCTCGCTGGCGCACTTCTCGTTGGCGTTGCCGGCTACTCCGTGTACGACAGCACCTGGGCCCCGGCGGTACAAGTGAACGACGCCGGATTCAACAAGGCGGAGGCAAAGGCTCGCGCTGAGGTGGCCGCCTTTCAGATTGCGCTGCAGGGCTCCCGTATTCGCGCCCGTGTTGCCGCCGGCACCATGACGAACAGTGCCGGTGACGCTGCCCTCCAGGAGCTGAATCAGCAGGCAGAGGCAATTAGCAACCAGGTCACGACCGATCTGGTTGACACACTACTGATCCGAGACCTCGCTGCGGCAAATGGCGTCACCGCCGATCCCGCCGTGGTTGCGAGCGAATGGGCCAAAGAGACAACGCTTCCAGAGCTGCGACTCTTCCGCCGCATCAGCATCGATGCCGCCAACGACCCGAAGACGAAGAAGCCGACGGCCGCCACACGTGCAGCGGCGAAGGCCAAGGCTGAGGCGATCCTTGCCGAGATCAAGGCGGGCGGAGATTTTTC
>JBIIGQ010000053.1:0-4311 GCA_044236365.1 Candidatus Limnocylindrus sp. | reverse complement strand
CATCCATAGCCGGCGCCACGATCACCGGCGCAGTGGTGGCGAGGCAGGCGGCGGTGACCACATCGCCGGCGAGACCGCTCGCCATGGCGCCGATCCACTGTGCCGTTGCTGGCGCGATCAAGATCGCGTCAGCCGCGTCGGCGGCAACGATGTGACCGATGCGACCGTCGGGGAGAAGGTCGAGCAGGTCGGCATCAACGGCGTGGCCGGTAAGGGTGCGCAGTGTCAGGGGCGAGACGAAGCGCGTGGCAGCTGGGGTGAGCAGCGCCTGCACATCAGCACCCTCGGCGCGCAGTGCGCGCACGATCTCGGGCGACTTGTAGGCGGCGATGGAACCAGTGATGCCGAGGACAACGAGTCGTCCGGCGAGGCGCTTGCTCATGCACGCACCGCTGCGGGAAGTGCGTTGATCGCACGCAACACAAACTCGGCATCGCGATGGTCGGCTGCAATTGTGGCGCACCAGCCGGCGAGCGCCGCGCCACCACTGAGGACCACGGCGGGCGTCGGTGCACCTGGATCTCGGCGCGACATCTCTGCGATGGATTCCGCAATCAGTGCGGTAAGTGCGCCACGTGCGCCGCGAAGGATTCCTGAGCCAAGCGCTTCGGCGGTATCTGCACCGATCGGCCCCGCAAGTTCGGGGCTCTCGTCATAGATGGCAACGAGCGGGAGTGCCGCGGCACCGCTGGCCAAGGCGCGAGAGGCGAGTACCGGCGAGGGGGCGATCGCACCACCAAGAAGGCGGCCACTTCGATCGACGCAGGTGAGGGTGAGTGCGGTCCCAAGAGTCACTGCGATTGCGCCGCGCTGTGCGGGGGCGCCGTACTCCGTGTAGGCGAGCCATGCGGCAAGGAGTCGATCGATGCCAATCTGGGCGGGTGGGGTGAGTGCCAGCTCGAGCGGAACATCGGCCACGTTTACGAATTCAGCGGCGATCGCTGCGTTCGCAGCGGCAGCCTTGAGCGCATCGGCACCGGCTGGGACCACGCTCGCAACGCGAAGGCTTGCTGGCTCACCTGCACGCTGCGCATCGGCTCGGATCGCCGCGATCAGCTCGGCGGCGACGCCACTCCAGGCGACGGCGTCGCGGGGATCAGCAGGGGCGGGGAGGCGCACCACGGCGCCGTCAAGCAGGGCGGCCTTCGCCGCACTATTCCCGAGATCAACGGCGTAGCGCACCGCGCAATGATAGGGCGGGCGGCGCGGGTGCGGCGGGGAGCCGCTCTGCGGTAGGCTCTCTCCCTCATGGATCACGAACAGCACGACCGCGCCCCCGGCCTCTTCGTTAACCGAGGCCTCGTTGTACAGCGCGCCGATAAGGCGAATATCCTCCGCCCCCTCCTGCACCAAACGGTCTCCTATCGCCACCTCCGCGATGGCGAGCAGATCGTTCGCGGCCACGGCTGGGTCGAGGAGGTGCTGGGCGACGATCCTGAGGTCTCATCAATCTTCACCCCGCTCACCATCACGATTAATGTTGATGCCTTTGAGAGCATTGAGTTCGATCTAAGCGAGCCAGGAAACCTGCGCTATGTGCTGCGCTCAGGCGCCGATGCGGTCGAGATCGAGTACCAGGCCGGTACCCAGGTTCCAGATGCTGCGCCGGTGAAGAGTTGGCTTGAGTATCGCGGCGAGCAGTATGTGCAGATTGAACTTCCAACTGGGGCGTGGCCAACGGCGAGTGACGATAAACCGCACTCGAACGAGATCGGCTAACCTGCAGCTATGAGCACCAGCCAGCGCACCCTTGTTCTCGTCAAGCCAGACGGCGTACAGCGCCAGCTTGCTGGTCGCGTGATCACGCGATTCGAAGAGCGCGGCCTCAAGATTGTTGCCCTCAAGATCACGCCGGTGAGCGCGAAGCTCGCTGAGACGCACTACGCCGTGCACGCAGCGCGCCCCTTCTTCAAGGGCCTCGTGGAATTCATCTCGTCGGGCCCAGTTGTCGCGATGGTCCTTGAGGGGCCAAACGCGATTGCGGTGGTTCGCTCCATGGTCGGCGCAACGAAGCCACACGAGTCGGCCCCCGGAACCATTCGCGGCGACTTCGCGCTGGAGACGGCAAAGAATTTGATCCATGCATCTGATGCACCAGAAACCGCCGTGGCAGAGATTGCACTCTGGTTCCCAGAGGGTGGTCTTGTTGAGTACACCCGCGCCACCGACGCTTGGATTCTCTCCGACGAGGAGTAGCTCCCCCCGCGACCGATGGTCGCTACGGCGCTGGCGAGATCTCCCCGCTACCTGACGGCATCACACTCGGCGATACCGTGGCGTCCGGCGTCGGCTCAACGCTCGGCTCACTGCTTGGCAGCGGATCAAAACTCGTTCCTGGCGAGACGCTCGGCGCCGGCGGGAGCGGACCAGTTCCACCAGATTCAAGGGCGAGCCAGCCAGCGGCTGCCGCTGCAACGAAGAGCGATCCAGCAACGAGCGAGATGGTGATGAGATTGGCGAACGGCCGAGTCTCTGCCTCGTGCACCGTCTGGCTCTGCGGTGTGAAGCCGACGAGAAGAAGTCGAATCGCCGCAACGATCAAGAGGATCTGACCGACTATCGCAAAGAGTGCGATGAGTGGATTGCCGCCAAGCACCAGAAGGTTGAGTCGGGCGGCCAGCACGACGCCAGGTGGTAGAGCGGTGAGGGCAATGATCGCGGCGGCGAGCGCGATTCCGTTTGCCCCAGTGCGTCGTGCCCATCCACCAAGCTCACTGATTGAGGTGGTTCCATATCGTCGCCGTACGCTCACGAGCCAGAGACCAAAGAGTGAGATGGTCAGCAGCCCCGGGAGCACGATGAGGCGTGACGACGTGTCGGCTGGTGATTGGAGCGAGGCTGCAGCGGCGAGCGCCAGCCAACCCGCGTTTCCTACCGCCATGAACCCAACGATCTCGCCGATGTCGTCATTGAGCAGGGCGGAGACCGCACCGAAGACCAGGGTTGCAGCACCCGCCAGCAAGATGCCAGGCACGATCGCGCCACCGAGAGGGTCCGTGATGCTGCTCGCCAGAACAGAGAGTTCACTCATGACGATGAGCGCGAGCGCCGAGGGGATCCACACACCAACAAGGAGTGAACCGACAATTGGGAGCGCCTCGAAGATCTTGATCAGTCGGCCATGGAAGGGGAAGACGCCTGCGGCCACGATGAGGACGAGGGAGACGCCGAGGGCTGTTCCAGCAGCAAGCGATGCGGGGGTGGCATACGACGCGTCGACCGCGGCGTAGGAGATTGCCGTACGCAAAATCTCAGCGATGACGACGGCGGGAAGCAAGAGTGAGACGGTTCGCAGATCGCGGAAGACGGCACGCGCACGGCCTACATCATCCTTGCCACTTGCCGCGGCCCCTGAGATGCCCAAGCTGGCAAAGAGGAGGAGCGCAATTGGTGCGATCCCAGATGGAATTGCCAGTGCGAAGTCGATCGCGGCGATGCCGAAGAGTGCGATCTGTCCCATGGTGCCGGCTCGGCGCCCCTCTCCCGCGCCGACGATCACCGCGAAGACGACGCCGCCGAGCAGCACGAGCAAACGACCAGGCTCTGAAGGGTCAATGGTGATCTGGCCCAGTTTGAGCGTTGAGAGGTAGCCAGCGCCGGCGAGCGCTGCACCAACGGAGGTCGCGAGCAGTAGGAGCTGCACGCCAAACGTTGCGTAGGTCGCAGCATCATCACGCTGCGGACCGCGCCAGAGTCGAATGAGTGGAACCAGGGCAAGCGAGCTCAGCGCCATGAGCAGCGGGAAGAGCGCCCGGATTGCCGCGAGTGCAATCTCGGCGGTCATCGCTCCTCCTCAGCATTCGAGATGCGCGTAGCCACGCTGCCACCAACCACCAGGATGCAGGCGAACCCTGCGCCAATGGTTAGCGCCGTCAGCGGGTCGAGTGCCCCAAAGATCGACGTGCGCAGGAGCATGGTCCCCGCAAGGGTCACGACCGCCGCGCGCGTCGTGGCCTCAATGAAGCGACTGGTTAGGAGTGGTGGCAGGCCAACGACGAGAAGTGCAATGCCAGCGGCTCGAAGTGCATCGCTGCTTGATTCAATAGGGAGCGCGAGTGGCACCAGGCCGAGCAGGAGGCCGGCAATCGCGCTGGCGACGACCACAGGGTGCTCGCGCAGGGTGCGCACCAGGTTGCGCAAGGCGAGATCTCGGCGGAGGGCCTCGCGCTCAAAGAGGTTCTCAGGGAGTGCTGCAACGAGGCCGATGCCAATAGCGGAGAGGCGCAAGATCAGGCCGATTTGATTTTGGCCGACAATGGAGAACTCCAGCACACTTGAGCTCAGCGCCAGTACCGCGATCGCAACCCATGC
>JBIIGQ010000052.1:0-4411 GCA_044236365.1 Candidatus Limnocylindrus sp. | reverse complement strand
TTGCGACTCCTGCCTCAGCGGCCCCAGTAGGGGTGAAGGCGGGGAAGAACGCTCCAACACCAGGGAAGAAGGCTCCAGCAAAGCGCGCCACTAAGGCTGCAGAGACCGACGGCGCAGACGCCTAAGGGTTAGGTCGCGGTAGGCCATTCTGCCTACGAATAGCGGGGAAGGAGACGAACGATGATTGACACTCTAGTGAATGCGTTCCGAACCCCCGAGATTCGACGCAAGCTCTTCTTCGTTGCTGCAATGCTCGTGGTCTTCCGCCTGCTCAGCCACGTGCCAGTACCGGGTGCTGATCCGGCCGCCCTCTCAGATTTCTTCAAGGACAACGCCCTCTTTGGCCTCCTCGACCTCTTCTCAGGTGGTGGGCTCGCGCGATTCAGCGTCGTTGGCTTGGGCCTGAACCCATACATCAACGCCTCGATCATCATGCAGCTCATGAGCGGCGTGGTGCCGCGCCTGATCGAACTGAGCCGCGAGGGGGAGTACGGCCGCAACAAGATCAACCAGTACACCCGCTACCTGACCGTGCCGCTCGCGTTGCTGCAGAGCTACGCCTTCCTCGCTCTCCTCAACAGCCAGAACGTGCTGACCACCCGCTTTGACCTCGCCAGCCCAGAGACGCTCGTGCAGATCGTCATCCTCACGACAGGTTCGCTGCTGCTCATGTGGATCGGCGAGCTTGTCACCGAGCGCGGGATCGGCAACGGGATCAGCTTCATCATCTTCGCCGGCATCATCGGCCGCGTACCAGGTGCAATTCAGGAATTCTTCAGCGCCCCTGACCTTGCTGTTCTGCTGGCCTTCGTTGTCCTCGGTGCTGCCGCCGTTGCTGGGATCATCTTGATCACCGAAGGGCAGCGACGCATTCCGGTTGAGTATGCGAGCCGTGTCCGCGGCAATCGCGTCTACCAGGGTGGCCGCACGTTCCTTCCGCTCAAGGTGAACCAGGCTGGCGTAATCCCGATCATCTTCTCCATGAGCATCCTGCTCTTCCCAGCGCAGATCGCCGGCTACTTCACCGCCTCAGAAGTAGACTGGGTGAAGGCTGGAGCGCAGTGGATCGTTGACACACTTGGACCACAGAACGAGCTTGTCTACCTTCCGTTCTACTTCATCCTGACGGTGGCGTTCACCTACTTCTACACGGCATTTACCTTCAAGCCTGATGAAACCGCCGATCAGCTGCGCAAAAATGGCGGCTACATCCCAGGTATTCGACCAGGCATGCCAACGCAGGAGTATCTCGGGAAGGTTGTGACGCGCATCACCCTGCTCGGATCACTCTTCTTGGGCTTCATTGCGGTTTCGCCATATGCGCTCGCCACACTCTTCGGTGATCTCGGCGGACTTGGCGTAAGCCTCGGCGGCACTGGCCTTCTGATCGCAGTGAGCGTTGTGGTGGAAACAATGAAGCAGCTCGAGGCGCAGATGTTGATGCGAAACTATGAGGGCTTTATTAAGTGATCCTCGTCCTTCTCGGCGCCCCAGGCGCAGGGAAGGGGACGCAAGCGGAGGCACTCTCCGCAGCAACGGGGGCAGCCCACGTTGCGACTGGCGACCTCTTCCGTGCAGAGATTGCAGCTGGCTCGCCGCTCGGTCTTGCCGCACAGCAGTTCATCAATGCTGGACAGCTGGTTCCCGACGAAGTCACGATCAACATGATCCAAGCACGTCTCGCCAAGCCAGACGCAGCAAGCCGCGTCATCCTGGACGGCTTTCCGCGCAATCCAGCACAGGCGGCGGCGCTTGATGCTGCGTATGCGGCGAGTGGCCGCGCGATCAGCGCCGTACTCCTGAAAGTTGACCGTGCGATCCTTGAAGAGCGTCTCACCGCACGGCGCGTCTGCCCCTCGTGCGGCCGCTCCTATCACTTGCTCAGCCGCCCGCCGCAGAGCGCTGGCGTTTGCGACGTGTGCGGTTCGGCGCTGATCACGCGAAGCGACGACGCGCCGGAGACTGTTGCGGCTCGATTGGCGAATCAGCTTGCAGGGCTTGACTCCGTGGTGGAGCTCTACCGCGCATCTGGCCGGCTCACTGAGGTGAACGGTGTTGGAGCCATTGACGAGGTCCAAGGTCGCCTCGCTGCGGCCGCCGCGGCCGCTGGACTGACGGCCTAGCCATGGGTGCAATCACGCGCAAGAGCCCCAGCGAGATTGCCTCAATGCGCCGCGCAGGCGCCATCGTTGCCGAAATCCATGAGCTGATCCAAGAGGCGGCCGTTCCAGGGGCGAGCACGGCGGAGCTCAATGCGATCGCGGAGCGCTGCATTGCGCGCCACGGCGCCACCTCGAACTTCAAGGGGTACCACGGCTTCCCCGCCTTTATCTGTATCTCGCTCGATAGTGAGGTCGTCCACGGCATCCCTGGTGACCGCGAGATCAAGGAGGGGATGCTCGTCTCTATTGACGCGGGGGCCATCTGGGACGGCTGGCATGCCGACGGGGCACGCAGTTTTGTGGTCGGCGAGGGCTCCCCGGAGGCGAAGCGCCTGGTGGCGGTGACCCGTGAGGCGCTGGATGCCGGCATCGCCGCCGCCCGACCAGGGGCCACCATTGAAGAGATCTCTGGCGCCATTGAGGATGTCGCCCTGCGGGCGGGGTACGGAATTGTCCGTCCCTATGTTGGCCATGGCATCGGCCGTGCCATGCACGAGGCCCCGCAGGTGCCCAACTACCGCACTGGCCGGAAGAGCTTGACCCTGGCGGAGGGGCACTGCCTGGCGATCGAGCCGATGCTCACCCTCGGCTCACCCGAGGTGGGGGTCATGGACGACGAGTGGACGGTTGTAACAATTGATGGGGGCCTCGCGGCCCACTGGGAGGACAGTATCGCCATCGTGGCGGGGGGCTCCACCATCCTGACGAGAGGGTCATGAACGCCCCCTATGTGCGGGGATCGTGGGGCTCTGCTATTGTCTCCCTTCGCGCGTCTGCGGACTCCGTAGCGCGCCGTCTCGGTCTTCCGAGATCCAGTAACGCGTTCTGATCGGGGGTTTGTTGGCGAAGAAGGATTCGATCGAGGTCGAGGGGACCGTTGTAGAGCCGCTACCGAACACATCGTTCGTGGTTGAGCTTGAAAACGGCCACCGGATCCGCGCCTATATCAGTGGAAAGCTTCGGACGAATTTCATCCGAATCCTTCCAGGTGATCGGGTGAAGGTCGAACTCTCGCCATACGATCTGACCCAGGGTCGGATCACCTACCGGTTGAAGTAGCAGCACGAGCGGTGCGCCGCTCACAGCAGGAGAACGAGTGAAAGTATCTGCGTCGGTCAAGGTTCGTTGCGACAAGTGCCTCGTGATTAAGCGGCACGGTCGCGTCATGGTCATTTGCGAAAACCCAAAGCACAAGCAGCGACAGGGTTAACTGATGGCTCGTATTGCAGGCGTCGATATTCCGCGCGAGAAGCGTGTTGAGATCGCCCTTACCTACATCTTCGGCATCGGCCTAACCACCAGCCAGAAGATCTTGGCGCAGACCTCCATCAATCCCGACACGCGCGTGCGCGACCTCACCGAAGACCAGGTCAACCGACTGCGCGAAGTCATCGACAAGGGCCGCAAGGTCGAGGGTGACCTGCGCCGTGAGATCGCCATGAACATCAAGCGTCTGATCGAAGTCGGCACCTATCGTGGCACCCGACATCGCAAGAACCTCCCGTCGCGCGGACAGCGCACGAAGACCAACGCACGACAGCGCCGTGGCGCTCGTAAGACCGTCGCCGGCAAGAAGATTGAGAAGAAGTAGGTAGAGAGATGGCTGAAGAGAAGAAGAAGCGCGCACCGAAGGTTCGACGTCGCGAGAAGAAGAACGTGCCTGTTGGGCATGTGCACATCGCTGCGTCGTTCAACAACACCCTCGTCTCCATCACCGACCTGACCGGTGCGGTGCTTTCGTGGGGTTCGGGCGGCGTCGCAGGCTTCAAGGGCTCGCGCAAGAGCACGCCATACGCCGCATCGCTCGGAGCTGAGGCAGCTGCACGCAAGGCGATGGAGCACGGACTTCGCTCTGTTGCCGTCTTCGTAAAGGGACCAGGCGCCGGACGCGAGCAGGCAATCCGCGGCCTTCAGACCGCAGGCCTCGACATCACTGCAATCACCGATGTGACGCCGCTGCCACACAATGGCTGCCGTCCTCCAAAGAAGCGCCGAGTCTAGGGGAGTAGAAGCATGGGTCGAGATACCGGACCAGTCTGCCGCCAGTGCCGTCGAGAGGGCGCGAAGCTCTTCTTGAAGGGCGCGCGCTGCTATACGAAGAAGTGCTCATTCGAGAAGCGCCCAACCCCTCCAGGCATGCACATGATGCGCCGCCGCAAGGTTGGTGACTACGGCCTCCAGCTTCGCGAGAAGCAGAAGATGCGCCGCGTCTATCGCATTGGCGAGACCCAGTTCCGCCGCCTCTTCGA
>JBIIGQ010000051.1:0-4503 GCA_044236365.1 Candidatus Limnocylindrus sp. | reverse complement strand
CACTGGGATGCCGGTCCACATAGAGACGACGGCGGCGACCTCCTCTTCGGTCACGACCGGGCGCGTGTCTTCGCGCGACTCAGGTGCAGCTGGGGCGGCAATCGCAATCGGTGCATCTGCCGCGACCTCAGGCGCGGCCACAGGCGCGGCGGCGGGAGCGGTGGATCCTGGTGCTGGCGGAAGATTCAGGCTCAGGCGCCAAGCGCGATCAAGCTCTTCGATGCGGCTCTTTAGCCCTTCGCCCTGGTTACGCAGCGAGAGGGCGCGATCAAAGGCACCGGCCGCCTCCGCATCGCGCTGATCGCGCTCAACGGCGTCGGCCTCGCGGCGGGCCGAGCGCAAGTCGGCAGGAGGCGATGAGTGTCGCAACATCACGCGGCTCGAGGCTTCGTCGATCACATCAATCGCCTTATCTGGCAGCTGCCGATCGCTGATGTAGCGAACGGAGAGCTCCACCGCCGAGGCGAGCGCCTCGTCCGAGATGCGAACCTTATGGTGCGCCTCGTAGCGCGGGCGTAGCCCCTTCAGGATCTCGATCGTCTCGTCCGACGATGGTTCGGCCACCAAGACCTGTGCGAAGCGGCGCTCGAGAGCTGGGTCTTTCTCGATGTGCTTGCGGTACTCGTCGAGCGTGGTTGCGCCGATGCACTGGATCTCGCCGCGCGCGAGTGGCGGCTTCAAGATGTTTGCAGCATCGATTGCGCCTTCGGCGGCGCCAGCGCCGACGAGGGTGTGCAACTCGTCAACAAAGAGGATCGCGTCGCGCGAGGCGCGCAGCTCTTCGAGCACCTTCTTGAGGCGCTCCTCAAACTCGCCGCGGTACTTTGTGCCGGCAACGAGCGAGCCCATGTCGAGAGTGACGACGCGCTTGTCGAGCAGCGGCGCAGGAACATCGCCCTTGACGATGCGCTGCGCGAGCCCCTCGGCGATTGCTGTCTTGCCGACGCCTGGTTCACCGATGAGTGCTGGGTTGTTCTTTGTGCGGCGCGCGAGCACCTGAATGACGCGCTCGATCTCCTTCTCGCGACCAATCACTGGGTCAAGGCGTCCGGAGCGGGCCGCCTCTGTGAGGTCGATGCCGAGGGCGTCGAGCGTTGGGGTCTTCGAGCCGCTGCGGCGCTCGGTTGGTTGCGCGGTCGGGGTCGATGACTGGCTGAGCACGCGCACCACCTCGTGGCGAACCTTCTCCAGGCTGACGCCGAGGGATTCGAGCACGCCGGAGGCGATCCCCCCCTCTTCGCGCACGAGGCCGAGGAGGAGGTGCTCGGTGCCGATGTAGTTGTGGCCCAAGCGGCGCGCCTCATCAATGGCGAGTTCGATGACCTTCTTCGCCCGTGGCGTCAGGCCGATCTCGCCAACAACGGGGCGCTCACCCCGACCGATGATGAACTCAACCGCCTGGCGAACCTTGGCCAGCTCAACGTTGAGGTTCTCCAGCACCTTCGCCGCGACGCCCTCGCCCTCGCGGACAAGGCCAAGCAGCAGGTGCTCTGTGCCGATGTAGTTGTGGTTGAAGCGCTGCGCCTCGTCTTGGGCGAGCGTCAGCACCTTGCGGGCGCGATCCGTGAAGCGATCGAAGCGGTCAGCCGTGGCCATGCGCTCCTCCGATCCCCGCTCCCAGGCGTAGGTCGCCAGGCAGTTGTGCGGAGAGGAAGTCTACCACTCCGATTGGGCGCTTCACGAAGGGGCTCAACACCCCCGCGGGACTAGGCCTGATCGGCAGGGGCCTCTGGGGCGGCGTCGGCGAGGGCCTCTTCAATGGCCTCCGTCGCGCTCTCGCCGTCATCGGCCTTCTTTGGGGCACGCTTCTTCTTCGTCTCGCCGTCGCTTCCAGCAGCGTCATCGGCCGTCTCGGCGATCTTCTCGCGGATTCCGGCAAAGGCTGCCGCGAGCGTGGTGTCGATACCACCCTCTGGCTCCTGTACGGCGTCATCCATAGAGAAGCTTCGCTCTGGTCGAGCTCGGCGCGTCTCGCGCTTCGGCTCGGCGGCTGGCGTTTCTCGCACTGGAGTCTCTTCGGCCTGCTTGAGGCTGAGTCCGAGACGGTGTCGCTCAGAGTCAAGGCTGATCACCTTCAGCTTCAGCGTCTGCTCGTCCTTCACCACGTCGCCCGGATGGGTGACGCGATTGTGCGAGAGCTCGCTGATATGGATGAGTCCCTCGAGTCCGTCGCGCACGCGCACGAAGGCACCGAAGTTCACCAGCTTGGTGATGGTTCCCTCAACGAAATCGCCAATCTTGATGTCGGCGATTGCCGCGTTCCATGGGTCTGGCTGCAACTTGCGGATCGAGAGGCTAATGCGCCCGCGCTCCGTGTTGATGTCGATGACTTCGGCATCAACCGAGTCGCCAACGTTGTAGCCGGCCTCTGGGTTGGCAACCTTCGACCAGCTGATCTCACTCTTGTGAATGAGTCCGTCGATGCCGCCAAGGTCAACGAAGAGTCCGAATGGCGCGATCGAGCGCACCACACCGGCAACGCGCTGGCCAACCGAAAGGGTGCTGAAGAGTTCGTCGCGCTTACCGCGGCGCTCCTCATAGTGCGCAACCTTCTCGGAGAGGATCAGGCGGTTCCCCTTGCGGTTCACCTCCAAGATCTTCATGCGCAGCTTGCGGCCAACGTACGGCTGCAGCTTCTCGGCAATCTCCTGGATGGCGTCACGCGGTGCGTCGCCAGCTGGGCGGCGCGGGAAGTCGACGATCTGGCTGATCGGCACGAAGCCGCGAATGCCACAGTCAACAATGAGTCCACCCTTGTTGTGATCGATGACGGCGGCCTCAATGATGGTGCCGGCGTCGAGCTGCTCCTGCATCGTGCGCCACTTGCGCTCCATGCCGGCGCGGCGGATTGAGAGCACAACGTGCCCATCTTCCGACTCTGGCTGCATGACGTAGACGAGTACGGTGTCGCCGACGGTGAGGGCTGGGCCCTCTTCGCCGTTGCGGCCGTGAAGTTCACGGCTCGAAACAACACCTTCGCTCTTCGCGCCAATGTCAACGAGGACCTCGTCCTTATCGACGCGCACAACAATGCCGTCGAGGACGTCGCCCTGCTTGAGATTCTTGATTGGCATGCCTGCACCGGCGAGCAACTCTTCCATGGTGGTTGGCTCAGGGCCGGTCCACACACGTGGCGCTGGCGCAGCGGCTGGCGCTGCGACTGGTGCCTCGGTGGCTACTGGTGCCGATTCGGCAGATGCGACATCGATGAGGTCGACCGCAGGGGTCTCCGTCGAATCTGTTGCCTTCACCTTGACGCTCTTCGGCTTTGCAGGGGCTTTCGCCTTGCGTGCTGGAGCTGCTGCTCCAGCGTCGGCACCCGCCTCAATATCGGCGGCGCCAGGGGTCAGTTCTTCGTTCAAGTTTGTAGTTCTCCTTACGACGTATTCGCGCTCAGGAGGTGACGCCGCCAGCAGAAGCAGGTGGCGCAATCTCGCGATCGCGTTCGGCGAGCCTACCACAGCCCCCCGCACTCGGCCTGGGGTTATGGGAGCTTGAGGACCTGCCCGGGTCTGATCTTGGTTGGGTCAGTGATGCCGTTCAGCCTAATCAGGTCCTGCACCCCGTTCTCCCCGAGATTGAGTGTGGCTGAGATGCTGTAGAGGCTGTCTCCCTGCTGCACCACGTACGTTTTCTGCACGTCGGGGCTCCCCGATGGCGAAGTGGATGGGCTCGGCGAGTCGCTCGGCGAAGGGCTGGGCGTCGGCGACTCGGTCGGGCTGGATGTTGGGGTCGCCTCAATTGAGGGGGTCGGGGTGGCCTCCCCTGGTGTCGTGAGTGACCCAATGATGGAGGTCACAATCGGACCGACAGCGCCAGCCACGGGGCCGCTCGCAACGGTGATAACGGCGGCGAGCACGACCACGAACAGCACGCGAAGCCACGGCGAACCGTTCGACGGGCGAGGGAGTGCGGCGCTACTAATGACCGCGGCGTCGCCCACAGGCTGACGAGGGGCGAGGCTGGTGGCGAGTGTGCCGAGTTGCGCCTCGCGCGCCTGGCGAATCTGGCAGTCGCCGCCCACGATGCAGCGCTCCGCACGAGTGGCCTTGGCGAGCTCGGGGCGCGTAGGTTCGGCGCCGCAGCGGCTGAGGGTGCGCAAAGGGGTGACGGTGATTGCTCCGCTTGGGTCGAGGAGCCAGGGGCACGGAGTTGCGTTCAAAGGTTCCACGTTCGGAGGATACCCGACGAAACCCCCCAGGACGCCAAAGAGCCCGGCGACGTCCTATCTTGCCGAGGAGCTGCCCCCTCAGTATTTTCGGCGCTGGAGAGCTTGACTTCCGTGTTCGGGATGGGAACGGGTATGGCCTCTCCGCAAATGTCACCGGGCTCCGCTTGGCGAAGTCCGAATCCATGACTGAAAACATCGATCAGTTTCTGTTTCATCGGGGGTGTATCCAAAACGACCACGGGCGCCGAAGAGGCGTCGTGGAGGTCAAGCCCTCGACCGTTAGTAGCGCTTTGCTGCAGCCATCACTGGCCTTCCACATGCGCCCTATCAAA
>JBIIGQ010000050.1:0-4507 GCA_044236365.1 Candidatus Limnocylindrus sp. | reverse complement strand
ACCATCGTGTCGGTCGACGCGTCGAAGCCGGTTCCCTTCTTCGCCTTCAGGATTGCCTCGATCACGACGTCGCCACGGGCGCCGGCGTTCTCTGCGATCTGACGGGCTGGAGCCTCGAGGGCGCGGCGGACGATGTCCACCCCGACCTGCTCGTCGCCCTCAAGCTTGATCTTGTCGAGTGCGCCACGCGACTGAAGCAGCGTGGTGCCACCGCCAGCGACGATCCCCTCTTCCACGGCCGCGCGGGTCGTTGAGAGTGCATCCTCGATGCGGTGCTTCTTCTCCTTGAGCTCGACCTCGGTGGCAGCGCCAACCTTGATCACCGCGACGCCGCCCGAAAGCTTGGCGAGGCGCTCCTGGAGCTTCTCCTTGTCGTAGTCCGACGTGGTCTCCTCGACCTGCGCCTTGATCTGCGCCATGCGCGCCTTGATCTCGGCTGGCTTCCCCGCGCCATCAACGATGGTCGAGTTGTCCTTGGTCGAAACGACGCGTCGTGCAGTACCGAGATCCTCGGCCGTGACGCTGTCGAGCTTGCGGCCGACCTCTTCCGAGATCACCGTTCCGCCGGTCAGCACCGCGATGTCGCGGAGCATCTCCTTGCGTCGGTCGCCGAAGCCTGGAGCCTTCACCGCAAGCACCTGTACGGTGCCGCGGATCTTGTTCACCACCAACGTGGCGAGTGCCTCGCCGTCCACATCCTCAGCGATGATCAGGAGTGGTCGACCGGTGCCGACCGCCTTCTCGAGTGCTGGGAGTGCATCGGCAACAGCCGAAATCTTCTTGTCGGTAATGAGGATCGCTGGGTTGTCGAGCTGTGCCTCCATGCGATCCGAGTTCGTCACGAAGTAGGCCGAGATGTAGCCACGGTCGAACTGCATCCCCTCGGTGTACTCCTTGTCGAGTCCGAGTGACTGCCCCTCTTCCACGGTGATCACGCCGTCCTTGCCGACCTTCTCCATCACTTCAGCGATCAACTCGCCAACGCTTGGATCAGCGGCAGAGATCGAGGCGACGGCAGCGATCTGCTCGCGCGTCTCAACCTTGCGGGATTGCGCCTTGATCTCGGCGACAACGGCGGCAACCGCCTTGTCGAGGCCGCGCTTGATCACCATTGGGTTTGCACCAGCGGCAACGTTGCGGAGACCCTCGGTCACGAGCGCCTGGCCGAGCACAACGGCGGTCGTGGTGCCGTCACCGGCAACATCGTCCGTCTTCGTTGCGACTTCCTTGAGGAGCTGCGCGCCCATATTCTCGAAGTGATCTTCGAGCTCAATGTCGCGTGCAATGGTCACACCATCGTTGGTGATGGTTGGTGCGCCGAACTTCTTGTCGAGCACCACGTTGCGACCCTTCGGGCCGATCGTGACCTTGACCGTGTCGGCGAGCTTGTCGATGCCGCGCTTAAGCGCTCGTCGTGCCGCCTCGTCGAATACCACCTGCTTTGCCATTGGGTCTCTCCTTCTCTACTTGGGTTGGATTGCTTCGGTAGGTCGTTGGTCAGTCGACGACGGCCAAGATGTCCTTGGCGCCCACGATGAGGAACTCATCGCCATCGATCTTGAACTCGGTGCCGGCGTACTTTGCGTGCAGGACGCGATCGCCCACCTTAACGTCAATCGCCTCGCGCTTCCCGTCATCAAGGATGCGGCCTGGTCCGACAGCGACGACCTCGCCCTCCTGTGGCTTCTCCTGCGCCGTGTCGGGCAGGATGATGCCGCTGGCGGTCTTCTCATCGCGCGGGACTGGCTTGACGACGACGCGGTCGCCGAGGGGTCGGAGTGCTGCCTTCTTGGCCATTGGTAGAACCTCCTTGTGGGCGGGATCGCCGCCCCTGCACCTTTGTGCCTACGCGAACGAGGCACTTGCTGCGATGTTAGCACTCGAGGCCTTAGAGTGCCAACTCCAAGCGTGGTGGGAGCGTGGCGTCGCGAGGGAAGATGCGGTCGTAGTTCTCCGCAATGGCGCGGGCGAGCGGCTCAACGGGCTCCCCGCGGCGCTCCGCAATCCACGCCAGCGTCAGCCCAACGTTCGCTGGCTCGTTGCGGCGCGGATCAGGTGCCCCCGGCATCGTCAGCCACGGTGCGTCGGTCTCGGTGAGCAGCCGATCGCGCGGGATGAGACCCACCCACTCCCCTGTCGCCGACTCCTCGGGACGGAAGGCCAGCCCTGAGATGGAGACCGCTCCACCGAGCGCGAGTGCCTCTTCGATATAGGTGGCGCTCCCCGAAGCGCTGTGCAGGATGAATGGGACTCGACCACCGAAGGCCTTCGCACCACCCGGAGCGCCGATCGCCGAGCCCTTGATCGTTGCGAGGAGCTGACGCTGTGCCTCATCACCATCGCCGAGCGAACGGCAGTGCAGGATCAGCGGCTTACCGAGTGCCACCGCCACCTCAATGTGTGCCTCCAGGTTTTCAATCTGCGCGGCAAGAGGCGCGAAGTCACGCTTCGTGTCGATTCCCGTCTCGCCAATAGCGGCAACGCGAGGGTCGGTTGCCCGCTGCAGCAGCGCGGCGCGACCCGGTGCATCAGTGACGGCGGTGTACGGATGAATGCCAATGGCGAGATCCGCCCACGGGAGATCTGGTGCGATGCGGAATGCTCCTTCGGAGCTCTCGATGCCGTACGACGGAATCAGGAGTCGCACCATCCCTGCGTCACGTGCGCGCTGTGCAACCTGCCGGTAGTCGTCGTTGAAGCGATCGGCCTGTAGGTGCCCGTGCGCGTCAGTCAGCAGCGGCATCGAGTGCATCAGCCTCTAGTCGCGGAAAGAGTGGCTCTGGTGCGCCGAGTGGCCCAGCCGCGCCGAGTGCCCCCCACGCGCCGATCTCGTCGAGCGACGGGCCGTTGTGCCCGTTTGCGTCGTACGGCCAGGTGCGACCGAGCAGTGTCCAAATCTTTGCGGAGATTGATGGCATCGCGGGCGCTGCATAGAGCGAGATGAGGCGGCACGACTCGAGAAGATCGCCAAGTACGCCACGGAGCTTCTCCTCTGCGGCGGCATCACCAAGCTTTGCCGCCTTCGCGAGCTCCCACGGCTTTTCGGTATCGACGAACTTGTTTGCCGCGCCGACAAAGCCCCAGAGCGCACCGAGCCACTCATGCAGTGCGTTGCGCTCGAGCGCTGCGATTGCCTCGCGTCGCGTCTCCTCCCACGCCGCGCCGAGGGGCGATGCGGCGGCAGGTCGCGGAAGTGGTGCGTCGGTGAAGGCGCGGCTCGCGAGTGTTGAGGCGCGGTTCACCAGATTTCCGAAGTCATTAGCAAGTTCGGAGTTATACCGGCGAATGATGGAGTCCCAGCTCACATCGCCATCGCGGTCAAAGGGCACTTCGCGCAGCGCAACGAAGCGTGCACCATCGGCACCAAGTGCAGCGACTGCATCATCTGGGTCGAGGAAGTTGCCGCGGCTCTTGCTCATGCGCTCACCGCTAGAGAGGAGCCACCCGTGCACCCAAATCTTCTTCGGTGCCTCAAGTCCGGCGCTCCAGAGCATCGCTGGCCAGAAGACGGAGTGGAATCGATTGATGTCCTTGCCGATGATGTGCAGATCGGCCGGCCACCACGGAGCACCAGCAGCATCGGCTGGGAAGCCGGCGCCGGTCAGGTAGTTGATCAGTGCGTCGTACCAGACGTAGATAGTCCCCGCCTTCGGGTCACCCTCTCCAGTTGCAGTCAGCGCGCTGCTGCCGTCTTCATGAATGGGGAATGGGATTCCCCACGATGCCCCTTCACGGCTAATCGAGAAATCTTCCAGCCCTTGACGTACGAAGCCCAACATCTCGTTGCGACGGTATTCGGGCTGCACAGGCGATGGATCCTGTGTCAGCCAGGCCTCAAGGCGCTCCTGGTAGGCGCTGAGCTTGAAGAACCAGTTGCGCTCGGTAAGCCACTGCAGCGGGATTCCTGGATGGTTCGGGCAGACGGTCCTGTCGCCCTCTTTGACCACGTCGTCCGCGTTGCGGAACCCCTCATTGGGGCAGTACCAGCCTTCGTAACTGCCGACGTAGATGTCGCCTGCGGCAAACGAACGTCGAACCATCTCCTGCGCCGCGAGGGTGTGGTCGGCGTCGGTGGTGCGAATAAATCGATCGGGGCTAATCAGCAGCTTCGCCTCGCTCGCCTGGAAGAGGGCGACCTTCGCGTCGACGAAGGCCTTGGGGCTCATCCCCTCCTCTGCGGCGCGGGCGGCGATGTTCACCGAGTACTCGTCCGTACCCGTGAGGAAGCGGACCTCATCGCCGCGCATGCGGCGCCAGCGAGCGATCGCATCGGCGCCAATCACCTCATAGAGCGTGTGCAGGCCAGGCTTGTTGTTGGCATACGCGATGGCCGTTGTTAGGTAGTACCGCATCGTGGGCGATTGTCGCAGAAGAGCGCGACCCAGCGCGATACGCCCGCAGTATCCGCACGGTGGGAGGGTGCCAGAGCAGGCGTTCGGCTCCTGCGGGTCGCGTGACCCGGGCCGCTGCCGCATCAGGAGGCGCAATGAACAAGGTCATGCTCGCC
>JBIIGQ010000012.1:0-16782 GCA_044236365.1 Candidatus Limnocylindrus sp. | reverse complement strand
ACGAGAGTCCAGGCCGATCAATCTCCATACGGCTCAACTCAAATGCTGGATTCCCAGCAATCGCGAGTTGAACCATTCGGCAACGAATCTCAGGATCGGTGACGCGATCGGCAACCTTGTGCGGAGGTCGCGCGGCGGGGACAAAGAGTACGTGGTCGAGTTTCAACAACTCGAAGGCGGCCTGGCCGAGGGCAAGGTGACCATCGTGGATTGGGTCGAACGTTCCGCCGAGAATTCCGATGCCGCTCACCCTTCGCTCTCCCCGTCGTTGTTCGGTGTTGCGGCCAGGAGCACGCCATCAAGCTCCAGCGCCTCAGCCTCTTCCGCTGCGTTGAGTAGCGATGCGTCGTCTGGGTCATCCCACTCAAGAGAGAGCTCACCGATCATGACGGTGTCGCCGCTGCGGCACCCCGCCTTTCGCAGCGCAGATTCAATCCCCTGTCGCGCAAGCTCATGCTGGAATCGCTCCGCAGATTCATCGCGAGCAAAGTCGGTCTGATGTACGAGCCGCTCGATTGCCTTCCCGCGAACGCGGAATCCCTCGCCCTCGCGGCTAACCTCAAAGCCAACCGAGGCGATCGGATTGATGCGATGCACCACCACACCCGCCGGCTCAGCCGGATACGAGAGAGTCTCTGCATCAGGGAGAAGGTCGGCCAAGGCATCGCGCAGCGCAGCAATCCCCTCGCCGCGCTCGCCGCCCGCCGCCGAGATCGGCAGAACGTGCAGGCCCAGTTCGCGGAACGCTGCGGTAAGTTCCGCCTCGCGCTCCTTCGCCTCGGGTCGATCCAGTTTGTTGAGGGCAATCAGGGTGGTCTTCTCGAGCAGCGCCGGATTGTGCGCCTCAAGCTCCGTGCGAATGATTGCGGCATCGCGCACAGGGTCGGTAGTAGACGCATCGACCACGTGTACCAACACGCGCGTTCGCGAGGCATGTCGCAAGAAGGCGAAGCCGAGACCCGCGCCGATCGACGCCCCCTCAATCAGTCCTGGTAGATCGGCGATCGTCGGCCGGCGACCATCGTCAATGCCAAGTTCGAGCACGCCAAGGTTTGGCTCAAGGGTGGTGAAGGCGTAGTCGCCAATCTTTGGCTGTGCCGCCGTGAGTGCCGCGAGCAGAGTGGACTTTCCAGCATTAGGCAGCCCAACGAGGCCAACATCCGCAATGAGGCGTAGTTCAAATCGCACGTCGCGCAGCTCACCAGGCTCCCCTTTCTGTGCGTGTCGCGGCGCCTGGTGGGTTGCCGTGGTGAAGTGCGCATTACCAAGGCCGCCGCGGCCACCACGAACCAAGAGCACGTGCTGCTCACGCGAGACCAGGTCCGCAATCAGGTCTCCACTCTTTGCATCAAAGATTGCCGTGCCTGGTGGCACACCAATGACCAAGTCACGCCCAGCCTTACCGTGCGACGTTTTGTTCCCGCCCTGGCTCGCGTCACCCGCTACATACCGGCGCTTCACCTCAAAGTCGCGCAGAGTGGTTTGCCCTGTATCAACCGCAACGTAGATGCTGCCACCGCGTCCACCGTCGCCACCATCAGGGCCGCCGCGCGGTACGTGCGACTCACGACGCATCGTCGACGCGCCGTCGCCGCCGCGCCCAGCAGCCAGGTGAATCTCTACAACGTCAAGAAACATTGCGTTACGGAAGGAAGCGCGCTGGGTTGTAGAACGTCGAGGTGCTCGCGAGCGGGAACCCTCGTGAGACTGCAAAGTGTAAGTGTGGACCGGTTGCGCACCCTGTTTGACCTACGCGTCCGATGCGTGTTCCCCGAGTGACCTTCTGCCCCGTGCTCACGAGAATGCCGGATAGGTGATAGTAGCCAGTGTAGAGGTTCGAGCCATGCGCAACGACTATCTGGTAGCCGCCGCAGTTGTCGCGCCACCCAGTGAAGACCACCACGCCGTCGCCCGCGGCAACGACTGGGCTGCCGTAGGAGTTAGAGATATCCATGCCGAGGTGGGTGCGTGTGAAACCACGCACATACCGACCACCTGGAACCGGGTAACGGAATTTCACGCCGCTGTACACCGCCGGAATCGGTCCCGTGTAGCCGATGAGTCCGTCGCCGCGGGTGAATGTTGGTAGCGCCGAGCCACGTCCGCCAGGGAGGACGAGGATCATCCCCAAGACAAGGTCTGCCGTCTTCAGCTTGTTATAGGTGCGAATGACTGATGGTGTGACGCGGTACTTTGACGCGATCGACTTGAGCGTCTCATGTTCACGCACTGTAACGACGATGCCTTTGGTGTCAGGCACACGAAGACGCTTTCCAACTGGTGGATTGTCAGCGGACTGCAGGCCATTTGACCAGATCAGCTCCATGGAAGAGATCTTGTAGCGTTTCGCGATCGCAGCGAGGGTCTCACCTCGTGCAACTACATGGATGATGACGTGGTCACGACCGTCGGCGACAACGATATCAATTGCGGCTGGGAGCTCAAGGGTTCCATCGTCAAGGAAGATTGGCCCGTCCGCTGCCGATGTGGCCACCACTGGGTCAGAGGACTGCGCAATAACCTCTGTAGCGCGCATTGAGAAGGTGCTCTCTGTCGCAATCTCTCCAATGAGTACCCCGTCACTCACATCAAAGTTCTCGGTGATGCCGTCTGAGGCGAACCGGTCTGGGTTTTCGGTGCCGCCCCACTCTGTCGTAAACGTTTGCTCAGCCTCTGCGCTCATGCCGACGCCCATACCCCTGTCGTTCAACGCCTGTGTTCGAACGTCAACGGTTGGCCCTGGGAGGAGGCTCGCAATAATCGCCACGCTCAGGAGCCCCGTGATCACCGCAGGCATTGCTCGCTCTGGCTCGCGGCCGAGATTGCGTAGCCCAGAGTCGAGTGAGCGGCGGCGGCGGCGCAGCGATCGAAGGATCCCCCGCTCCTCGAGCACTGGGGTGACCTTATGGGCGATAGCCGCTACGGCGATTCCGGTTGTTCGGGCGGCAAGGGTGGGGTGAACGCGAATCCGGCGAGGGAGTGGGTGCTTTAGGAACTCACCAGCGCGGAAGAGGCTCAGGCGAATGGCGCGCTCACCACTACGTTCCAAGAAGGATCCGAAGGCGAGGAGGCGGCGGCGAATAGCCGCGGCGAGGCGGAAGGAGAGGCTTCCAGCTCGCACATTGCGATGCTTGGATCCACGGGCAGACGTTTTTTGGCGTTTCACATCTGGCATTCCAGCCTCCGATCTCCGCCTTAGTCTACCCCTCGGCTATGCCGCCGAGCGAGGCACCCTGGCACACGCTGTGCCTCGTGCGTGGGTTACGCGGGGTTGGACCCCTCGGTCCCCTTCGTGAGCGAGGCGAGGAACTGGGCGTTCGACTCCGTCTTCGCAATGCGGTTCAGGAGCAGCTCAATCCCCTCGTTGGCCCCAACGGCCGAGAGCATGCGGCGCATGGTCCAGACCATCTTCAGGGTCCCCTCGTCAAGGAGGAGCTCCTCGCGGCGGGTACCGGAGCGCTGCACGTCAATCGCCGGGAAGATGCGCTTCTCGGCCAACTTGCGATCGAGCACGAGTTCGGAGTTACCCGTTCCCTTGAACTCTTCGTAGATCACGTCGTCCATCTTCGAACCAGTGTCGACGAGGCAGGTGCCG
Source organism: Candidatus Limnocylindrus sp. (assembly GCA_044236365.1). Classification (GTDB taxonomy): domain Bacteria; phylum Chloroflexota; class Limnocylindria; order Limnocylindrales; family Limnocylindraceae; genus Limnocylindrus. The sequence continues at coordinate 13,187 of JBIIGQ010000012.1, read as the reverse complement.
ATGATGGTGAGTGAGCCGCCCTCTTCAAGCTTTCGCGCCGCACCGAAGAAGCGCTTCGGTGGATAGAGCGCGATTGGGTCAATACCGCCCGAGAGCGTTCGACCAGATGGTGGGAGTGCCAGGTTGTAGGCGCGCGCCAGTCGCGTGATGGAGTCGAGCAGCACGACAACGTCGGCACCGGCTTCGGTGCGGCGCTTCGCGATCTCGAGCGCCATCTCGGCAACGTGGGTGTGATTCTCGGTTGGCTCGTCGAAGGTCGACGAAATGACCTCGCCCTTTACCGAGCGGCGCATGTCGGTGACCTCTTCTGGTCGCTCGCCGATAAGGCAGACCATGAGGGAGATCTCTGGATAGTTCGCCGTGACGCCCTGGGCGATCTGCTTCAGCAGGCTCGTCTTACCGGCCTTCGGTGGCGAAACGATCAAGGCGCGCTGCCCCTTGCCGAGTGGATTGACGAGGTTGATCAGTCGCTGCGAGAGGTTCGACGGAACCGTCTCGAGGTTGATCAGCTCAATTGGGTGAATCGGTGTGAGGTCGCCGAAGTGCGGTCGTCGTCGCGCCGACTCTGGGTCGGTGCCAGAGACGATTTCGACGCGGAGCATCCCCCAGAACTTCTCACCTTCACGCGGTGCCCGAATGACGCCGCCGATCGTGTCGCCCTGACGCAGGCCGAGTCGGCGCACCATTGGTGACGGAACGTAGACGTCGTCGGCACTTGGGAGTAGGCCGTTGCGTCGAATGAAGCCGTAACCATCGTCAACGATTTCGAGGATGCCCTCGGCCCAGATCTGACCCTGCTCGTCGGCCTGCGCCGTGAGGATCTTCTGGATGACGGCGGAGAGCTCCTCTTGCTGAGTAGCTTCAACGCCGAGCTTCTTTGCCGCGGCGATGAGCTCGGTCGCCTTCATGTTGGCGAGTGCGGCAAAGGTGACGAGGCCTTCGGCGGCGAGGTCAGCCTCGGAGAGCACCTCGACGTCAGCCGGAAGCGCGCCCTGCGGCATGCGCATGGAGTTTGGGTTTGGTCCGCCGCGGCGGGGTGGTCGTCGTGGGCCGCGGTTTCGTCCGTCGTTCATATCAGGTGGATACCTTCCTCTATCTGTGGGTGGATACATCCCTGGTACGCGAAACTGCGCCGCGTTCGCTGTGCAGTTCGGGGGGGATGAGAGAACTCTACGGCAGGCGTTGCCGCTCGTCAAGAGCCCGCGGATTCGGGCCCGCGACTACTTCCCGGAGGTTGCCTTTGCCCAGTCTGACTTGAAGATCGCGATCCCCTTATCAGTGAGTGGGTGCTTCGTCATCTGCTCGAGCACCTTGAGTGGCATCGTCGCAACATGCGCACCCGCCAGCGCTGACTCAGTGACGTGTCGTGGGTGGCGAATTGATGCGGCAAGGATCTCGCAGTGGTCAAGCCCCTCGTAGTTCGCAAAGATCTCGGAAAGCTCCTGGATCACGATCATCCCGTCTTCGTTGATGTCGTCGAGTCGGCCAACGAATGGACTGATCAGCGAGGCACCAGCCTTCGCCGCCATGAGCCCCTGGTTCGCGGTGAAGATCAGCGTGCAGTTCGTCTTGATCCCCTCGGCGGCAAGGCGGCTAATTGCCTCAAGGCCTGCGGTGGTGAGGGCAACCTTGACGACGATGTTCGGAGCGATCTTCGCGAAGGCGAGACCCTCTTTGACCATGCCGTCGGCGTCATCGCTGATCACCTCAGCCGAGACCGGGCCCTTTGTAAGGCTGCAGATCTCCTTCAGGATCTCCTCGTACGAGCCGCCAACCTTTGCGTAGAGCGACGGGTTCGTGGTGACGCCGTCAACGACGCCCCACTTGATCCCGGTCTTGATCTCTTCGATGTCAGCGGTGTCCAAGAAGAACTTCATAGCGCCCCCTCAATGCTCAATGGATTAGCCCGATTATGGGTGATTACGCGTTTGCACCGTTGCTGCGCTTGGCCGCCTTGGTGGCGGCGGCCTCGACGGCACGACTACGCTCAGCCTTCGCCGCCTCATCATCGCGCACCCCAACCATTCGTGGGGTGTACGAGGCGAGGCGACCGTCGCGTAGAGCCACGGCGGCGCCAACAAACCCGTCGAAGAGTGGGTTCGCTCGCAGCGGTCGGCTGGTGAATTCGGGGTGGAACTGGCTGGCTACAAACCATGGGTGGTCGGCTAACTCAATGATCTCCACAAGGCGGCTGTCGGGCGAGACGCCGGTGAAGCGCATGCCAGCCGCCTCGAGCTGTGGCTTGAAGCGGTTGGCAACCTCAAAGCGATGGCGGTGTCGCTCGTACACCACCTCAGCACCGTAGACGGCTGCCGCGCGGCTCCCTGGCGTGAGCTTGGCGGGATAGAGGCCGAGGCGCTGTGTGCCCCCCTTCTCTTCCACACCGCGCTGATCAGGAGTGAAGTCGATCACGGGGTTCTTGGTGAACATGTCGAACTCAGTGGAGTTTGCATCGCTTGAGCCGAGTGCTTCGCGCGCAAAGTCAATCACTGCAATCTGCAAGCCGAGGCAGAGGCCAAGGTACGGAATGCGCTCGGTGCGCGCCATGTGCGCTGCGCGAATCTTTCCTTCAATGCCGCGATAGCCGTAGCCACCTGGAACGAGAATACCGTGCACGCCTGCTAGTTCGGCGGAGAGCACCGCTGGCTCGGCATCATCGAGTCGCTCGGCATTCACCCAACGAACGCGCACATCAACGCCGTGCGCCCAACCGGCGTGGCGCAGCGCTTCGGTAACGGAGAGGTAGGCATCAGGAAGTTCGGTGTACTTGCCAACGATGGCGATCTCAACCGCCGGCTTCTCAGCGACGATCTCGGCGGCCAGCTTCTCCCAGCGCGAGAGGTCTGGCGTGGTTGCCGGAAGGCCAAGTTCGCGGACGACGAGGTCGCCCAAGCCAAACTTCTCGAACTGCAGTGGAACCTCATAGATGGTGCGCGCCGTCGTTGCGGGAACAACCGCCTCAACGGCAACGTCGGTAAAGAGGGCGATCTTCTCGCGCACGTCATCAGGTACGGGGTGATCTGCACGCAAGATGATGATGTCTGGCTGAATGCCGCTGCCGCGCAGCTCCTTCACTGAGTGTTGGGTTGGCTTCGTCTTTAGTTCACCAGTAGCCGCCAGTTCTGGCAGAAGGGTGACGTGCAGATAGAGCGAGTTTCCACGGCCGACATCCTTCTTGAGCTGCCGAATTGCTTCAATGAACGGAAGGGACTCAATATCGCCGACGGTACCGCCGACCTCAACGATCACCACATCAACATCGTCGCCACTCAGGCGCAGGACACGTTCCTTAATCTCATTCGTGATGTGCGGAATAACCTGCACGGTGCCGCCGAGGTAGTCGCCGCGGCGCTCGCGCGCAATCACGGTGGAGTAGATGCGCCCCGTGGTGACGTTGGAGGCCTGGGAGAGGTTGACGTCAATGAAGCGCTCGTAGTGCCCGAGGTCGAGGTCGGTCTCGGCGCCGTCATCGGTGATGAAGACCTCGCCGTGCTGATACGGCGACATCGTGCCCGGGTCAACGTTGAGATAGGGGTCGAGCTTGATGACGGAGATGCGCAGGCCGCGCGCTTTGAGGAGGAGGCCGACAGAGGCGGCGGTGATTCCCTTACCGAGGGAGGAGGTGACGCCACCAGTGACGAATACGAACTTCGTCGCCATTGGTCGCTCTCCCTCCAACACTCAAGGTGGGGCGTTCGGGGATTCCCGAACGAGCCTGACGGAGTCTATCGCAGGCGGCGGCGGAACGGGGAACTGGTTTGGCGCCCTGCCCAGATGCCCAAAAGGATGAGTGCGCCGCCGAACGCCTGGATCGGCTCGAGGGCCTCGCTGAGCACAGTGGCGGAGACGACGACGGCGAGGAACGGCACCAGAAGCTGGAAGCTGGCGACGCGCGAGACGCCAACGATCGGCACCGCTGTGAAATACAAGACGTTGGCCAAGCTGCTTGAGCCGATCGTTGAGAAGACCAGGCCGAAGATGGCGACCGGTGGTGGCGCAGCAAGCCCAACGAATTGGCCGTCGGCGATCGCGGTGATGAAGAGTGCAGCTCCACCGAAGATCATGCTCCAGGCGGTCCAGGCAATTGCGCCAACGCGCGGAATCACTCGCGCCCCAGCAAGCAGATAGACGGCCCAACAGACGGCGGCAGCAAGTGTCATCAACACGCCGGTGGTCTCGCCGCCGAAGGCACCCGCCCCTTCACCAAGGGCAACGGCCACAACGCCGGCAAAGGCGATGATGCCGCCTACGGCAACCGCAGGCTTCAGGGGATCGATGCGCAGTAGTGATGCAAGGATCGCCGTAAGAAACGGTGTGACCGCAATCAGCAGCGCACTCGTGCCAGCATTAATGGTGCCGAACGCGCCCGCCCAGAGAAGTTGATAGATGCCCTGCCCGATCACGCCAAAGAGTGCGGCTGCAAGCAGGTCGCGACGTGCCATGCGCACATTTGAACCGCGCATGAGCGCCCAGCCGAGCACCAAGATGCCCGCGGCAGTGATGCGAATGGCAGAGAACGGAAGCACGGGCCACGCAAGCACCGCCGCTTTCACAACGGTGAAGTTGACGGCCCAGGTCGCCATGGCGACGAGCACGCCGAGTTCAGCAACGGCGCGGATGCTCAGCGGGGCGCGGCTCACGAAGCGGTGTTCCGGTCGAGCTGCCCCTTTTCACGGGCACGATTGATCCCCGCCACAAAGAGGCGTGGCGAGATGAGCCAAATGACGGCGGTGCCCGCGGCAAGGATGAGCAGGAGCTCGTTCGTGGGCATGGCGCCGAGGATACCTGGTGATGTGGTGCCGAGCAGCGCGCGGCGCAACCCCTCTATCCACCAGGTGATGGGGAGTGCCGCCGAAATGCCTTGCACTGGGCCTGGAAGCACCTCGAGCGGGAAGATCGCGCCGCAGAGCAAGAAGACAGTTGAGGAGACCGCCTCTGGATACGACCACGCATCATTGCGCAGTTGCACGCAGATACCGCCGAGGACGATGCCGAGCCCCACAACAGAGAGGAGCCCGAGCGGCAGCACCAGCACAAGGAGCAAGAGGTCTGGTCCACCCGCGCGCATTGGCACACCGAGCAGCACCCCAGCACCGATCACGATGAGTGCACTAAACCCAGCAATGCTCGCCTTTACCAGTGAACGGCCAATCGACACTGGAAGGAGCGACGAAGGCGTTGCAAAGATGTAGCGAATCGTGCGATAGCGCTCGCGGTCGTCAAGGAGTGCATGTGTTGGTCCCTCAAGTGCAGCGCTGACGATTTGGAAGACAGCCTGTCCGACAACAACAAACCCGATCGTTGCAACGTCGAGTGAACCGCCGATGCTGAGCACGGCGAGAAAGAGTCCGAGGAACGCGAGTGGTCGCACGATGAGGAATGCCGCAAGGTAAACCGGCTGCGCCCAGTTCCCCTCAATTGCCCACGCGAGTCGCGCCGAGGCGACAAGGGAGCGCGCGGCATCGGCAGCGCCGCCACGCAACGGGCCGAACGGGCGCACCTCTGGTGCGGAACCCGCACTAATCGGCACGTGCCAACAGCTTTCCACCGGCGCGACCGACGCGTTCAATGTGGGCGAGCAGCATGCGCCCGATCACGCCGAACACAATTGTCATCACCAACAGGATCACCAACTCAACACCCACCGGCAAGATGCCCGTTTCAGCAAGCTGTGGCACCGCAACCTGGCGCAGTGCATCAATCGCCGGGGCGAGCGGCAAGATGCCGAGTGCGACCACGCCAACCGTGCCCATGGAACGTACCGGTGCGTAGACGCCGCCAAGGAGTTGCATCGGCTCGTTCAAAAGGCTGCCGAGGTGGTCCGCCTCACGCCCGGAGATCAGGAAGACCGACGAGAGACAGACCCCAAGCGAGTACATCGCCGCCACCCCCGCGAAGATGACCAGCGCAAGCAGGAACGGATCGGCCACCTGGTACTTCGCCCCGAAGAGAAGCACGCCTGCCACGGTGATGATCACCGCTCGAATGACCACACCCAGCGCCCCGCCGATCGCCATACCGAGGGCAATGGCACCGAGGCCGACGGGGGCGGTGATATAGAGGAGGAGATTCCCGGAGTCGCGCTCCCAGTGGAACTGCGCCCCCATCATCCAGACCACCGAGATCCAGAAGGAGAGGAGTGCCGTCGCCAAGATTGTGGAGGCGATCCAGGCCTCATCCACCCCGCGCGAGCGAAGCAGAAAGACAATTGAGCACATGCCAAGAATCGGGAAGACCAGATCAAAGAAGAGCCATGATGGTTCGCGCGCCGCACCAATCACGCGCGGATAGGCGCGAGCTACGACCGAAACGAAGGCGTGCCGAACTCGTCGACCGAGGCTCCACGAGGTCTCCTCGTGGATGCGCGAGATGAGGGCGGTGGCCTCTGCGCCAACGACGCTACTCCCCATCACTCACCTCGTCTGATTCGCTGATGCCGCGACCAACTAGTTGCACGAAGACCTCTTCTAGGGTTGGTTCACTCTTCGAGATCTCTTGCAGGTGTGCACCACCGGCGGCGAGTGCACTGATCACGCCGCCGAGTGCGCCATCTTCCTTGAGGCCGATTGCGAGCCGTCGCATTGGCGATCCGACGCCAGAGACGTCACTACCATCGGCATCTCGCGCCGCGACGGAGATCACGCCAGGGAGCGCGCGCAACGAGTCCAACGACATCGATGCAGGGAGTGCGTCAATACCAACAACAAAGAGTGCATCCTTCTGCACCATGCGCTTCAGCTCCGTTGGTGTCCCCTGTGCCAAGATTCGCCCGTGATCGACGATGGCGATGCGATCGCACATCTCATCTGCCTCGGCCATGTAATGCGTGGTGAGCAGAACGGTTCGACCGGGCTGCTCTGCCTGAAAGGCGCGCACCCGATCGCGCACGTCGCGCGCGGCCGAAACGTCGAGACCAATCGTCGGCTCGTCAAGGAAGAGGATCCATGGGTCGTTCAAGAACGATCGTGCAAAGTTCAACTTCTGTCGCTGTCCAGTTGAGAGGGCGCTGATCTTTCGATCGCGAATCTCTTCAATGCCGAATGAGGCGATCTGCGCATCAACCTTCGCCATCCCCTCGCGGTACGGCAGGCCGTAGAACTGGGCGAACATCGCCAGCTGCTCGCGAACCGTCAGCAGCCCGTACCCCGAGAAGTCGCCGCCGGCGACGAGGTTCATGATCCGGCGCACGCGTGCCGTCTCGGTGACGACATCCAGGCCGAAGATCGAAGCAGATCCGGTGCTCGGAAGGAGAAGGGTGCTCAGGATTTTGATCAGCGTGCTCTTCCCCGCGCCGTTGGGGCCAAGCACCCCGAAGAGCTCACCCGGCTCAATGCGCAGGTCGATGCCATCTAGCGCGGTGACGGGGCCACCTTTCGCATCAAAGACGCGGCCGATCCCGGTGGCCTGAACGGCGGCAGGCGAGGTAGATCCCGACATAACTCCTCCTTGGGCGGGGTGGTGCCACGTTGCCACTCGGTTGCAACGGCGCAAGTGGAGGGAGTCTACAATCTCCCTGCAGCACCGTGGCGCACGTGTTCAACTCCGCGCCGACGGCTCACCTGCCTTATTGATGGATGGAGAGACCCATGGACCAGCGCCTCGACCAGTCGGCCGTCACCACAATTCGCACCCTTGCCATTGATACGGTGCAGGCGGCGAACAGCGGACACCCTGGAGCTCCGATGGGCTGCGCACCGATGGCGCACACCATCTGGTCACGCCACCTTCGACATGCACCATCAACGCCGAGCTGGTTCAATCGCGATCGCTTCGTTCTCTCCAACGGACATGCGAGCGCACTCCTCTACTCACTCATTCATCTCGCCGGCTACGGCTTGACCCTTGATGACCTCCGCGCGTTCCGCCAGTGGGGCTCGCTCACCCCTGGGCATCCAGAGTTCGGCCTGACCGCCGGCGTCGAAGCCACCACCGGCCCACTCGGCCAGGGGTTCGCAAACGGCGTCGGTATGGCCATCGCAGAGCGCCGCCTCGCCGAAGAGTTCAACCGCCCAGGACACACGGTCATTGATCACCGCGTCTTCGCGATCGTCTCCGACGGAGACCTCCAGGAGGGGATCGCCTCTGAAGCCGCCTCGCTCGCGGGGCACTTGAAGCTCAGCAAGTTGATCTACCTCTGGGACGACAACCTGATCCAGCTGGACGGGCCAACCTCAACCGCTTGGTCAGAGGATGTGCTCAAGCGCTTTGATGCCTACGGCTGGCACACCGCGCGCGTTGAGGATGGCAACGACATCGAAGCCATCGATCGCGCCATTGATTGGGCGATCGCCGATGAGCGACCGAGCCTGATCGCAGTGCGAACCGTCATCGGCTTCGGTTCACCGAACAAGGCGGGGAGCCAGAAGTCACACGGCGCACCACTCGGTCCTGATGAGGTGAAGCTCACCAAGGCCGCCTACGGTGTTGACCCAGAGGCAACCTTTGCGGTGCCTGCTGATGTTGCCGCCCTCTATAAGGAGCGCAGCGATCACGGTGCAACCCTGGTTGCTGAGCACACGAAGAAGCTCCTCGCCTACGCCACCGCCTTCCCTGCCGAGGCCGCTGAGCTGCAGCGCCGCATGGCGGGAACGCTCCCGGCCGGCTGGGAGAGTGCGCTACCGAAGTACGAGCTTGGTGGCGATGCGCCAACACGCAACGTCAGCCAGTCGAGCATTTCGGCGCTCGGCGCAGTGCTTCCAGAGTTGATCGGCGGCAGCGCCGACCTCTCGGAGTCAAACCTCACCGACATCCACGGTGGTGGCAAGTTCACCGCTACCGAGTCGGGTCGCAACATTAGCTACGGCGTGCGCGAACATGCGATGGCCGCAATTGCGAACGGCATCTCGTATCACGGTGGGCTGATTCCATTCGTTGCAACGTTCCTGACGTTCAGCGATTACCTGCGCGGTGCTCTGCGCCTCGCAGCGCTCGCAAACCTCGGCAGCATCTTCGTCTTCACGCATGACTCGATTGGTCTCGGTGAAGATGGTCCAACGCACCAGCCGGTTGAGCACTACGCCGCGTTGCGTGCGATTCCAAACGTGCGCTTCTTCCGCCCTGGCGATCCAAACGAGGCGGCAGCGGCATGGGGCGTTGCCGTTGAGCGACGACATGCACCAACGGTGCTCGCCTTCACGCGACAGAAGCTGCCGGTACTTGCTGGCTCCATCACTGGTGCCGCAGCTGGCGTGCGACGCGGTGCCTATGTGCTTCGCGAGGCAACGGGCGCCGCGAAGATGATCTTGATTTCGACGGGCTCAGAGTTGCACCTCGCCGTTGCCGCGGCGGAGCAGCTTGAGGCCGCCGGAACCCCAACGCGCGTTGTCTCGATGCCCTGCCCAGAACTCTTCGGCGAGCAGGATGCGGCGTACCGCGAATCGGTACTGCCAACTGCACTCCGTGCACGCGTTGCCATTGAGGCGGGTGTGAGCCTTGGTTGGGACCGCTGGTCGGGCACCGACGGCGCCATCATTGCGATGGACCGCTTCGGCGCATCGGCGCCTGCGCCAACCCTCTTCAAGGAGTTCGGCTTCACCCCAGAGCGCATCGTGGAGATCGCCAAGGGCGTGCTCGCGGGCAGCGTGCACGGCGTCGTTCCGACGCCGCACCTGCACGACGGGCATCAGGTTCGCTGAGGTGGGTCGCCGCCTCGCCATCGCCGCCGACCACGCTGGAGCCGCTCTCAAGGCGGCAATCGTTGCCCGCGTTGCAGAGGTCGCACCCGACTGGAGCGTCGCCGACCTTGGTGGCGACGGGAGTGACCCGACCGACGATTACCCCGACTCCGCACGCGCGGTGGCGGAGCGCATGATCGCCGGCCAGGCCGATCGGGGTCTGGTGATTTGCGGCTCAGGGATCGGCGTGACGATCGCTGCAAACAAGTTCCACGGCATTCGTGCCTCGATCGCACACGATCCAGCTTCGGCTCGGCAGGGTGTGGTGCATGACGATATGAATGTGCTCGCCTTCGGCGCGAACCTGATCACCCTTGAGACGGCGCTCGAGACGCTCGCCGCCTTCTTGCAGTCCGAACCGAGTAGCGAAGAGCGATACCTCCGCCGCACGGCCAAGGTCGCTGACATTGAAGAGGAGCAGTCATGAGCAGCGATCCACGACTCCCGTTCCGCGCGCGCATTGGCCGAGCCTCAGATCTCGCAGCAATCGAGAGCACCTTTGAACGCGCTCGCGCCGGCGAGTGGGCGGTTCGACTTGCCGCGCGTGACGCATCCCTTTGGAGCAACGATGCAGAGGTTCAGGAAAAGATTGCGAATCGCCTCGGCTGGCTTGATGCCCCTGAGCACTTCACCACCGAGATTCCCTCGCTTGAGGCGTTCGGTGAGTCACCGGTCACCGGTGCGGCCACACGCGTTACCGACTTTGTTGTTGCTGGCATGGGCGGCTCGTCGCTGGCCCCTGAAGTACTCGCGCGCGCATTCGCCGACATCACCGACTGGGGCAAAGCGCGCATCTGCGACTCGACCGACCCTGAGGCGGTGCGAAGTGCCGTCGCTGGGCTGAAGCCAGAGAGCAGCTACTACCTGCTTGCGAGCAAGTCGGGCACCACGACGGAGACGCTCTCCTTCGCCGCATACGCGTACGAGTTGAATAAGCAGCAACTCGCCGCAAGCGGCTCCACACAGGAGCCAACGGCAAACTTCGCTGCAATCAGTGACCCGTCGCCGTGCGTTGACGGAGTTACGAAGGTGGTCGATACGAGTCGTCTCTTCTTGAACCCTGCCGACATCGGCGGACGCTACTCGGCGCTCAGCTTCGTTGGCCTTGTGCCTGCGGCGCTCCTCGGGATTGATCTTGATCCACTCCTCGCATCGGGGAGCGCAGCGATCGCACAGAGCCGCGATCCAGAGCCAGCAGGGAACCACGCGCTAGCGCTCGGCTGCGTCATGGGCGCACTGGCGCGTGAGGGTCGCGACAAGATGACGCTCATCGTTGACGAACCGATTGATGGCTTCGGCGCGTGGGCAGAGCAGCTCGTCGCTGAGAGCACCGGAAAGCACGGCGTTGGTGTGGTGCCCGTTGATGGCGAGCCGCTCGGTGCCGTCACCGCCTACGGCGACGATCGACTCTTCGTTCGCATCAAGTTGGATGGCGGCGTTGCGCCACGCTGCGCCGATGGCTCTGCCGTTGACGCACGGCTCGACGCACTCGCCGCAGCGGGTCACCCAGTCGTGGAGTGGACGCTCAACGATCGCATTGACATTGGTGGAGAGTTCGTGCGCTGGGAGGTTGCAACGGCATTCGCTGGCGCCGTGCTGAACATCAATCCATTTGATGAGCCGAACGTTACCGAGTCGAAGACCAACACCGCCAATGTGCTCGCCGAACTTGCCGCGAGCGGTGCACTCCCAGAGTTGCCGGCCAAGTGCTCGGTTGATGGTTTGCAGATTTGGGCCGATGACACACTCCCCGCTGCATTCGCCGATGATGCGGAGCGGCTCATCGCCGGCCAACTTGATCGACTCGGCGCCAACGGCTACATCGGCATTCAGGCGTATATCGCCAGCACGCCGGCGCGCACCGCAGCGCTGACCGAGCTACGCCTCGCCCTGCGCGACGCGACCGGGCGAGCCACCACCGTCGGCATCGGGCCGCGCTTCCTGCACTCCACTGGGCAGCTCCATAAGGGTGGGGCGCCGATCGGCTGGTTCCTGCAGATCGTCGCTGGGCACCCGCGCGACCTTGCGATTCCAGGGCGGCCGTATAGCTTCGGCCAGCTCATTGACGCTCAGGCACTCGGCGACGTTCGGTCGCTCGCCGACCACGGGCTCCCCGTGCTGCGAGTGCACCTGGGCAACGATCCAGACGCTGGGCTCACGCGCCTCACGGCGCTCATCGAACGGGTGCTCGCAGTTCGCTAGCATCGGGTTATACAACCACCAATAGTGAAGGGGGAGATCATGCAGATCGGATTTATCGGCCTCGGCAAGATGGGCGCCAACATGGTGAAGCGACTGGTCCGCAACGGACACGATGTCGCAATTTGGAACCGCTCCCGCGAGAAGACCGATGAGGTCGCCAAGGAGGGTGCCAAGCCGACCTATACCGTGAAGGAGCTGGTCGATAGCCTGACCTCCCCAAAGCGTGTTTGGGTCATGGTGCCAAGCGGCGATGCCACCGAGGCGATGATCGACGAGCTGATCCCTCTCCTTGCCAAGGGCGACACCATCATTGATGGCGGGAACTCGAACTTCCACGACACCATCCGCCGCCACGAGAAGCTCGCCGGTCACGGCATTCACTTCATCGACGCCGGAACTTCGGGTGGAGTGTGGGGCCTGGAGAATGGCTACTGCATGATGGTCGGCGGCGACGCTGAGCCAGTAAAGGCACTGGAGCCGATCTTCGTCACCCTTGCGCCAAAGGATGGCTACATGCATTGCGGCGGCTCTGGTGCTGGTCACTACGTAAAGATGGTGCACAACGGCATCGAGTACGGAATGATGCAGTCATACGCCGAAGGGTTCGAGATTCTTGCAAAGTCGCGCTACCAGCTCGATCTCGCCAAGGTGAGCGACCTGTGGATGCAGGGTTCGGTTGTGCGCAGCTGGCTCCTTGAGCTTGCCGCGCGCGCCTTCCGCGCCGAGGGGAGCGACCTGAAGGGGATCAAGGGTTGGGTTGCAGATTCCGGCGAAGGTCGCTGGACGGTGCAGGAGGCCATTGACCTCGATGTGCCAGCACCGCTCATCACCCTCTCCCTGCTGACGCGCTTCCGTTCGCGACAGGACGACTCGTACTCAGCGAAGGTGCTCGCCGCGCTGCGCAATCAGTTCGGTGGCCACTCGGTGAAGTCGGAGTGAGTCCGCAAACGCCCCCTGAGGGGCACGCAACAATTCGCGATCTGCGACTCGGCAAGAAGACGCGAAAGCCTGCGGCAAAGAAGGGGGCGAAGAATCCGCTTCGCGCCGGGTTGCGCATTGAGCGGGTCCCCGACCCGCATGTGGTGGTCCTCTTCGGAGCAACGGGTGATCTTGCGCACCGCAAGGTTGTCCCTGCGCTCTTCCACCTTTGGGTTGGCAACTTGTTGCCAGAGCGATTCGCGCTGGTCTGTTTCGGTCGACGACCGTTCAGCGATCAAGAGATCCGCACATCGCTCCGCACCTCACTCGATAAGCATGCGCGCATCACCCCAGTAGACGAGGAGAAGTGGGCGGCGTTCGCTGCACGCATCA
>JBIIGQ010000011.1:0-16809 GCA_044236365.1 Candidatus Limnocylindrus sp. | reverse complement strand
CAGGTCCGCTGCTATCAAGTGCGACGACACTGGACTCAACACCTATATCGGTTGCCTCTCCGAGGAGAACCGCGTCAATGCGCCCGTCAAGCTGCTCAAGCACATGGTCGGCGGTGGTGGGGGAGAGACGCCCGAAACGATTTGCGCTCGGCGCAGCAATCGGCGTGCCCGCCGCACGAATGAGCGCGAGCGCCGTCTCGTGCCGTGGGAGGCGCACACCAACGGTGTCGAGCCCGGCCCGCACGAGACCAGGAACCTCAGGCCGCGCAGCGGCAACGATCGTGAGGGCACCTGGCCAGAAGGCATCCGCAAGGATCGTGATGCGCGGATCTACGAGCGCATCATTGGTGAAGAGGCGGGAGAGATCGGCGCGTTCGGCAATGTGCACGATGAGCGGGTCAAAGGTTGGGCGGCCCTTCGCCTCAAAGATGCGTGCGACAGCCGGCGCGTCAAACGCATTTGCTCCGAGTCCGTAGACGGTCTCTGTGGGGAAGGCGAGAAGGCCACCAGCCCGAATGATCGCTGCGGCGCGCGGCATAGAATCCGCTGCAGAGTGCGGGGTGCGCGCGGGTAGTCGTTCGGTAATCACGCCGGTTGTGCCAGGTCAATCATCAGCGCGGCGTGGTCCGATGGCGACTCGCCCTTTCGCCCATCACGATCAACGCTGCTCGTCACAATGGAGCCGGCACGAGGCTCAACGAGTAGATGATCGATGCGCATCCCCCAGCCGCGATGAAAGGCACCGCCGCGGTAATCCCACCAGGTGAAGGGTGCGCGATCTCCATCCGCTACGACTGCTTGTGCCGCATCCATCAGCCCGAGGTCAACGAGAGCGTTCCAGGCGTCGCGCTCTCGCGGGGTGACATGGGTTGCCCCGACGAGTGCGGCTGGGTCCCACACGTCAGCATCGGTCGGGGCCACATTGAAATCACCGCCCAGGAGTAGCGGCGCAGGCTCGGTGACGCGCGCTGTCGACCAGGCGCGCAGTGCGCCGTACCAGTGCAGCTTGGCGTGGAAGTGCGGCGCGTCGACCTCGCGTCCATTCGGCGCATACACCGATGCAACGCGTAGACCGCCGCAGACGGCACTGATGAGTCGCGGCTCACTGAGCAGATCGGGGAGCGACTCGTCGTGGTTCTTCGGGGCATAGTCGGCGATGCTCTCCTGGACCTCGCTGAGGCCGTGTCGCGATGCGATCAGTACCCCGTTGCGCCCACCCGCGCCGAGGGCGGCGACCTCATAGGATCGCGTTGAGAAGAGCCCTTCAGGAATCTGAGACGGATCGCACTTCGTCTCTTGCAACAGCACGATGTCTGGTTCCGCTGCATCGAGCCAGGCGGCAACTCGCTCAGCGCGGGCACGGAGGCCGTTGACGTTCCAGGTGGCGATGCGAAGGGTGCGTGCAGCCATGGGCGCCCTAGGAGTTAGGAGCGAGGTCCGCGCAAGATCGCGCCGATGATGCCCGCGTCGAGTGGTGCGCTCGCCTCGCCAGTAGGGTCTGACTCCTCCGTGATGGGGTGAAGGCCGAGCGCGGTGAGCGCTGAGATCGCAGCGGGTAGCTGCGCGTCGGGAACGCCCACATGGAGCGAGCCGTCTCCCTCTGGTGCGCCCATGATCCCTTCAACCGCAATCCCGGCTGAAGCGAGCGCGGCGGTAACGGCGGCAAGACTGCCAACCTTCGGGGAGACCGCAACGGTAAACCAGGCGCTCATGCGCCAATCATAGGGGTGGAACTGCGACGACGGGTGCGATCCGGGCGCACCCCCAAAGGGGTACGCCCGGAGCCACTTACATTTCGGCTGGTGCGCCCTTTGCTCCGCCACGGAGCGGGATCTCCTCGATCAGCGTCGCGGCGACGAACGCCACGAGGCTGGCCACCACGGAGAGCCAGAAGATCGAGCCGATCGCATCGGCAATGCCCGCCTTGATCGCGTTGAAGAAGGCGTCTAGGTACTGCACAGGGATCAGGGCGATCAGGGCCTGGTCAAACTGCCCACCAACATTGGTGAGCTGCTCAAGGTTGCCCCCGATTGCCGTGAAGAATGGCGTGAACGTTCCCGCCGGAGCAGCCTTCTCCAGCTCTGCTGGAATGTTGGTCGCGAGCTGCCCACCGAAGTAGGAGCCGACGATCGCCAAGCCGACCGACCCGCCAACCTGGCGGAAGAAGGTGAGATTCGACGTCGCTGCGCCGAGGAACTTAAACGGCACGGCGTTCTGCACCACGATCGTGAAGACCGATAGCGTCGGCCCAATGCCGAGGCCGGCGAGGAACATCCAGAGGCGCAGAAGCCATGGATCGGTATCCGCCTTGATGTTGGTCAGCAGCAGTGAGGCTGCCGCGATCATCAGGATCGCGCCAAGGATGAGCGTCTTGTAGCGACCACGTCGTGCAACCATCTGCCCGGCGGCTACCGAGCTGATGATCACGCCGAGCAGGAGCGGAAGCGTGGCGTAGCCAGAGTTCGTTGCCGTCTCGCCGAGCACCGTCTGGAAGTAGCGCGGCAAGAAGATGATCGCGGCGAAGAATCCGACCGAGGCAAAGAACGAGGCCGCAGCCGCAGCGGCAAAGGTTCGGTTGCGGAAGAGCTCGAGTGGAATGATCGGCTCTTCAACCTTCGCCTCAATGAAGAGGAAGAGGCCAAGGAGTACGAGTCCGAGCGAGATCAGCCCCGCAACCTCTGGGGTCGCAAACGCGTTGGTCTGCACGTTGGTGAGTCCGATCAGTACCGGGATGATGCCCGCGGCAAAGACAAGGGCGCCCAAGATGTCGATCTTCTGATTCGCGCGACCCTTGATCGTTGGCAACTCGATCAGGATGATTGCGATACTGATTAGACCGATCGGCAGGTTCACGTAGAAGATCAGGTGCCAGCTAAACGTGTCGGTGAGCCAGCCGCCGAGCGCTGGGCCAATGAGGCTTGCAAGCCCGAAGACTGCGCCGAAGAGGCCTTGATAGCGACCGCGCTCCTTGGCGGAGTAGAGGTCGCCAATGGTTGCCAGCGCAATAGGGAAGAGCGCACCAGCGCCGAGCCCTTGGATACCGCGGAAGATGATCAGCTGCTCGATATTCTGTGAGAGGCCGGCGAGCACCGAGCCAATCAAGAAGAGACCAACTCCCGTGAGGAGGAGTGGCTTGCGGCCATACATGTCGGAGAGCTTGCCGTAGATCGGCACCGTGACGGTGCTGGCAAGGAGATAGATGGTGACCACCCAGGTGTAGAGGTTTGCACCACTCAGGTCAGTGATGATCTGCGGGAGGGCGGTGCCGACAATGGTCTGGTCGAGCGCCCCCAAGAAGAGGGCCATCATGATCGCGAGGATGATCCCTTGCTTGGCACGCTTCGACAGGTCGGCTCCTGCAGGGGCAGGGGCCGCCTTAGCGGCGGGACGTTTCTTGGCCGCAACAGGGCGGCGAGTCTTCGCGGTGGGCATTGCGTGAACCTCCAAATCGCGCCGTCAGATTTCTGGCGGTATTTCGCGTTGCAACTATCGTACTCCTCACCGCTCAAGTCTGCCGCGGGGTAGGGTTCGCCTATGCAGATTGCCGTGGTCATTGAGGGGCAGATGAACCTGTCGTACGAGCAGCAGCTCGCCGCCGCTCGTCGGGCTGAGGCGGTTGGCATCAGTGGCTTCTTCCGTACCGATCACTACGAATCCTTCCCTGGCTCAGCCGATCAGGCGACCACTGACGCGTGGAGCGTGCTGGCGGGGATCGCGCGCGAAACAACGGCGATCACCCTCGGCACGCTGGTCAGCCCCGTCACCTTCCGCGCGCCAGGCGAGTTCGCCAAGGTGGTGACCACGGTGCAAGAGATGGCCGGCCGGCGGTTGCATGCCGGCCTCGGCACCGGCTGGCACGAGTCAGAGCATCGTCGCTACGGCTTCCCCTTCCCTGAGATGGCGACGCGCGCAGAGATGCTCGAAGAGCAGTTGGAAATTGTTCGTGCTCTCTGGTCGGGTCCCGACGGCTGGTCGTTTAGCGGCAAGCACTACAGCGTGAGCGACGCCCTCTTCCGTCCGAAGCCGACACCTGTGCCCTGGATCATTACGGGCGGCGAGGGCTCGCCGCGCGGCATGCGCATCGCTGCGAAGTTCTCTGACGAGTTCAATCTCACTTCATCAACCCCAGCGACCGCGCGTGAGAAGTTTGCACAGCTCGACGCAACGTGTGCCGCAGCAGGTCGGGCACCAGAGAGCCTTGCTCGTTCCGCGATGACGGGGGCGATGATTGGCCGGACCGAGGCGGAGTATCTCGAGAAGATCCGCGGTTTCATGTCGCGCATTGGCGCCGCTGGCGATCCTGAGGAGTACCTTGCACCACGTCGTGCGCGATGGCTGGTCGGAACACCCGACCAGGCGCTCGCTCAGATGCGTGCCTTCCGCGATACGGGGGCGAGCCGACTCATGGTGCAGCACATGGACCCCACGGAAACGGCCTCACTCGATCTACTGGCGGAACTGCACGCGCAGCTCTAGCCCTTAGCGCGCAGCGGGAACTCTCCCCCTCCGACCGCGCGGTCCAATGCGGTAGATCACCCGACCCCGGAGTGCGCTGAGTGGCAGAGCGCCGTCATGCCGCGAGTCGCGCGAAAGCTCCGCGTTGTCGCCAAGAAGCCAGAGCCCTGATGCGCCTGGAGGCGGTGGAGCGACGCGCTTGACGTCGAGGCGCCCTTCGCGCGCAACGATGACGACGCTGCCGATCGGTGGGCTCCCTCTGAGGCCAGGGAGACCGGCGGGACCCGCTGGAAGCACAAGGAGCCGGTCCCCCGGAAGGAGGGCCGGCTCCATTGAGCGTTCAGCAACATCGGCGACCCAGATCCGTCCGGGCCGTTCAGTCACAGCGGTGCGTTACGCCTTTGACGCGGTGAACGTGGCAGCAAATGCCTCGGTTGCAGCGACAAGCTCTGCCGCCGCGGCTGCATCTACGTTCTGCTTGTTCTTGGAGGCCAACTTCAGGAGCTTCCAGACCTGATCGTGCAGGTCGGGGAACTTCGCCAGATGCTCTGGCTTGAAGTAGTCGGACCAGATGATCTGGACCTCGTGCTTCACCTTCTCGGCGTGCTCTTCCTTGACGGCAACGCAGCGCACAAACTTGTTGCGCGTGGCACTGTCGGTCACCTCAATCTGGCCGATCAGTTCGACCATACGGGCGACCGTCTTGGCGGCAATGACTGCCCCCGATGGGTCGTAGATGCCGCACGGCACGTCGCAGTGGGCATGAACGGTGACGGGAGTGAACTCGCTGAATAGGTTCTTCATCATCGTCTCCTCTCTTACTTTACAAATACGGCAACGGCCACATTGAGTAGCGCGAGTACGCCGATCGCGTGATAGGTGTTCGATGCAATCGATACGTCCTTACGGCGCGGCCACGCAAGCAGCAGGATCACAGCAGTCACCGCGATCTTGATGCCGAACTTCGCATGGTTGACCTCATCGGTCCCCATCTCGGCAAGGCCAACCAGGAGCACGCCAGTCAGGAACTGAAGCAGGGTGCCATGGGTGATCCCGGCGGTGAGTCGTTTTGGCGAGGCCTTCAGCCCGGCGAAATATCCCCCAACCACTGCGGCCATCCCGAGTAGGTGGGCGAAGACGAGAACGAGTTCCACGGTCTCCATGGTTTCCCCTTTCTGCTGCGCGGCCATGGTGGCCGCCTCTCTCTACGGTAGCGGACTGTGCGGCGTGCGGCAGCCCTGCATGGCGGGGGGTGGGAGCGTGTAGGGTTTCACGATATGAGTGATCGAAAGGTACGGGCGTACAGCTCGTACAGCCGAGATGCCCTGATCCCGCCTGCAGCGGGCGAGGGCGTCGCATGGCTTGGCCGCCAGCCCTGGGCCGAGGCGAGCCTCTCCTATCGAGCCCTGCGCTTCACCTTGCGCGTGGTGCTCGGTGCGCTCGGGATGCGCGTTCGCGCGGTAGGGCTTGAGCGCATCGCAACGTCGGGTCCACGCATTCTTGTAGGCGCTCCGCACCGTCGCTATTACGAAGCGTTTGCCCTCGGCATCGCCGCCCCTGCATCGCCGCGGATCTGGTGGCTCGGCCTCGGCCCATTCATTGTTGGACGCGGGCGCGTTCGCTCCGCGCTGCTGCGACGGCTCGGCGGCCTCTTGCCCGTGTGGCGCGGCACGAGTGGGATCGAAACGCACCTGAATGCGGCGAGCGCCGTCTTCGCCGCCGGCGCCCACTACGGCGTGATGCCCGAGGGTGGAACGGGTGGCCCCCCTGATCGCTTTGCAGAGTTCCGCCCCGGCGCCGCACTTATCGCCATGCGCACGGGTGTGCCCATCGTTCCTGTCATCTTCCGATTCCACAATCGTAGATTCGGCCTACCGAGTGTTGAGGTGATCGCGCTTGAGGACACTTCGCCGTGCGCTGATCGCCCGACCCCAGAGGCTGGGAGTCGAGAGGAGCTGACCTTTGCCGCCGCGTGGAGCGAGGCCCTTGCCGATCGCATGGAGACGATCTGGCGTGAGGGGGTAGGATCGGCGTCATGAGCGCCAACGTTTGCCCGTTCATTGCGACGGGCGCAGATTCGTCGAAACGATCGTCACAGCCGAGCGCGGCGCACTCCTGTTTCGCGAAGCGCCCCGCAGAGCCCATCGACCTGCAGCGACAGGGCGAGATCTGTCTCACTCCAACCTTTACCGCCTGCCCGATCTTCCTTGCATGGGCCTCGCGCGAAGCGGCGCAGACCGTTGACGGCCCCGCCCCACAGCCACTCCCATTCGGCACGCCCGCAGCGAGTGCGCCCGTGGATCTTGCAGCTGCGTCGCTTGGTACTGACGAGATTGCGGACGAGTATGGCGACGCGCCCGAGGGGAGCATCTGGTCAGCGGCACCGACCCCAGGAGAGCCAAGCTACGAGCTAAGCCCAGCGGAGGAGGAGCGCGTACGTGTCGTGCCGCTCCACAAGCGTCGCTCGATGGATGACGAAGCGCCACGTGCCGCACTGCGGCTCCCCAGGATTCCGGGAGGGACGCGTGGCGCCGCAGCGCTCCTCGTTCTTGCAGCAGTAATCCTCTTCTCACTCCCGACAATTCTGAAGGGGGTCAACGGCTTCATCGCCGGCGTGACGGCAACACCAACACCGAGCGCCTCACCGACCAGCGATGTCAGCCCATCGCCAACACCTACGCCGACACCGGAGGCGAAAATCCATCGTGTGAAGCAAGGAGAATGGTTGGAGAAGATTTCTGGAATTTATCAAGTCAGCATTGATGTCATCTTGAGTGCCAATCCCGCGATTGACCGGAAAACCCTGACGATCTATGCGGGTCAGGAGCTGATCATCCCGCAAGTGATCCCCGATGTGGTGACCTCGCCGAGCCCGTAACGGGCGGATGAACTAGCGGTCGCGCGGCGAGAAGTTGATCGCGGTGATCTTGCCAGCTTCAACCTTGATGGTTGCATCAATCTTGCTGCTGGCCGACCCTGGCCGTACGACCAAGATGTCGCACTCGACCTGAGCGCCAGTGTCCTTGACCTCGCCTGGGATCATGCGCAGGCCCTTGTCGGCTCGCAGGAACCAGCCGCCAACACGCTCATGGCCTTTCAGGAGCTGGACACTCTCGGCAACGTGTACGCGCATCTCAATGCGCTCATCCATCAGTTTGAGGGCGCCCGCGCGGTCGTCTGCATTCAGCAGCTCAAAGAAGGCGTCGGTTGTGTCTTGTGCACCCATGTGCTGATGGTACCCTGCCGACGATGATTGATGCCCTTGACGCCGCCGGACTCCTCGCACGCTTCGCCGCGCTGCACCCCGTAGCCGCAACGGGGATGGGGATTCACGATCACGACGGGTCGTGGGGTGAGCCCGGACCCGCGGGCCGCGCTCAGCGGCTGGCCTGGTGCGACCGCGAAGAGGCGCGCCTCGTTGCCATCCCAGTAGCGAGCCTTAGCCCCGACGACCTTTGCGACCGCGACTTAGCTCTTGGCACCATTCGAGCGATCCGGTTCGAACTGCAAGAGGTGCAGCCTGAGGCGTGGGATGCCCTTCATACCGTCTCCGTGATTGGTGGCGGGCTCTTTCCGCTGATCGCACGCGGCTTCGGTACGCCGGAGCGTCGTGCCAGCGACCTTGCTAGCCGGCTCGCTGCGGTCCCTGATCTTCTTGAGGCGGCCATCGTTGACCTCACCGGCCTCCCTGAGTTGCGCGTGCCCGCCGATGATGGGGCACCGCGACGTGGGGGGGATCTCCCACCAGCCGGCACGATCACGCTCCCCGCACGGCCGGTCAGTCGCCTTCATGCCGAAACGGCGATCGCGCAAGCACCCGGCATCGCTGAGCTCGCTGAGTTGGCAGTAGCGACGTACGGCGAAGCGCTGCGCGCTCCGGCCGATGCGGCCGCTGCGGCGACAACTCGGTTCATTGAGCGACTCCAGCGCGAGGTGCTGCCGAAGAGTTCCGGCGAGGGACGGTACGGCGCAGCACTCTACGACCGCGCGCTCCGCCACACCCTCTTCGGCTCACACGATCGAGCTGCCATTGCGGCGAAGGGGGAGCAGGAGTTTGCGGCGGTACGTGCACGCATGATCTCGATCGCCCAGCGCATTGCGCCAGAGTGGCTCGGAGAGCGGGCGACTGCAGCGCTCGGTGGCGATCGCTCAACACTTGTTGCCGAGGTACTGCACGCTATCGGCGGTGATCACTGCGCACCCGATGAGATGTTGGATCGCTCACGAGCTGAGACGGCGCGGTGCGAAGCGTTCATCCGCCGAACGGGTCTCGTCGATCTGCCGAAGGAACCACTCGAGATCATGTGGACGCCGCTCTTCCTGCGTGCGTATGGCGGCGCCTTCCTTGACGCGCCAGGCCCCCTTGATCGTGGCGAGAAGAGCTTCTTCTACGTCACCCCTGCTCCAGATGACGCCACCCCAGAACAGATTGAGTCAAAGATGCGCGAAGACAACAACCGCATGTTGGCGCTCCTCGCGATTCATGAGGCGATCCCCGGTCACTACCTGCAACTCGCCGCTGCCAATCAGACGCCACGCCCACTCCGTGCCGCCTTCGGCTCTGGTGTGTTTGCTGAAGGGTGGGCGGTCTACGTGACACAGGTGATGCTCGACGAAGGGTTCGGCGATGGCGACCTCGCCCTGGAGCTGGTGCACTGGAAGTTCTACCTCCGCTGCATTGCCAACGCACTCCTTGATGCTGGCATCCACGCGGATGACCGAGATGAGGCGTGGGCACTCGACCTGATGGTTGGCCAGAGCTGGCAAGAAGAGGCGGAGGCGAAGGCGAAGTATCTGCGCGCTCGACTCACCTCAACGCAGCTACCGACCTACTTTGTCGGCTCCATGGGCTGCTGGGAGATTGAGGATCGTGCGCGACGCGCAGCTGGTGGGCCAGTGGCGCACGTTGATGGTGCCGACCTCCCAGGGAACCGTGTGGAGACGCCGGGCTTCTCGCGACCGAAGCACCTGCGCGCGGTGCTCTCGCATGGCACTCCGCCGATCCCACTCCTTGAACGGCTCCTCGGCTTAGCCGAGTAGGGGATTACGAGGGGAGGCCCTCTTCGGCGGTGATGTCGCGGCTTAGACCGCAGGCATGCTCCGTGCGCACGGTGAGCGTGGTGCCAGGCTGAAGTTCGATCGAGCGCACCAGATGGAGCGAGCTCCCCTGATAGACGCGCTCAAATCCGCCTTCAGAATTGGAGATCGTTTCAATCGGTGCCCATGCCGCCGCTGCCTGCGGTTCCGTGATGGTTGAGAGTGCAATGCCGAGATAATCGTTTCCTGAGTTGAGTGATGTGCCGGCTGGCGCCTCGCCCGGTGCGTCATGTGCAGTGCGAACCCCCGCCGCTGTCCAGTGCGCGGCGGGGTTGCCGCCGCCACCGAGCAGCATCAGGTTCCACTCCTCATCGAGGACGGCGCTGAGAGCGGGGCCTCCGGTGTGCGCGAACGTTGTCTCAACGGTGAGCGTTGGGTCCATGCGACCCCCCGCCAGCCGAATCGTTCGTGTTGCCGCAATGGTCGTACCCGCAATCTGCTGCGTGGTTGTCAGCGTTGCACTGCGATCGTTGTGCTCCGTCAGCGCCCACGGAGTCGCTGTAAGGCTGCCGATTGCTTTTGCAGTGCCGTCGGCGATCGCGCGACCGCTTGTGCCAGCAGGGTAGAGGCGCAGGAGGGCAGAGCGTCGCTCGTAGTCGTCGTACTGCAGCTTCGCCGCCAGGCCCGGCTCCTTCACCGAGACGATGTCGTGAATCGATGCGACACCACTGCTCTCGCTCGCAGCACTCGCCGCTGTTCCGGCCGCCTCGGCTGCCGCATGCGCGCGCAGCTTCTCGTGATACGCCTCGGGGCGCCGACGCATCACTGCGAGGAGTGCGTGGTGTGGAGCACGCAGGTCGAACGATGTCACGGCACCCCCCTCGGCTGGGTCAATCTGCAGTCGCGCACCAGCGTTGGCGAGCTGCAGCTCGTCGGTGCCATCAAGGTCGAGATCGGTGAGAAGCGCGGGGAGCGACGCCCCTGCGTTCGCGCGGCGGTAGGTACTGTCGGCGATGTCTTCGGCGGCGATCAAGTGCTCAAACGTCGCCAGGCGCATGTGGGTGATGTAGACACCGCCAAAGAGCCCATGCCAATAGCAGTCATTCGACTGGCCGCGGTGCAGGTGATCCTCGGCGGCGAGCTTCTCGGCCCCGGCCGGCATGGCGGCCACCTTGGCACTGGTCCGCAGCATCTGCTTATGCAGATCGTTGATCTCGCTGTACTTCACCTGGAAGTTGCGCCAGAAGCCTCCGCGCAGGTAGCGCGCCTCTGGGCTCTTGGCATCTTGAGCCGCGTGCAGCATCGGTCCAAAGACCTGTGACTCATCTGGCGGCAAGACCCAGTCGCCCATCTCGGCGTACGACGAGGTTGGTAGATACACACGGCCAATTGGTCCGCGCTCATCGAGCCAGCGCGACGGCGTGGTGGTGGCGAGCCAATCGGCGTTCTTCTCGAGTGCAGTGAAGAACTTCTCGACCCACTGACCGTCGCCCCAGCAGTGATCCCAGGTGGTTGGCCACGAGCCGAACTTCTCGCCGTCGTCACCCATCGTGCCGATGCGCTCGCCCTCGGGCGTGGCGTGTTCGCGCAGGTACTCAATCACACTCTCAACTGAGCCGAAGGGGATGCGATACCGCAGGCCCTGTTCCGTGCCGAAGACGGTGAGCGGCTTCCCCTCGTCTTCAGTGAGGTAGGCGCCCCAGAGTGCATCTTCGGGAATGGCGGCGGCGCGGAAGTGGGCGTCGTCAAGGATCGTCCAGCGATACCCACCGTCGTGGAGCGCCGCCGGGAGCGACGGCTCCCAGACCCGCTCAGCGAGCCAGGCGCCTTGTGGCGCCACGCCAACAAGCTCCTTGATGCGCTCGCGCATGCGACGTAGCTGCGCGACACGATCGGCGGCGGGGAGTGAGGCGAGGATCGGCTCGTAGAGTCCGCCGCCAACGATCTCAACCTGGCCGCGCTCGACGAGTGCGCGCACATGCGTCAAGAACTCTGGATGGGCCGCGGCGAACCATTCAAGGAGTGGACCCGTGTAGTGCAGCGAGAGTCGAACCTTCGGATGGCGCTCCAGCGCCTCGATCATTGGGAGATAGGCCTTCTCGTAAATCTCGTCGAAGACCCAGCCGAAGTTGCCGACCGGCTGATGGTTGTGCAGGGTGAGCGCGAGCGAGATCTGACGGGGTGCGCTGCTGCTGCTCATGGGGAGAGGTTAGCGGTGAGACCCCGTTTGTGGGGCGGCGGCAGGGAGATAGAGCTCCTCGCAGTACTCGTGGAGCATGCGGGTGGTGCTGAAGCGCCACAGGGTGCTACCGATCGAGGCACGCGCCAGGTCGAGCCAGGCGGCGGGGAGGCCGTCGGGGCCACGATCGTAGTAACGCGGCACGACCTCGTTCTCCAAGATTCGATAGAGGCTCTCGGCATCGGCCGCGTCCTGCGCCGCATCGTCTGGGTTGATCGAGGTGTCGCCGATTGCATAGCCGTTGGTGCCCGTGTAGCCCTCGTCCCACCAGCCATCAAGAATGGAGACGTTCACCGCACCATTCGCCGAGGCCTTCATGCCTGAGGTGCCCGACGCTTCAAGTGGTCGTCGTGGCGTGTTGAGCCAAACATCACAGCCAGCAACGAGGAAGCGCGCGGTGCGCATGTCGTAGTCCTCCATGACGAAGATGCGTCCGCGGAACGCATCGGTGCGGCTCTTCTCCCAGATATCGCGAATGACCTCTTGGCCAGCACGGTCAGCTGGGTGGGCCTTTCCAGCGAAGACGATCTGCACTGGGCGATCACTGTTGCTCATGATGCGGGTGAGGCGCTCGATATCGGTGAAGAGGAGGTTGGCACGCTTATAGGTGGCGAAGCGACGCGCAAAGCCAATCGTCAGAACGTTTGGATCGAAGAAGTGATCCGCTTCGCGAAGAGCGTCTGGTGACTCACCATGCCGACCGAGCTGTCGACGAATGGAGTTGCGCAGGAACTCGCCAAGCGCCACCTTCTGCCGGCCGTGTGCATCCCACCAGGCACGTGAGTCGACGCTGCCGAGGCGCTCCCAGAACCCCGCCGCCTCTGGCCCTTCGGTGTCGAGCTGATCAAGATCGGCGTTCAGGAACTGCTCATAAACGGCGCGTGTCTCACGCCCCGCCCAGGTTGGCATGTGCACCCCATTGGTGATCCCAAGGATCTTGTTGGTGATGACCGGCGACCAGGTTGCGTTTGCCGTCTCGGCATGCAGTTTGCTGACAGCGTTCGCTCCAACGCTCAGTCGCAGTGAGAGAGCGGTCATGTCAAAGACACCACCGTCCCCCTCGGCTCCTACGGCGAGATCGAGCATGCGCTGCAGTGGCACGCCACCAGCGTCGGCTTCGCCCGTGCCATCACAGAGCGGGCCAACCACACGCTTCACCAGGTCAACGCCGAACTTCTCATTGCCGGCAGAGACGGGGGTGTGAATCGTGAAGACGGTGTGGCGCTTGACGTGCTCCAGGGCACTATCAAGCGTCTCGCCAGCGGCAACAAACTCACGCGTACGCTCCACAAGGTTCAGGGCCGAGTGGCCTTCGTTCAGGTGGTAAACCGACGGATCAACGCCGAGTGCACGCAAGGCCCGGATGCCGCCGACGCCCAGCACCATCTCCTGGTGCAGGCGCATCTCGCGACCCCGCACGTACAGGATGTGTGTGATCGGTCGGTCTGCTTCGTTGTTTGCAGGGATATCGGTGTCCAGGAGCAACACGGGCACACGCCCGATCTGCGCAACCCATACCGCCGCTGAGACGCGTCGGTCGCCAAGCGGAATCGAGACGACCAGCTGCTCGCCGTTTGCGCCTGCGGCGCGAACGAGGGGCAACAGCGAGAGATCAATCTCAGGGTAGGCATGCTCTTGATGCCCGTCGGCATCAATGGTTTGGCGGAAGTAGCCACGTCGATAGAGAAGGCCAACCCCAATGAGTGGCAGCGCCATATCTGAGGCGGCCTTCATATGGTCGCCGGCCAAGATGCCGAGGCCACCGGAGTAGAGGGTGAGACTCTCGTGCCAGCCGAACTCGGCACAGAAGTAGGCGATCGGATTCGTGAGGTTGGCACCGTGCGTGCGAGGGAACCAGTGGTCGCTGCCACCAGCCATGTAGTTGTCGAACGCAGCAACGACCTCGTCGACTTGGCTCAGGAACTTTGGATCCTCAAGGAGCGGCTCCCAGTCAATTGGGCCAGAGCAGATCGCAACGGGATTGCGCGTTGCAATCCAGCGCCCTGGATGAATCCGGCGGAAGAGGGCGCGGGCTTCGGGGTGCCACGACCACCAGAGGTTGTATGAGACGCGGCGCAGCCCCTCAAGTCGTGGCGGAACGCGGAACGAATCAGGTGTCGGTAGCGTGCGCAGCGCGACGGAGCTCTTCATCGGTTCTGATCCTCCCCCCACTTGGCCACTTCGCCGTACGGCGGCTCGTGGCACGGGGGGATTCTAGCGCCCGCCGCGCCCCTGTCGCTCGGACTCGGTTTCTGGGTACGAGACGGGTGCCGAGAGCGCTGCCGTCGCTGCGGCGGAGTAGGCCGTATCGGTTGGGCTCGACGAGCCCTTGACCGTGACCGACTTGGCGCCAACAGGAGGCTGCTCCGTTGCGGGCAGGATTGAGCGGCCAGGGAGGCGATGCTCCAGCTTGACCGTCACGTCGTAGTCCTCGCAGATGTCGAGGAATGGATCTGGATCCATCATGTCCGGCGACTTGACCCCGGCACCACCCCAAACACCTTCGGCGATCAGCTCCATCGCCATGATGGGCATTACGCCGGTCTGCCAGGCAACAGGCTGCAGGTTGTAGCGACCCATCGTCTCTGCTGCGTCACACACTTGATAGTGGAACGTTTCGCGCGGGCGACCATCCTTCGTGCCACTGACGAGTGTTCCAACAATCGCGCGACCGATCATGCTCTTGCCGAGCGTTGATGGGTCAGGCGAGAGGGCGGCGATCACGTCGCGCGGTGCCACCTTGATCCCCTTTACGTTGATCGGGTCTTTGCCGTCGAGTCCCAGACGGTGCAGCAGCTGCAGCGTCTCAATGAAGTCGGCGCCGAGCGCGTACTTAAAGGTGATTACGTCGGCCTTCATGCTGCGCGGCAGCTGAATGACCTCTTCATGCTCAACGTTGACGCACATGACAGGGCCAACACCCTCAGGGAAGACGAAGTCTTCGGGCTCGCTAAACGGCTCGCGAACCTCGATCTTGCCGTTGCGCCAAACGATCGGCGGGTTGAGGCACTCTTCAATTACGGTCCAGAGGCTGAAGACCGTCGCAAACGGGTAGCCCTCAATGCGCAGGTCACCACCGTCGCGCACATGCACCGCTGAGATGTCGTCAAAGGTCCACTTCTTGGCGTAGGCGGCAAAGATGTTGGAGAGGCCTGGATCCATGCCCATGCCGATAAGGGCCAACTTGCCACGGTCTTCCCAGAGCTTCTTGCGCTCCTCCTGGTATGCGCCGAGCATCAGCCCTGGAACGGTGTACGGATTCGCGGCGTCGGGGATCGAGAGGCTTGTGGCCATGTCGATGTAGTGCACGCCCGCTTCAAGGGCGGCGTCAAAGACCGCCGGGACGAATCGCGGATCTACGGCGTTCAAGACGAGATCCGCCTTGGAGCTGGCAATGAGCTCCTTTAGTTGTGCAGCGTTCCCTGCGTCAACCTGGGCAACCTTGTACCCAGCACCGACCGCATCGGCAACCGTGCGCGCACGGTCAAGCGAGTAGTCCGCAAGGGTGAGGGTGCCGAGCCACTTCTTTCCTTTAATGAGGTGGGCGATTGCCTCGCCGACCGTGCCGGTTCCAACCAACAGAACGTTCATCGTTCAGTGCCTTTCACGCGGGGGCCCAGGAAGCCGGGCTGCACCCGCACCAGGGGAGACCTCCGAGGCCTCAACCCAGTTGCTGTAGCCAGCCTACGCCTCCCCCCCGGGGGGTCGTCAAACGACCCGGGTTTCGTGCGGGCCAGGGTCGTATACTGAACGGAGGCGACACATGCCGCCACAGGTGTAGTTGAAGGGGGATGCCATGGAAGGGCTGCTACCAGTTCTCGTAATCGTTGGGGTGCTCGCACTCGTAGCGATCTCTGCCTTTAACGGACTCGTGAATGGGCGCAACCGTGTTGATGAGGCACTGGGCCAGATCCAGGTGCAGCTCAAGCGCCGCTATGACTTGATTCCAAACCTTGTTGATGCCGTTAAGGGGCAGATGGGCTTTGAGAAGGGCGTGCTCGAGGGCGTAACCGCCGCGCGAGCAGCTGCCGTCAACGCTGGCACCTCTGGCGACACTGCGGCACAGGCGAAGGCTGAGAACATGCTGACCAGTTCGCTCCGCACACTCTTCGCCAACGTCGAGGCATACCCAACGCTGAAGTCGAATGAGAATGTGATTCAGTTGCAGGAGCAGCTCACCTCTACCGAAAATCAGATTGGGTTCAGCCGACAGCACTACAACGCCACCGTACTCTCGTACAACAACGCGGTGCAGACCTTCCCGGGCCTGCTCTTCGCAGGTGCATTCGGATTCGCCAAGCGCGACTTCTTTGATGCCCCTGATGCCGAGGAGGCCGTTCCGAAGGTCAACCTCTCCTAGTCGGCTCGAGTCGACGCGATGGCTACCTTCTACGACCTTGCGGCGGAGAATCGACGGAAGTCACTCCTCCTCGTCTTCATTGTGGTGGCGATCCTCGCCGCCTTCGGGGCGA
This sequence comes from Candidatus Limnocylindrus sp., assembly GCA_044236365.1. Taxonomy (GTDB): domain Bacteria; phylum Chloroflexota; class Limnocylindria; order Limnocylindrales; family Limnocylindraceae; genus Limnocylindrus. Next base: position 606 of record JBIIGQ010000011.1, on the reverse strand, counting down.
GCGCAGGGATCGCACTCAGTGGAACTGTTGACGGTGGGATTCCCTTCGCCCTTGGGGCGTTTGTCGTGGGGTTCCTCTTGACGCTCGGGGCATATTTCAGTGGCGACAAGGCGGTCCTTGCTGCGGCTGGAGCAAAAGAGCTTGACCCTTCGGCCGGCCGCGAGGAGCGCGAACTCGATAACATTGTGAGCGAACTCTGTCTTGCTGCGAACATGCCGAAGCCGAAGGTGTACACGATTGACGACACAGCGCTGAATGCGTTTGCCACTGGTCGCGACCCAGAGCATGCCAGCATCGCCGTGACCCAAGGGCTTATGCACGCGCTTGACCGCGAAGAGATGAGCGGCGTGATCGCCCACGAGCTCTCGCATGTGCGCAACTTTGATATTCGCTACGGGCTACTCGTCGCTGCGCTCGTCGGGTCACTCGCACTGCTCAGCGATCTCGTGATTCGCTGGGCCTTCTGGGGTGGCGGGCGCCAGCGTGATAACGATCGCAACGGTGGTGGCGCGATCCAGGTGATCTTCATCATCCTGACGATCGTGCTTGCGATCCTTGCACCGATTGCCGCACGGCTGGTGCAGCTCGCCGTCTCGCGTCAACGCG
>JBIIGQ010000010.1:0-17006 GCA_044236365.1 Candidatus Limnocylindrus sp. | reverse complement strand
TCATTCTCGGCGGTGCGGTCGCTGCGATCGGCACCGCACTTGGAATCGGCGCGCTCACCCGAAGGTCAGGACTCCGTGCCGACGCCGTGATCGGCGTCTTGTTTGCCGGCATGTTTGCGCTCGGTGTTGCGCTCTTCTCATCGATCCCCAACTACGTTGGCGATCTCTTCCACTTCCTATTCGGTGATGTATTGGGGATCAGCTTCGCCGACCTCATCTCACTCGCCGTGCTGGCATCGTTGCTGCTGTTGATTGTGTGGGTGCTGTGGAAGGAGCTGCTTTTCGCAACGTTTGATCCACTCGGTGCTGGCGCCGCTGGTCTACCGGTGCGCCGCCTCGATGACCTGCTCCTCATCCTCATTGCGGTGACGATTGTGGTGAGCCTACAAGCGGTTGGCATTGTGCTTGTTGTAGCGATGATCACCACGCCGGCAGCAACAGCGCAGCTCCTGGTGAAACGATTCGGTCAGATGATTGCGCTCGCCGCGCTGATTGGCGTTACCTCGTCGCTCGTGGGTCTGTACGTCAGCTACGCGCTCGACATTGCCTCAGGGGCGTCGATTGTGCTCACTGAGACGTTCGCGTTCCTTGTTGCACTGTTGATTACGTCGATAGGTAAACGTGTTCGCGCGAATCGCGCCGTTGCTCAGGAGAGCGCCCGCTAGCGCAGCCCCTCAAAGAGGTCGCGCTCTGGCAGCGCCGGCTCACTCGGTAGTCGATGTGCAACAAGTCGATACTGCTCAACGGCGCCAAGGTCGATGTAATCCTGCTCACTTAACGCAAGCAGCGGACCATCGCTCTTGATCTGCGTTGCGTGTGCCTGAATTGCGCGGCGCTTAGCGCCGAGATGCTTTGTGATGTCAACGCGCGTGGTGATGAGCTCGTCGGGGCAGGCCATGGCGGCACGCCACTGTCGCCACTTCTCTAGTTCTTCGGGCGACGCCTCTTGCGGTTCACTCCACCATGATTCAATGCCACGCGACTCAAGCAGCGCGAGCACCTTGTCACGCTGTGAGTCTGGTGTGCGCACTTCGTAGAGTTTCTTCGGTGTCCATGCTGGGCCTGCATCAGGGCGCCACGTTGGATCGCCAGCAACCTCCCACGCGCGGCGCGCAATGCGCGCAGCGGCGATGTGGTCGGGGTGACCGTATCCGCCAAAATCGTCGTAGGTGGCGATCACGTCGGGCTGTACGCGGCGAATGATGCGCACCAGGTGTTCGGTCGTGTCGTCGAGATTGTTGGTGCTGTGCTGGTGATAGCACCGCGGATCCTCGTTCCCTGGGTCGCCAACCATGCCGGAGTCGCGGAATCCAAGATTCTCAAAGTGCGTCACCCCGAGCGCCGCCATCGCTGCAGCGATTTCGCCCATGCGGGTCTCGCCGAGGCGTTCGTGCTCTTCGGGGGTGTCTCGCTCTGGGATGACGATCTCGCCGAGCTCGCCACGGGTGCCGGTAATCACATAGGTATCGGTGGTGGGGCTGTGGGCGGCGGCGTAGGTGGCAAGCGTGCCACCCATGCTGATCGTCTCGTCATCGGGGTGGGCGTGTACCGCCATGAGAATCAGTCGTCCGTTGCCATCCATGCCCTGATCGTACGCGCACAGGGCGGAGCGGGTCGGCTACCCTGACTGCGAGCGGTAGAGGAGCCGCACGAGGGAGGTGCCGATATGGGAGCAACTGATCCGAAGGTCCAGCGCTGGGCGCTCATTCTGGGCGCCTCCAGCGGTATCGGCGAGGCCACCGCGCGCCTGGCGGCCGAAGCTGGCTACAACATCTGCGGCGTCTACCTGGGTCGCTCCCGCGGCGAGAAGCTTGATGCGGCCATTGCCGCAGTAAAGGCGACCGGCGTTGAGGCCCTCTACATCCGCGGCAATGCCGCCGACGACGAGAAGCGTGCCGAGGTCATTGCCCAGCTCGGTGAGAAGTTCACCGCCGCTCGCACCGCCGGACTCACCCCCCAGCTCGGCATCGTGGTGCACTCGCTGGCATTCGGCAGCCTGCAGCCCTTCCTCCCCGATGGTGAGACACCGCTGATCACCCGCAAGCAGATGGACATGACCTCTGACGTGATGGCGCACTCGCTCGTCTATTGGACACAGGACCTGTACGCAGCGGGACTTATCGGCAACACGACTCGCATCTTCGCCACCTCGTCTGAGGGGGCATCAAAGGCGGTGCCGATGTATGGCGCCGTCTCCGCAGCGAAGGCCGCTGTCGAAGCACATTGTCGCCAGCTCGCGCTCGAGCTCGCGCGCCTCGTACCTGGCGCAACCGTCACCGCACTTCGACCAGGAGTTGTCGACACCCCAGCGCTGCGCAAGATTCCAGGCAGCCAAGACTGGATCGACGTGGTGATGAAGAAGCACCCAGGGAAGCGCCTCACCACACCTGACGATGTTGGCCACGCGATTGTTGCCCTCTCGGCACCTGGGATGAGCTGGGTCACGGGAAACACCATCACGATTGACGGCGGCGAGCAGATCGCCGGGGGCTGATTTACTGAGCTACGAGCGTAGCGCCCACCGCAATCGATAGAGGCCATTCGCGATGATCGGTACTGCGGCGGTTGCGACCGCCAACCACACGCTCGCCCCGAGGAGTTGCGACAGCAGCCCACCGAGCGCACCGATCCCGGCGAGTAAGGCGGGTGTAAGTGGCATCTGGTGCTGCGAGCAACGCAACCCTGTAATCACTTGGCTGACAACAAACAAACATGTAAGCGCTGCGGTCACGATCATCGTCTCAGAAACAGACCCTATCTGCGCAGCCAATACGACAAGCGCCGTGAGCATCACCGCCACGATGGTAAACATCGTTCGAAGGATCTTGAACTGGGCCGGAAAGCGTTTACGCACTTGCTGGATAAACTCGCGCTTCGACACCTCCGGAAAGAAGAGCCCACATGCTTTTCGGTACGCATTTGAGGCGAGTCGCCGGTCAGAGAAGAGACGTCTCCCCATAACGCCAAGGAGAATGATCAGCCACCCACCAGAGTGTCGATAAAGCAAACCCAAGCCCCTTGGCATTGGGAGCTCTCGCCCAACACTTCGGGCGATGTCCGCACGCAAACGTGCGTTTTCTCTCAAGGTTGAGTATCGCGCAAGCTGCGTTGTCGCGCCCCATCCTTGTGCTAGACGTACTGCGGAGATTCCAATTGTATTGCCCTCATGTTGTCTGTACAGAGCCAATGGCTTGTTGATTTGGTGAACCCCACCGTAGGCTGTGGCAACGAGTGAATACCAGTGATCATGATCGGGTGATTCGGCTGGGATTGTTGGATGTAATCTTGCTAGCGATGCATCAAACACTTCACAGAATCCGCTCACTTGTGGTTGGATGATCCGCTCAGCGATACTCATCTCTCCGTCAGATTTAATGGTGTACTCGTGCAACCGCTCGGAGCGTTTGACACCATCAACAAAAATGTATGCGTCGCAATAAACCATAGAGAGCGGCCCATGCGATCTCATCGCTGCAACACTTTCTGCAAGCTTTTCAGGGAGCCAAATGTCATCCTGATCACAGAATGCAATGAGGTCAACGCCTCGCCCGAGTAGAAGTTGCGTCGCTTTTTGGAAGTTTGATCGCAGGCCGAGACGCTCGGAATTCTCAACCCAGATGAATCTTTCGTCTCGCATAAATGGTTTTAGGTCAGATACCGAGCCGAGCTCCTGGAGTGGCGAGTCTAGTGTGATCATGCAGATCCACTCCGTGTGAGTTTGAGTAGTAATTGATGCGAGCTGCTCAGCGAGCCACACAGGATTCGGCTGGTACGCCGCCAGCGCAATGCCGACAGAGTTCGGATGCCAGCCCAAATTGCTTTGGGGCATCAGCCCACCTTGAGTCGTGCGGTCTCGAGATCGGCGAGGGTAGGAAGCGCTGCGTCACGGTCAGAGAGCGTCGGCTGCTCAATTGGCCATGGGATCGCCAGCGTGGCGTCGTTCCAGATCACCCCGCTCTCCCCTTCGGCTGAACGGGGTTGATCCACCTTGTAGAGCACTAGGGCGGGGTCACTCCCAAGCACGGCGAAACCATGGGCGAATCCAGGCGGAATCCAGAGTGAGTCGCCGTTCTCGCCAGAGAGATCCGCTGCAATGTGTTGGCCGTAGTTAGGTGAGCTGGGGCGGACGTCAACCGCTACATCAAAGATTCGGCCCGCAAGGCAGGTGACGAGCTTCCCCTGCGCCGGACCGTACTGCAGGTGCAACCCACGGATTACACCCGGTAGCGACCACGACAGGTTGTCTTGCAGGAACGTCACCGTGAAGCCAGCGTCGCGCAGTGCTGCTTCGTTATGCAACTCCGTAAACCAGCCACGCGCATCCGCATACCGATCCCGGCTGATAAGTAGCACCTCAGGAATCGCTAGTGATTGGACCTTCATGCGCGCATCTCCTGCACAACACGGGAGAGCGACTCTCGCCACGGAGCAAGCTCGATGCCGAGGGCACGCGCCTTCGAGCAGTCCAGCACACAGTTTGTGGGCCTTCGTGCCGCGGCCGCGTACTCGCTCGTTGTCGTTTCAATAACTGAGACGGCATGGGGGATCACTCTCGAATGAACACCCGCGTCAATGATCGCGCGTGAGAATTCTGCGCGGTTTACGCTGCCGCTCCCAGCAAGATGCAGGATTCTATTCCCCATCACCTTTTCTCGATCCCCACGTTGCAGTAGCGCAAGTGTTGCGCGCGCAAGATCGGCGGCATCGGTCGGAGAGCCGACTTGATCACTCACCATGGTGAGGGGTTTGCCGAGCGCCGCCAGCTCTAACACTCGTCGAACAAAATTGCTCTTGCTTGTGCCATAGAGCCATGAGGTGCGGACCACGATGCTGTCGCCGTTCGCGTGCTGTACTGCACGCTCTCCTGCAAGCTTTGATTCACCGTACACGCTGAGCGGTGCGGGGGCGTCACCTTCGCGCCACGCTACGCCGTTACCATCGGGAAACACGTACTCCGTTGAGTAATGCACAAACGGAACGGCTCGCGCTACTGACCATTCTGCAAGCCAGCCTGGTAGATCAGCATTTACGAGAAACGCATCGCCGCGTTCACTCTCCGCTCGATCAACGTTGTTGTATGCGGCGGCGTTGATCACCGCCTGCACTGGGCCTACTGCGTCAAGCACGCGAACCAGGTCGACTCGGCTACTGAAGTCTGCTTCGTTGCGACTAACGCCGATGCCAGATGCGCCGAGCTGCGCCAGCAGCGATGATCCAACTTGTCCGCTCGCCCCAATCACGATTGTGCGTTCGTTTGCAGTCACGACGCCTCTTCTTGTGCCGCACGACGGAGCCGCGCTGCATACACATCAGATGGTGTGCCATCGGCGATGCGCAGAAGCGCGTCTTGGCTGAGGTATCCACGTCGGAACGCCGCAATCTCAACATAGCCAGCCTCACTCGCTTGATCGCGCGTGTGCCGTTGGATTGCGAGAGATGCGGCAACAAGCGAATCTGGTGTTCCCGTATCAATCCACTGTGCGCTCTCTGGAATAACTATGTGCCGAAGAAGTCCGCGCTGAAGATAGTGCGCGTTTACATCCGTGATCTCGAGCTCATTTCGATCGGATCGAGAGAGTTGCGCGGCAACGGTAATGACGTCCGCGCTAAAGGTGTACAGCCCCGTGACTGCTAGATTTGATGCTGGATCGGTTGGCTTTTCAATGACTGATTGCACCGCGCCATCGGCGCCAATGGTGGCGACCCCGAAACGCTCAGGATCGAGAACCGCCTTGAGGTAGATCTCCGCACCGCCGGTGAACCCCTCCAGGGCCGCCGCAAACTGCGCGTCAAACTCTTGGCCAATGAAGAGGTTGTCACCGAGGATCAGGGTGACCGATTCATTGCCAATAAAGTCCTTCCCGATGATGAACGCCTCGGCGATGCCAGTAGCGGTCGGCTGTTCTGCATAGTCGATCGAGAGCCCAAGTTCGTCTCCGTCGCCGAGTAGGGCCTGAATTGCTGGGAGGTCGCGTGGGGTGCTGATGATCAGGATTTCGCGAATCCCGCCGGTTACAAGGGTCCAAAGCGGGTAATAGATCATCGGCTTGTCGTACACAGCCAAGAGCTGCTTGCTAACGCTCTTGGTTGCTGGGTAGAGGCGGCTCCCACCCCCGCCAGCGAGCACGATTCCCTTCACCGCTGCACCTCGGTAAACGCTGCTCCGCCTGCGTGATTCAGATACCAATCAACCGTTGTCCGCAGCGCCTCATCGAACGAGTGCGCCGGTTGATAACCAAGCTCTCGCTCCGCTCGCGTCTCGCGAATCGCATAGCGGTAGTCATGGCCCAGTCGGTCGGTCACAAAGTTAATCTGTGCCGCATATGAGACACCATCGCGCCGCGGCATACGCTCATCGAGCATGGTGCAGATCGCGTTCGCAAGTGCCAGATTCGTGCGCTCGTTTCCACCTCCAAACGCATAACTAGCGCCGGGAACGCCGCGCTCGAGGGCCAAGAGGATGCCGCTCACATGATCCTCAACGTAGATCCAGTCTCGCACGTTAGACCCGTCGCCGTAGATCGGAATTGCCTCGCCGCGGAGCGCGCACTGAATGAGATACGGGATGAGTTTCTCTGGGTACTGATACGGACCGAAGTTGTTCGTGCAGTAGGTAGTAATGGTGGGCAGCCCATAGGTGTGATGCCATGCCGAAACGATGTGATCTGCTGCCGCCTTTGATGCAGAGTAGGGCGATCGTGGGTCGTATGAGCTCTCCTCATTGAAGTGTCCCTCATCACCAAGGCTGCCGAACACTTCGTCGGTAGAGATTTGAACAAACCGAAAGTGCGCGGTCTCCGCAGCAGGCTTAGTGGCCACGTATGCAGTTGAAGCGCGAAGTAAGGAATAGACCCCAAGGATGTTGGTCTGCATGAATTCACCTGGATCAGCAATAGATCGATCAACGTGTGACTCAGCCGCAAAGTTCACGACGGTATCAATCCCGTGCTCTTCGAGAAGTGAAGAGACGAGCTCTGTGTTTGTGATGTTGCCGCACACAACAGAAATCGCTGGATGGTGTTCGAGTGACTGCGGATCAGCCGCATACGTCATCGCATCAAGAACGACTACACTATTACCAGCGTTTGCTGCACGCTTTGCGAATGCACTACCGATGAAACCGTATCCGCCGGTCACGAGCATTGAGCGCTTGTTTGTGCTGGCGGGCATGTCCACGCTTAAAGTGCTTTGCCGAGGAGCCGTCGTATGTTTTCCGAAACTTCAACAAGCACTGGAGTATCGGCATCTGGGGTGACATCGGTAAAGCGTGTTTCAACGCCAAGCACTCCAGCCCACACCCTCTCTTGGCTATCGTCGGGATTGTCATGCACTCCACCAGAGCGGATTTTTCCGGATGCTTCGGTGATGGTCATGCCAAGAAGCGTTGTGGCTTTTAGTTCTTGCTCGGTAGATGCGCGCAGTTCTGCAGTGCGCCCAGGCACGAGCTTGTCGACGAAGGCATCAAGTTGCACCGCCTTTTCTTCGCCGGTGATCTCTTCGCAGATGCCAAAGAGCGTGGCCGATCGATAGTTGAACGAGCTATCGAATCCGCTGCGTGCCAACACAATACCGTCGGTCAAATGAATAGAGACCGACACCTCGGTGCCCACCACAGACTTTAGGAAGCGGCTGGCCGCCGAACCATGCCAGTAGAGTCGATCGCCGTCGCGCCAGTGTGCCGTGGCGGTAGCGTGTGGGCGACCATTGAGGAGATAGGCAACGGTGCAGGTAAGTGCCGCGTCAACCACTGGGTAGATGTCGGCACGCTCGTAATGCCCACGCTCAGGGAGTCGCCGCACGCGTGTGCGCTCACTTGGCGGGTATCCGTCGGTCACGGGGATCTCACGTGGCATGGGGGCATCGTAAAGGAGGGGCTTCAGGTTGGGAGGTTTCCTGGCGGACCCGACCGGATTCGAACCGGCGATCTCCAGCGTGACAGGCTGGCATGTTGGGCCGCTACACCACGGGTCCGCGACAGGACTGCGAAGCCTACCAGACAGAGGGAGTAGGATCCGACTATGGGATACGGAGCAGACGCAGCATCACGAGGCGGCGGGGCGGGCCGTATCGATCTGCGCTCCGACACGGTGACCCACCCCACCCCTGAGATGCGCCGTGCCATGGCAGAGGCTGAGGTGGGCGATGACGTCTTTGAGGACGATCCGACCGTTATCGCCCTAGAGCAGCGAGCCGCGGCCCTGCTGGGTAAGGAGGCCGGTCTCTTTGTTGCCTCGGGGACCATGGGGAACCTGGTCACGGTCATGGCGCAGGTGCCGCGTGGTGGCGAGATCATCACCCCCGCTGAAGGGCACGTCTACAACGATGAGGCGGCAAACTACGCCGTGGTCGCCGGCGCCGGGCTGCGAGTCATCAGTGAAGGCCCCAACGGCGAGATGCCGATCGCAGATGTGGTGGAGGGGATTCAGGACGCGAGTGACCCACACAGTGCCATCACCTCGCTCGTCATCGTTGAGAACTGTCACGCCCACACGTTCAGCCGACCGATTACGCCTGCATACATGCGCGAGTTGCGCGCCGCACTCAAGCCCCACGGGATTCCAATCCATGTCGATGGTGCACGCCTCTTTAATGCAGCAGTTGCACTGGGCGTACCGGTGCGTGACCTTGTGGCCGAGGCCGACAGCGCAACGTTCTGCTTGAGCAAAGGGCTCGCTGCGCCGATCGGCAGCGTCGTGGTCGGTAGCAGAGAGTTCATCTTCAAAGCACGCCGCGCACGCAAGCTGCTTGGCGGCGGTATGCGGCAGGTGGGCATTCTTGCAGCTGCCGGTCTCGTTGCACTCTCTGACGGCCCAGAGGGCACCGTAAAGCGACTCGCCGAAGATCATGTCAACGCACGACGCCTGGCAACCGAGATCGCTGCACTGCCTGGTGTGCTCTCCCCCGGACATATTGCACAGCCAGAAGGTGAGCGGCTAGACCCTTCACGCGTCACCACAAACTTTGTGATCTTCAAGGTTGCAGGTGGCATCGCACGTCGAACACGATTCCTTGATGCACTCGAGAAGCACGGCGTGCTGATGGTCGCCTATCCGCATGGTCAGATCCGCGCCGTAACGCACTACGGTATCGGTGACGAGGAGATTACTAAGACCATCGCGGCGACTGCGGCGGCGCTGACCGAAACCGCGTAGCGCATCGCAGCCGATGCGCATCGTTCCCTCCATTGATTTAGAGAAGGGTCGATCTCGTATCGTCTTCTGGCCTGGCGCTGCAACGGGTGTCGGTGCACCAACTGATCAGCCGGCGCGTATTGCGCGGCACTTTGTTGATCGTGGCGCAACGCTGATTCATCTCGTTGATTTTGATGGTGCGCGTGCAGCGGCTCCGGTGAACATTGAGTCGATTGGTGGCGTGGCAAGCTTGGTTGCAACGCCGCTACAGGTCGCTGGCGGACTAGAGTCACCCGAAGGAATTCGGATCGCGTTTGCAGCCGGGGCAACGCGTGCCGTGATCTCACTAGCACTGATTGATGAGCCAGAGAAGCTTGCGGCATGTGTCGCCGCTGCGGGCGACTGGCTTGCGGTTGGCTTTGATCCGCGGCCGGAGCGGATCGCTTCATTTAACTGGAAACGCTCCAGCGCCCCAACAGCAGAGGCGCTGATTGATGAGCTTGCTGGCGCAGGGGTTTCGCGCATTGTGTTGAGCCACGGCGGAAACGCGAGCGAGAGCGCTGCGTTCGCCAGCCTGGCGGCGCGACAACCAACGATGGAGCTGAGCGTTGCTGGTGGCGTTAGCGACCTTGATGGTGTACGCCGACTCCGCGATGCTGGCGTCGCCTCCCTGATCTTGGGTGAAGCGCTCCTCTCAGGCGCGATCGATTTTGAGGAAGCCTCAAGGATCTCCGACCCCGCTCAGTAGCCGCGCACACGCGGCACCGCTCGCGTAAACTCCCCCGCATGGCTACAACGCAACGCATCAGGGAGCCGCTCGCCCTCACCCCGCTAGTTGGGCTGGGCGCCGTCATTCTCACGGGCATCCTGTGGGGCACGATCGGCGTCGTCACCGGCCAGCTCAAGGCCGCCTTCCCTGGTGTTGATGGCGGGCCAAGCACCCTCAGCTCCCTCGTGCTGGTCGTTGTACGCCTCGCGATCACCGCCCCTGCCGCCGCCATCACGGCGCGACTCCTGCTCGGCCGCGGCGCCTTCCGTCTCCCTGGCCGCGTGCTTGCGCTGGGCCTCGGCCTCGGGCTTGTTCAGGCCTTCTTCCAGTACGCCTACGTTGAAGCAGTTACGTACGCCGGCGTTGGCATCGCGACTGCCATTGAACTCTGTCTCGCACCTGTCTTGGTTGCAACGCTCAGCGCAATCATCCTCCGTGAGCGACCAGATCGCCTCATTATCGGTGCAATCATCTTTGCCGCCGTCGGCACCATCGTCCTCGCAACATCAGGCGCTGCGACCGCTAACCCAGAAACCTTCCAGCTCGGCATTGTTTGGTCGCTGGCCTGCATGGTTGGCTACGCCTCGTACATTGTGCTGGTGCGACATCTCGCAGCTGGTATTCATCCACTAGAACTTGTCGCGCTCGCATCAGCGGGTGGCTTTGCAATCCTTACCTTCTGGTCAACGGTGGTTGGCGTACAGCTTCCAGAACTTGCTGGAAAGGATCTGCTCATTCCAGGTTTGCAGTTTGCATACTTGGCGCTGATCGCGACCTGTTTGGCCTACGCCCTCTTCGTTTCCGGCGTGCGCGCAACGAGTGCAACGACGGGCTCGCTCGGTGCCCTCGCGATGCCGCCAACAGCAACCCTGCTCGCTGCGCTGATTCTTGGTCAGATTCCAACTATTGAAGTAGCGATTGGACAAGCACTATTGATGGCGGCGATGGCGGTCACAATTGTTCGAACCGCTCAGCGCACACGGGCCTAGGTTGATGCGCTTTCCAGTCGCCTTTGCAATTGCTGCAGTGCTTACTATCGGCGCATGTAGCGCAAGCTCAGCTAGCCCTTCACCGAATGCAAACGGCTGCCCATCAACACAGCCCCCAACGCTGAGCGCAAGTGCATCAAACGACATTGCGTTTGAAACAACGCTTGGCACGTTCGTTGTGCGACTTGCGGTGAAGAACTCGCCGATTGCTGTGAGCAACATCACCGCACTTGCGAGCTGCGGCTTTTACAGCGACGTGATCTTTCACCGCATCGCTTATATGGAGAACGGTACGCCGTTTGTGATTCAGGGTGGCGATCCAACTGGCACTGGATCTGGTGGCCCTGGTTACTTCATCAAAGATGAGCCGGTCATTGGTGAATACCGCCGTGGTGTGATCGCGATGGCACGATCGAGTCAGCCAGACTCACAGGGGAGTCAGTTCTTTGTTGTTCTTGACGACGCTGCAGCGGTACCACTAGAGAGTGCTCGCACCTACGCAATCCTGGGTGAGGTTGTCTCTGGCATGGATGTTGTGGATGCCATCGCCGCCCTTGAGCGGAACGGACAAGATCGCCCAATTGATCCCCCAAAGATCATCTCGACCACGGTTACCCCTACTGCGCCGTAGCCGCTCCGCGCACCTGATCGTTCGCGGGTAAACTCCCCACATCGCCGGCACCAGCCGGTCACGTGGCCCTGTGCCACAGAGGAGAGATGGAATGGCAACCGCCAAGATTGAGACGACCGTCGGCGTCATCGAGTTTGAGCTCCTTGACGATGCGGCACCGAAGACCGTTGAGAACTTTGTGACCCTTGCGAAGAAGGGCTTCTACGACGGGGTGATCTTTCACCGTGTTGTTCCTGGGTTCGTGATTCAGGGTGGCGATCCCGATGGCACCGGCATGGGTGGCCCTGGCTATAAGTTCGACGATGAGCCGGTGACGATGGGCTACGCCCGCGGCACGGTCGCGATGGCGAACTCAGGACCAAACACCAACGGGAGCCAGTTCTTCATCTGCCTCGATGACCTGGCCAGCCTGCCGCCGAAGTACACGATCTTCGGCATGGTCACCTCAGGGCTCGCTACGGTCGACGCGATCGCCAAGGGGGCCACGGGCCCAGGCGACCGCCCACTGGAGCCGGTCAAGATGACCACGGTGACGATCGCCTAACCCTCGCTCTCGGCACAAGGTGTGCCAGGGGGGTTGGAATCCGACCCTCTAGGGAGTACTCTCTCCCTAGCTGTTCTTGTTCAAAGACCATGGGTAGGTGGGTTAGGGTAGTCGCTATAGGCGACGTGATAGATGCTCTTTGAGCGTAGCGGGCGGGGCTGACTTGTTCGTCCCACAAGCGGATCGGCTTGAGGCGACTCCTGTCAAAGGGGGTCGCCTCATTTATTTCCCCCGGATTTATGTTTCCCCCTGGATTTACCCGGCGAGACCCCCTGATAAACTCGCCACCCCTCGCGCTCGTAGCTCAGTGGATTAGAGCGTCTCCCTCCGAAGGAGAAGGTCGCAGGTTCGAATCCTGTCGGGCGCACCACACGGAGTAGACTCCTCCCCATGGCTGACCAAGATCTCGTCCCTGTTCCGCTGCTGCGCCGGCCGCTCTTTGTTGTTGCTGCAGTCGTCAGCCTTGGCGCTGTCGTCATTGGCCTGAGCGGCGCCGACGAGCGCCTTGTCTACATCCCAGCTGCACTCGGTCTCTTGTGGCTGATCGCCTATCAGGCACAGCCGCGTGAGGGGGTGCGTCCACTACGACGCGCGCCACAGGGGTCGATCATCGTACGCCGACCAGATCGACCAGCACCACGACAGCGCACTGAGATGCCGCCGACGCCGTCAGGCTTTGCCCCATCTGCGGCAGTTGCTGCAGCACAGGCGCGCGGTGGTGTGCGCAAGCCGATTAAGCCAGTAGAGATTGGGCTGCCAAGCAAAGGTGCGGAGCCTGAGAAGAAGCGCCGTCGCGGCCGCAAGGGTGGAGACGGACCGAACCTCGGTCTCTAGTTACGGCGCGATCTTTACCGTAACCACCGGTGGCTTGTTGAGCGCGAAGCACCGCGCATCGAGCCAACCATCGCGAATGGACTGACGCTCCTCTGCATCAACGTTGAGCTTCCAACGAATCTTTACCGCGACCCACTCTGTGAGGTAGACGCAGTTCGCCGATTCAAGTGGCGGGAGCCAGTAGGTTGGATCGTCATCGCTTTTCGATTGATTGACGTTGTCAGTGACTGCACGTAGCGACCACGCAACTCCTAGGTCGTTTGCATATGCCTGCCGTCGCGCGGCAGACCACTTCCATGCGCCTGAACGCCACGCTTCAGCAAGCGCAACAACGTGGTCAACATCGACGTCCGAGGCCTTTGTCCACGTCTCTCCGTCGTAGAGACTCAGCCACTTTCCCGTGCTTACTGTTTTGCCGGTTGAGGTGAATCGCACAGGTACAAGGGACTCTGCGATGAGCACCTCTGCCCGCGTATCTTTGCCATTTCGGTTCGCATCAATCCAGTGTTTGAAGAGCGAACGCTTGTAGCCACCGATGCGCTCTTCTGCCACTGGCACGCAATCGAGTGCGGTGAGGAGGCCGAGCTTGGTGTTGTTGGTCTTGCACGCCTTGGCGGAGCTTGTGGCTGCGCTGACTGGTGCAGGTACAGCGAGCGTTGCGCTGACGAGCAACGCGAGAAGTGCGACGGTAACGCGAGACTTCATCAGATTAGTTTAGGCGACGACGTCAAAGAGTGCGCGCACGAGCGCAGTGCCCCCTTCATCATGGATGTCGACGCGGGCTTCGTTGGTCGCGGCGCGAACCGTGCAACGCACTGCGGTACCGGTGGTGAGACCGAGGTACTCCAGCCGAATGCGGCGGCGCGGAGCGCTGAGCTGCGTCGGCGCAGCTACGTTAAGCGCCTCCTCGGCGATCTCGAGCCAGGCGGCGTTGTTCACATGGCCAAGCGGGTCAAAGTCGGCGACGCGAAGTGGCACCGTTACGGTGACGCCCGGTGTATCGCTGGTCGGCTCTACGGGGATCTTCTCGGGGGTGAAGGTGGCGCCGACCTCCTTGACGAATGGTTCAAATTCGGCTGGGAAGCGGACTGGTCGTCCGTTCTGGTCGGTCATGACCCAGTCGATGGTGGCATCGGCAATCACGCGACCGGCGCCGCCGAAGAGGCGCGTGCGGCGTCGAGCCATGACGTGTCGGAAGCCAACGAGCGCAGTAGTGCCCGCCATGGCCTCGTTGGAGCGGGGTGGCTCATCGATGAGTAGGTCGATGCTGCGCACGACCCAGCCGACGCGGCGCGACTCATACCAGGCGCGTCCGTACTCAAGTGTCTCGCTGTGCTGCCAGGCGAGATCCTGGGCGTGTCGGAGCACTGCCGCAGCGCGCATGGTGCCGGAGCGATTGCACTCATCGAAGCGCACGGAGCGACCCTCATCGCGGTAGCGGGCGTGCTCTGGGAGGCGTGCCTCGTCAGGCGCGAAGCCAGGGGTGAGTCGTTCGTTCAGGCTCATCCGGCGGCCAACCGACCGAGAGTTTCGAGGGTGATGAAGCGCGTCTTCTCGCGCGAAGCACGCACGATAGTGAGGCGCGCGGCAACGATGGCGGCCGTGTCGAATGCCACCACACCGATGGCGATCCGCGCGCTGCTTCCTGCGGCGCGAATGCGCGCGTCCTCAAGTTCGGCAAGAAGGCTGGCGTCAATTCCGCGGGCGCCCCACTTGCAGTCCCAGAGCTCTGGAATCGGGCCAGCCTCAACGGTGACGTCAAACGGGTGCGGATCGGCGGAGACACCATCGATGGCGAAGCGGCGCTCGCGCCGCACGAGGCGGTCTGCATCGTTCGCGAGCACTGGGCGTCGGCGCAGCATCTCCGCGGTGGTCGCCTCTACTACTGCGCCACGGTACTGCGCATTGGAGGCCTGCGCCTTTCCACCAATAGCCAGTGCACCAACCACCAGCGGGTCTGTGCCGGTGCGATGTGAAGGTAGAGCGGCAAAGAGCGCCGCGGCATCCGCTGGCGTCGGTTCAGGATCGTTCATCACCGCTCGCGCAATCAGCCGCTCTGCGGGTGTTGCGTTGGCGATCGCAACGGCGAGGGGCCGCAGGATCGGATCCGCTTGAATGCCGGAATAGACCACGGCTCGCCCATCGCGCGGTGCGTCGCTAAACGAGATCCCCGCAGGGATCCGAGCAGCAACCGTGGTGCCACTGCTTTGCGGAACAACATCCTTCGGCAAGCTGGCAGGGTTCAGCGTTGCAGCGAGGAGTATTAGCGCAAGGCGCGGCTGCATGCCGATCCAATCAATCGCACGATGTGGATCTTTGGCAGCGATCACGCGCTCAACGCTTACAGCAAGTGATGCCAGCGCGCTGGTTGCCGCATCTGGAAGTGCGCGATCACCGATTGCAGTGATTGCCCGGTTTAGTTCATCTTCGCCGAGTGTTGAGACAACGTTGGTGTGATCAAGCGCGTCCGTCACCTCTTCACCGAGTGTCACGAGTCGCGCGAACAGGTCTCGTTGCTGCGTGAGTACGGTGCCGCTCATAGCGTTGGCCAGCTCAGCGCTGCGGCATCAAGGAGTAGTTCTGGGTTTCCATTACGGCGTAACGCGCTCAAGGTCTTGTCGATGGCGCGCAGTGCCTCTCCCCATGTTGCTGGCGGGAGCTTGTATGCAACAGCCTCAATCTCGGCACGATCTTCAGGGAATGCGATCTGATCAACGGCACCGGTACTCACAAGTGCGAGATCACGCGCGACGCCGCGCCAGAGACGCAAGAGTGCAGTTGCAGCGGCGCGACGCTCCGCAGGTGTTGGCTTGGCGCTGCGCTTCGCCGTGCTTTTCTTCTTCGGCTCGACATCGATATCTGCCGCATCATCGCTGCTGTCATCGCTCTCGGTGCCATCAGCGGCGTCGCCGTCGTCGGCACCAGCAACAAGAATGGCGCGCGCATCGGCAACAAGCGCGCTGAGCTGCCCAAGTCGTGCATGTGGTTGTGTTGCGGCAAAGTCAAGGATCTGGCGACGAATCTGCGCGTGTGCGCGGGCGGCATCACCCGTTGCCTCTGCATCGATGAGTGGCCCGGGGCGACCAGATGACATGCGAAGCAGTCGTACGGCGGTTGGAGCGTCTACGCCGAGTCGCTCACCGAGAAGCTCGCTTGCCTGGTTTGCGTCTGGAAGCCCAAGGCGAATCACTGCGCAGCGGCTGCGAATCGTTGGCATCAGTCGCGAATCTTCCGCGGCCGCCAAGATCACGTGCGTGCGGGACGGCGGCTCTTCAAGCGTTTTAAGGAGTGCGTTCTGCGCCGCCTCGTTCATGCGGTCGGCGCGCTCGATGAGCGCAATGCGGCGACCCCCTTCAACAGAGAAGAGGGCGAGGCCTGCGGCGAGCGCCCGGATCGGCTCGATGCCGATCTCATCCGATGCCCCTGTTGGAGAGATGACGACGAGGTCGGTATGGCTCCCTGAGGCGATCAGGCGACACGAGCGACAGGCGCCACAGGGCCCACCGTCGACCGGCGCGCCGCACATGAGCGTTGCGACGGCATCTCGAGCTAGCGTGCCTGCGCCCGCACCGCGCGGCCCAACAATCAGCAGGGCGTGCGGTGGCGCGTCGGTGAGCAGCGTGGCGAGATGCGCCGCGGCGGCATCATGACCACGAGTTGCGAAGCGTGCGGGACGACGCGCAGGGTGAGCGGCGTCAGGCGGCGTTGAGACCGCCCGCGCCATCTCGTTAGGCTCCCTTGCTCCCCTTAGCCTTTGGCCGCGTGGCGCTCTTCTTTACGAGAGCGACCTTTGCGGCGGGCTTGGCGGCTCCGCGTGCTGCAGGCTTTGCTGCTGGCTTAGCGGCAGGCTTCGCCGCACCCTTCGGTGTAGGTCGGCCGCCACGTGAACGACCCTTGCCGCTCACTGGTGCCTCCTTGCCGGTGAATGCCGCCGACTCGCTCGCCGATCGACCGGTCGCCTGAAGTTGTGACTTCAGGAGTGCGGCCACATCTGGTGAGACGTCGCTGATGCCGTCATCGGCATCGTTGAAGCTCGCGCTCGAGCGAATAGTGTCGTCCTTATGGGAGCGAGCAACCTCGTCGGCGATTCGCGATGGGCCAGAGCCGA
>JBIIGQ010000049.1:0-4716 GCA_044236365.1 Candidatus Limnocylindrus sp. | reverse complement strand
AGAGGGAGATCGGCGAGGGCACTCAACGCGGCCGCGACGCTCGGCGCAACGAAGACGCTTGCCAGCAGTCGTCCAAGTAGCCCATCAGGATCACTCACAACCTCGCTGCTCAAGGATGGGAGTGTCGGGTGCGTCGTTGCGCTCATCACGTCAGCGCCATCAATCAGGAGTGCCCCCTGCTCGTCATCGAGCAGGCTTGCGCCACGCTGATCAACAACGAAGCCGCGTGCCAACGCACCGAGTGCGGCGAGCACGGCGGTGCGACCCTCTTCGCGAAGCTCTACGCCCGCCAGCAGGCCGCGCCCACCGATCGCATGTGCCGCCTTCGACAGCGCGCGCTCCTGCAGCGCTGCGCGACGTGTTTCAAGTGCGGCGAGTCGGCCCGAGAGTGACGCCGCCTCCGCCTCTGCGGCGCGAGCGGCACGTTCGCTCTCTCCAACGGTTGCCCGAGCGGCGGCGGCGCCGGATTCCGCCTCGGCTAGTTCGCGTGATGCAGCGGCGAGACGAGCGGCGGCATCGCTGGCGGCGGTCGCAGCGAGGATGAGAACGTTTTCAGCGGCGGTGGGATCTTCGTTGGCGCCGTCTGCAGTCACGGCGGTGCGCTCTGCTTGGAGTCGCTCCAGACGGGCGGTGAGATCTGCTCGCTCTACCTCGCGCGAACGTTGAGCGCGCACTGCAGAGTCGCTACTCCCCTCCCCCGTGCCATCGGTGAGTGCCTCCAGCTCGCGGCGCGCCGAAGAGAGGTCGGCATCAAGGATCTCGAGGGCGGCCACCGCCTCTGCGTCGACTGCAGGGGCTGCAGCGGCACGCAGCGCCTCCACGGATGCGATCTCCGCTTCTGCGACGGCGACTTCCGATGCGATGCGCTCTACGTCTCGCGTCAGCGCAGAAGACTCAGCATCAACACGGGCGTGTGCCCTCTCGGCAGATTCACGGGCTTCACGAGCCACCTCAAGGGCACGTCGTGCTACGTCAAGTTCGGTGCGGGCAAGCCCCAAGCGTTCTCGACGTCGATGAGCCTCTTCGTCGGCGTTCCGCAGTTGTTCGCGGATGGAGTGCAGCTCACTCGTTACCGTCGAAAGCTGCCCACCAATGCGCACACGTCGCGAGGCGATCCAGGCGCCGCGTGCGGCTCCAAGTGCGGCGATTCGCTCGACCGCTTCGGTCAGCAACTCTTCGCGACCGGCCTCCTGCTTCGCCAGCGTCGCGAGGCGACGCTCTTGTGGGCGGAGGGTGCCGAGAATCTCCTCGACACGGGCCCGATTGTCGATTGCCTCTTTCATCTCGGCTTCCGCTCGTGCGCGGCGTCGCTCGTGGCGCGCGGTGCCGGCGAACTCCTCAACGAGTGCGCGGCGCTCCTCTGCCTTGAGGCTCAGCGCCTGGTCGACGGCACCCTGACCAATGAAGAGGAGTCCGTTCTCGGCGAGGCCCGCCCCGTCGAGCAGCTCGTTGAGGTCTCGAAGGCGAATCTTCTCGCGATTGAGCAGGTACTCCTGGCCGCCACCGCGATCGGCGCGACGGGCAATCTCAATTTCGGTGAACGGAAGGTCAAAGAGCCCATCCTCATTGGCGATCGAGAGCGAAACCTCGGCGAGGCCGAGCGGACGACGCTTCTCTGATCCGGCGAAGATGACCTCATCAACACGCTTGGAGCGAATGCCGCGGCCGGCCTCGCCGAGCGCCCAGCGAAGGGCGTCGACGACGTTCGACTTACCGCTTCCGTTTGGCCCAACGATTGCGGTGATACCCGGGGTGAAGGCGATCGTCGTCTTGTCGGCAAAGGTCTTGAAGCCGCTCAGTCGCACCTCACGGAGTCGTAGTCGGCTCACTGCGCGCCTCCTGCCGTGATGCCGAGGAGGTCAATGGCAGCCTCAGCGGCGGCAGCTTCAGCGGCGCGGCGACTTGAACCGGATCCGCGCGCGACCTCGCTGCCATCAACGCGTACGACGCACTCGTACGTGCGATCGTGTTCAGGGCCAGTGGTAGCGACAACGTCGTATCGGGGCAGGGAGCCATTCCGTGCCTGCGTCCACTCCTGCAGGAGCGTCTTGATCCCCTTGCCGAGTGCGGCGCGGGGTGCGGCGAGTTCGGCGCCCATATGCCCTTCAATGAATGAGGCGGCGGCGGCGAAGCCGTGACTCAAGAAGATCGCACCAACAAGCGCCTCAAACGCCGCGGCCAGCGCCGCAGGTCGACGGGCGCCTCCACGCGACGCCTCACCCTCGCCGAGCATCAACACCTCGTCAATGCCGATGCGCAGGGCAACCTCCGCGAGCGCGGCGCGTGAGACAACAGCGGCTCGGCGCTCAGAGAGATCCCCCTCCTCCGCCGCAGTGTCGTCGGCATAGAGCCGGGCAGCGACGACGGCACCAAGGATTGCATCGCCGAGGAATTCCAGGCGCTCGTTGTCCGACGCAGCCCCCTCTTGATGGCGACGTGATGGGTGCGTGAGAGCCAGCTCTACGAGTGCCTCGCTCCCCACGGGGAGGTTGAGGCGTTCACGTTGTGCTGGGGTCATCGAAAGTGGCGCCACTACGAGCGTCATCGTGCGGAGTGGTGGCACGCCCCAATGGTCGCACTGAGCAAGGCTGGAGCCTCACTCTGGCGGCCATGGGGCCGCCCCATCTCAGCCCTTCTTCTCGGCGATGGCGTCGACGGCGTCTTGCACCGTCTTGATCTTGCCGAGCTCTTCGTCAGCAATCGTTACGCCGAACTTCTCTTCAAGGCCCATTGCGAACTCCACAAGGTCGAGGGAGTCTGCATTGAGGTCTTCGATAAAGGCGGCCTCGCGGGTCACCTTCTCCTTCTCAACGCCGAGCTGCTCAACGATGTAGCTCTGGAGCTCCTGGAAGATCTGATCCTTGTCGCTCATGAGTTACTCCCTCCGTCTCTCTCCGCCGTGGCGGCAACCTCGCGATGCGCGGTGCCGAGTACGCCGTTGACCAGTTTGCGGGCCGGTTCGCCGCTATACGTGCGGGCGAGCGAGGTCCACGCAGCGATCGCCTCGGTCGGCGCCGCCGTGCGGGAGTGTATCACCTCCCCTAGGCCACACCTCAGGAGCGAACGATCAATTCTGGCCATCGTCGCAAGGGGGAAGGCGGTGGCGAGGCGCTCAATTGCGGCATCAATCTGCGGTCGATTCGCCTCCACGACCTCGAGAAGTGGCCGGGACCAGCGGAGGGTCTCCTCGGTGACATCGCCAGCGGCTATCCGTCGCTCCAGCACTGCCAGCGCCGTGCGCATGCCAAAGTCGGATTCGTAGAGGGCGGTGAGCGCATCGCGTCGGCCCGCCGTATGCGCTCGCGCCGCTGCATCCTTCGGCGCAGCCGGGGCTCGCCGGGTTGCCACCTTACGCCGGTCCGACGGGAAGACCATCGGGGGCGGCAATCGGGTTCTTGGCGATCGACGAGGTGATCTGCTCGGTGACCCGCTCGCGCACCGCACGTGCCGCAGTGGCGCAGGCGAAGTAGACCATGCGCTGTCGGGCACGACCATGGGTGATTGCTACGGTGCCTTGGACACCTAAGAGGATTGCTGCGCCAATTCGCTCATAGTCAAGCTGGGCGCGGATGCGCGCGATGGAGCCGCGCATGAGCAGCGCGGCGATGGGACCAAATGGGAGGCGACGGAACTCGGCGCGGAACAAATCGGTGATGGTGGTCGTTACCCCTTCGACAAGTTTGATCGCAACATTACCGAGCACCGCATCGCAAACGACCACATCGGCCTCATCGGCGGCGAGGTGGCGCCCCTCAACATTCCCGGTGAAGTTGAGCGATGACTGATCAAGCAGCTCGGTGGCGCGCTGAATGCGCATGTCGCCCTTCCCCTTCTCTTCGCCGATGGAGAGGAGTGCGACGCGCGGATTGGCAACACCAAGGACGTGCTCCGAGAAGATCTGGCCCATATGGGCGTACTGATAGAGATTCTCTGGGGTGGAGTCTGGGTTCGCGCCAACATCAAGGAGGAGGAGTGGCTTCTCGCGCAAGAGAAACTGCACAGCGATAGCCGGTCGAATCACACCTTTAATGCGGCCAATGATCAGCACACCTGCAGCCATGCCGGCGCCGGTGTGCCCTGCGGTGACGACCGCATCGGCGAGCTTGTCGCGAACCAGCGCTGCCGCAACAACCATGGATGCATCTTTGCGTTCACGCACCGCGATTGCGGGGTTCTCTTCCATGGTGATCACGCCTGGTCCATGAACAATGGAGACGTTCGCTGGGAGTTCGCCGCCAGCAATCGCACGAATGACCTGCTCGTCACCGACGAGCGTCAGATGGTCGTTGGGATTCTCCTTGGCCCATCGCAGGCCACCTGGGACAACTTCGGTGGGACCGTGGTCTCCACCCATCGCATCGAGGGCGAGGCGGACAGTGCCGCCCGACGCGCTCATTGCGAGTTAGGCGTCAGCGACGTCCGCGTCCGGCGCAGGTCGGCGGATGACCTCGCGGCCGCGATAGGTTCCGCACTCTAGGCAGGCATGGTGCGCACGCTTGACGGCGTTGCACTGTGGGCAGCGATCCATGGATGGGAGCGTCAAGGCATGGTGCGAACGTCGGTCACCCTGACGTGCGTGCGACTTCTTCCGCTTTGGTACGCCCATGTTTTTTGACCTCGCTCGTTGGCGCCCGACTGGGCGCGCCTTGGAGGGGAATCCTACCCGATCGGCGCGCCTTCGTCCCCTTCAGGGGGGAGGAGGGCGGCTAAGCCAGC
>JBIIGQ010000048.1:0-4798 GCA_044236365.1 Candidatus Limnocylindrus sp. | reverse complement strand
CCGCTGACGGCTGGAATGCGTTGCGGATCGCGGTTCGCTGCCGAGCGGCTGCAGCGGCTCGGCTGTCAGAGATTCGTGGCTGATACGGCGGAGTTACCAACCGTGCACCACGAAGCGGACGACCAATCGTTGTCATGCCGCACGCTCCAGCCGCTCTGCGGCACGCAGCTTGGCGCTGCGACTACGTGGGTTTCCAGCAATCTCCTCTTCGCTGGCAGTGATCGGGTGCTTGTTGATGAGGCGGAGTGTCGCCTGGCTCGCACAGGTGCAGACAGGAACGCGTGGTGGGCAGATGCAGGTGCGCGCAGCGGCGGCAAATGCCTGCTTCACAATGCGATCTTCGAGGGAGTGATACGTAAGCACCACAATGCGTCCGCCAACGCGCAAAGCGGCGATCGCTGCCGCAAGTGCCGTGCTCAGAGCGGTGAGCTCATCGTTGACGGCAATGCGCAGTGCCTGAAAGATCCGCGTTGCTGGGTGAATGCGAGATGGCGGGCCGTAGCGCTTCGGCACACTCTGCTCAACGAGTGCGGCAAGCTGCTCTGCTGTCGTGATTGGCGCACTCACGCGCGTTGCAACAATCGCTCGTGCAATCTTCGCCGCGTGGGGCTCTTCGCCATAGTCGCGGAAGATCTGCTCAAGCTCTGCAGCGCTCGCCTGTGCAAGCAGCTCCGCCGCCGACTCGCCGGAGCGCGTGTCAAAGCGAAGGTCAAGGAGACCGCCGGCGCGAATCCCAAATCCCCGCTCGCGGTCAACAAGTTGATCCGACGAAAGCCCAAGGTCAAAGTAGACGCCATCAACCTCGCTATACCCAGCGCCGGTGATGGCGTGCGCGAGGTGTGCGCTGCTCCCATGGAATGTGGAGAGTCGCTCGCCGAAGTGAGCGAGCCGTACGCGACTCATTTCGATCGCGCCACCATCTGCATCGATGCCGAGCAGGAGTCCGCCCGGCCCAGAGGCCTCAAGCACCGCTTCGGCATGTCCACCACCACCAAGGTTGGCGTCAACGTAGGTGCCGTTTGCGCGTACCGCCAGGGCGCCGAGCAGTTCTGTCAGCAGGACGGGGCGATGGAGGGTCGCACCCGTCGCCATTAGAAGCCGAGCTCCTCGAGTTGTGCGGCGAGGGCGTCAGAAGATTCCATGCCGCCGCGATACGAATCCCAGCGCTTCGGTGTCCAGATTTCGGCGTGATCGCGCGCGCCAACGACCATTGCCTCGGCGTCGAGTTGGCCCCACGTGCGCAACGTTGCTGGCAGGAGGAGGCGACCCTGCGCGTCGAGCTCTACCTCGAAGGCGCTGCCGAAGAGGAAGCGGGCGAACTCACGGGCGGTGGCGTTGCCTGTAGGTAGCGCGGCAACACGGGTGGCGAGGTTATCCCACGCGGCGCGCGGAAAGATTGCAAGGCAGTTGTCGAGCCAGCGGGAGACGAAGGCACCCTCATCGAGCTGCGCTCGGAAGCGCGCGGGGACGGCAACGCGTCCCTTCCCATCGATGGCATGACGATATTCGCCGGTAAACACCAGTACACCCTCCGCCGCGGCCCACTGGGAGGTGTTACCCCACCTTCCCCCACTTAGAACCACTTAGGTGCATTTTGCCCCCACCAAGCGCCCCTGTCAAGAGGGTGCTTGGGCAGGGCTACTGAGGGGCGCCTGGGGAGTGTTTGGGGGCGGCCGAGCACGAATCAAGCACGGGGAGGAGTCCGGCGAGATGGCCTGTAAGCCGGGTTCTGTCCCCCTTGCGGGGGGACGGCCATCCATCTCGACCCCCGATTGCTCGGGGGCTCTAGCGGTCAACCCGGAGGTCCCGGCGGTGCGCCGGTCCAGTCGCAAGCGACTGAAATGCCTCCCTATTCGACCTTGCTCCAGGCAGAGTTTGCCGCGTTTCACCCCACCGCTGAGCCGAAGCTCTGCGGCGGACTCGTCTCTGTGGCACTAGTCCGCGCCTTACGGCGGACGGGCGTTACCCGCTGCCTTGCACCTCGGAGCCCGGACTTTCCTCGACGCCCCCGAAGGGGCGACGCGACCGTCCGGCCATCTCGCCGGATCGGCAGTCTAGCGCGCCGGCACCTCGACGACGAGCCCGTCAAAGGCGGGGGCCACCCCAGCAGGGAGTCGCGCTGCTAGATCCTCAAAGTCGAGGTCGTGATCAAGGTGGGTGAGGAGCGCCCGACGCGGCTGCACTGAACGGATCAGCTCCAACGCCTCGTCGACGGTCTGGTGGGTTGGGTGCGGCAGGTCGCGCAGCGCGGAGACAATGAGTAGATCAAGGCCACCGAGAAGGTCTCGAGACGACGCGGGGACCGAGCTTACGTCGGTCAGGTAGGCGAATCCCCCACTCCGCCAACCGTGAGCGGGGCGCTTCCCATGAACAATGGGGATGGCCTGAAACAAACGGCCAGCGATCGTCACCGCCTCATCTGAGGCAACGAGTTGTAGGGCAGGAATCCCAGCGCCCGGTGGCGTACGCCCATCAACCGCGTACTCCCAGCGCTTGCGCAACTCATCCGCGGTCGCCTCGCCCGCGCCGATCGGAAGAACGGCATCTTGCGCATCGGTGTAAGCGCGCAGCTCATCGATGCCGCCCGTGTGATCAACGTGAATGTGGGTGACCAGCGCGCCGTCAAGTCGCGTCACGCCGTGGCGGAGCGCCTGCTGACGAAGATCCATGCCCGGATCAATGATGACGCCGCGCTCGATCGCGCCGTCCTGCCACTCCACGAGTACCGAACTGCGCAGACGGCGGTTGCGCTGATCACGCGAAAGACACACACCGCATCGGCAACCGACACGCGGCACACCGCGGCTTGCTCCAGAGCCGAGGACGGTGATGCGCGTCACTGCGGTTGCTGACGACTCCGCACCGACGGGGGCCGTGTTTGTAGAGGCGCCCGGATCTTGCGGGCGGCGCGCCACCCAAGCGGGCCCGCCGCGCAGTGCGCGATCGAGCGCCTCATTAGCGAGTGCATCGGCGCGACCGTTCTGCTCGCGCGGCACATGGCGTGCGCTCCAATGCGCGAAGCGCGTCAGCCCTTTCAGTGCCTCATCGCAGAGTGGGGCAAGCTTTGCATCACGCACCCTCCAGCGGCCTTGCAGTTGCTCTACGACGAGTTTGCTATCGAGGAGTAGATCAATTTCGCGTGCTCCGAGCTCGGCCGCAAAGTCAATCGCAGCTACGACTGCACGCCACTCTGCAACGTTGTTCGTGGTTGTGCCGATCGCTGCAGAGATTGAGGCAATCGGCAGCGCATCAGGATCATCAGATCCGGGCAGAGCGGCGTCATAGAGCGCGACGCCAATCGATGCTGGTCCAGGATTCCCCCGACACGCTCCGTCGGTGCGAATGATGTACGCGCGAGGCGGCAAGGTTACTCCCGCGTGCTAATTGCGGAGGAGACCTCGAGGATCGCCTTGGTGATGTTGATCCCGCGCGGACATGCCTCGACACAGTTGAAGGTCGTGCGGCAGCGCCAGACACCATCTTCATCTGAAAGGATGTCGAGTCGGGCCTCTGCGTTCTCGTCGCGCGAGTCGAAGATGAAGCGGTGGGCGTTCACAATGGCTGCAGGGCCCACGTACTCAGGCTCGGCCCAGAAGCTTGGGCATGAGGTGGTGCAGGCGGCGCAGAGGATGCACTTGGTGGTGTCGTCAAAGCGATCGCGCTGCTCTTCGCTCTGGATGCGCTCGCCACTCCCCTCAACCGGCGAGGCAACGAGATACGGCTGCACTGAGCGGTACTTCTCAAAGAAGCCGTCCATGTCAACAACAAGATCCTTGACGATCGGCAGGCCAGGGAGCGGGGCGACGGTGATCGTCTTGCCGAGCTGCTCCACGCGCAGCTTGCAGGCGAGCCGGTTGCGACCATTGATCAGTAGGGCATCGGAGCCGCAGACACCGTGGGCGCAGGAGCGGCGGAAGGTGATCGAACCGTCGAAGAGTTCCTTCGCGCGCGTCAGCACATCGAGCACGCGGTCCATCGGCTCGACTGGGACGGTGAGCGTCTGCCAGTGCGGCTCGTTATCGCGCTCTGGATCGAAGCGCTGAATCTTCAGTTCAACGGTTGATGCAGTGGCCATTTAGTAGACCCTCGGCTTCGGCTCAAACTTCGTGATCGTCACTGGCTTGTAGTCAAGCTTGGTCGCAGGCGCCCCTGCAGCCCCCTGCCAAACCAGCGTGTGCGCCAAGAACTTTGCGTCGTCGCGCTCTGGGAAGTCCTCGCGGCTATGAGCGCCGCGGGACTCTTTGCGTGCATAGGCGGAGACGGCGGTGGCCTCGGCGGTATCGAGGAGGTAGCCCAGCTCGCGCGCCTCGAGGAGGTCGGTGTTGAAGACGCTCCCGGTGTCCTCCACGCGCACGTTGGCGTACTCCCCCTTCAGCTTGGCGATCCCCTTCACCGCGGCACCAAGGAGCGCCTCGTCGCGGTAGACGCCGACGTTGTCCATCATCAGTGCGGCGAGCTCACGGCGAATCTCGGCTGGGCGAACCCCTGATGGGCGGGTGCTGAGGGCGAGGAGCTCATCACGCACGGCGCGCTCGGCGCCCTGCACAGAGCCTGGCTGCGGGGTGCTCTTGCAGATCTGCGCCATGCGGATCCCCGCGCGCTTGCCGAAGACGAGCAGATCAACGAGGGAGTTGGTGCCGAGTCGGTTCGCACCGTGCACGCTGACGCAGGCAACTTCGCCCGCCGCAAAGAGTCCTGGAACGACGTTGCCGCGCGCATCGGCAAGCACCTCAGTCTCAAGGTTGGTTGGCACGCCGCCCATGGCGTAGTGCGCCGTTGGCTGCACAGGTACAGGCTC
>JBIIGQ010000047.1:0-4884 GCA_044236365.1 Candidatus Limnocylindrus sp. | reverse complement strand
CCAACGATCTTGCGCATGTGCGTGCGGCATTTGATGAGCTCGAGGTGGGTGGCGTGATCGTGAACGACGTGCCGACCTACCGCATCGACAACATGCCGTACGGCGGCGTGAAGGATTCAGGTCTCGGTCGCGAGGGTGTGCGCTGGACCATGGATGAGATGACCGAGATCAAGCTCCTCGTGCTTGCCGACCCGCAGTAGCGGGGCTATCCGCCGAGTTCGTCGCCCCCTGGCGTGGAGATGCGGGCGAGCGCCTCGCGTACCGCCTGTCGCGCACGCTTGGCGCGCCGCTTCACTCGGTCAATCTCGTGCGCTGCGAGTCGCAGTAGGTCGCTGTGCTCACCTTCGACGAGGACCTCGTGGTCGCGCAGGCTCTCAATAGGTGCCTGCACCTCGGGGGCTGTTGTCGGTACTGGAGCTGGAGGTGTTGCACGGCGCTCCGGGCGGAGTGGGGCAGCGGCTCGGCCGAGGAGTGCGGCAATCGCTCGCACCGCCTCTGGCGGCGCAGGCGTCTCCGTTGTCAGGAGTCGCGGATCAGCGGTCGACTCCCCAGATGTGGACTTGCGTTCGGTCACGCGCTTCCTCCCCGTCGCGGCTGTGCCAGCTGGCCCCTCTATTCTCGCCGATCGCGCATCAGTGGGGGTCCCACTGTTCGTGAGCGCAGCCAGCGCGGTGGCTGGATCGTGCAGCAGCTCGCCCTTCGCCCGCGCGGCAAGATCGCCCCACGGCTCACTTGGCGTTGAGTGGTGCTGCGCAATCCCCCAGAAGACGACGCGACCAAATGCAGGCAGGCGCACCGTCAGTCCGCTGCGCGTCAATGCAGCCGTGCTAACCAGGAGACTGCGGTTGGTGATTGCATCGCGGAGTTCAACCACATCACCAGCACTTGCAGAAATGCCCAGCCGATCAGCAATAGTGCTGGCAGGGAGCGGATGTGCCGGTGCGCCAGCAAGTGAGCTCGATGGGGCGACCGCTGGCGAGGCGTGTTGGATGGTGAGCTCTGCCGCCGCATCGCTGTTGAGAGCGATCACCAGCGAACGGGCACTCCCCGCCGCATTACTGAAGGCGTAGGCACTTTCGCGTGCGGCCTTGCTGCCGCCCTTTGCGTCAAACCAGCGGAAGTCGGCGACGCCGGCGAAGAGGTGTCGCGCCCGAAGGAGTGGGGCGATCTCACGGTCATACCGCTCCACATGGTCGGCGCTGATCGGGTCGCTGGTTCGCGGTGCGCGGTACTCCATCCCGTAGCGCTCGCGCTGCCCCTCCCACTGTCCGTGACCGAGCATCGGCACGCCAGGGAGTGTCGCCGCCAACGTGGCCGCAAGGAGTGCTCGGTCGCCGATCCCGAACCCAACGGCGACCGGCTCCTCGTCGGGGGTGGTGAGGAAGTTCACATAGCGACGGAGCAGCTCCGGGTCGTACCCAACAGTGTCGCGCAGAATCGTGCGGTACTCCGCGTTCTTCCCGTCTCGCAGCATTGTCATGAAGGCGGAGTTGTAGACGCGGTGCATGCCGAGCCCACGGACGAAATACCCCTCAAGGAGCCAGAAGGCCTCGGCGAGCAGCATCGTGCCAGGGATCTCGCGCTCGACGCGCTCCACTACTTCGCGCCAGAACTCGCGCGGCAGTCGCTTCGCGAACTCGCGGTCGCTCAGCGCAAACTCGGAGCGCGAGGGGATCGCGGCCTCGGTGCCGCGTGCCGGGTACCAGAGGCGTCGAATGTGCTGTGCAGCGAGGGTCATCGCCGCATCAAAGCGAATGATGTCGGAGCGTCGCGCCACGGAGAGAATCTCTTGGATGACCGCCTCGCGCGCCTCTGCATTCAGGTAGTCAATCTGGGCGGTGTCCTTCCACGGCATGTTGGTGCCATCGTTGCCGTGATAGATGTACTGCAACGAGCCTTCCGCGCGGCGCTCAAAAGCGACAGCGGCATCATCACCCCGCTCATAGCCATCTTCGATGCGGATCGCAGTGCCTGGCTCCCCAGAAAGGTTCTCGCCGCTGTAGCGATAGTTCTTGAACGGCGGGTGCGCAGAGGAGAGGAGGAGCTCGGGCCGTTCGTTGACCCAGCGCCCATCGATAGCGACATGGTTCGGCACCATGTCGGTGACGATGCGAATACCTACGGCGCCAGCTCGAGTGCGCAGTGCGGCGAGTGCTGCATCGCCGCCGAGCTGCTCGTCGACAACGTATTCGGCAACGGCGTACGCAGAACCTTCAGCATCAGCGTCACCAGCGTTCCTGTTCATCGCGCGCGACGCGGCGCTGCGACGCCAGATGCCGATCGGCCAGAGGGCGCTCACGCCGCGCTGTGCAAGGAGGTGCAACTCCTCGTCAGGGATCTCGTCGAGACGACGAACCGGTGCGCCGTAACGCTGCGATAGCTGTGCGAGCCAGACGAGGAGATGCTTCGCCTGGATGACGACCTCGCCCATCCAAGGGGCATCGCTCCCAAAGCGCGGCGGCTCAGGGGTGCCGAGGGCCGGCTCCTCCCCGCGAATCATCGCAACGCCTCAGATCTGTGACTGCTCATCCGTGGAGGATAGGGGTGCGGAGTGGGTGATAGGCTGCAACGATGCCTGTTGAGACCGTTGCACGCTCCCTCTCGTTCATTAACTGGGTGGTGGTGAGCGGCCTTGCGGTCGGCAGCTTGGCCGCGATCCTGCTGCTCACATACCGCTCGGAGTCAACGCGGGGCTACCGAGGCTTCACCGTCTTCGCCGCCGGAGGCTGGGCCTTCCTCGCCTGGCTCGCCGATGGAGCACTCCCCACCCCCTCCGCCGATGCGCCGATCAACGCCGCCACCCCTGAGGTTGATGCACTGCGTCGACTGCTCCTCGTTCTGGTTGCCTCTCTCGCCACGCTCTGGACGCTGCGCATCGCGCGCGGGAGCGATGGCCGGCACGTCGGCCTGATCACCGTCGCCACTGCCGTTGCGGCACTCGTTGTTGCTGCGGTTGGCTGGGCACCAACACCACTCGTTGCCGTGGCGCTCGCCCTCCAGCTCTTGATCCTCGCGGCTGTCACCGGCGGCTCATTCGCGGCGATGATCCTTGCCCACTGGTATCTCGTCACGCCGAAGCTCTCTGAAGCGCCCCTCTTGCTGCTGAGTCGCACACTCGGCATCGGCATCGGCGTGCAGATTGCCCTCTTTCTCATCTGGCAACTCTTCGGCCTCGGTGGCCTTGGCGCTGGGTGGGACTTCTTCGCCATCTTGCGACTCGTGATCGGCCTCATCTTTCCAGCACTCCTCACCTACGCCGGTTGGCGCACGGCGAAGGCCCGCTCGATGGAGTCGGCAACGGGGCTGCTTTACATCGACCTTGGCGCAGTCACGACGGGAACAATTCTTGCTGCAGGCCTCTTCTTTGGCGCAGGAATCCTCGTCTAGCGCTGCGACTCCGGCGCGTTCGCACGAAGTGCGGCAACGCGACGCTCAATACGCAACAGCTCACTGACACTCCATGCCTGCGCAAAGCAGGTGACGGGCGTGAATGGCGCGTCGCCCGTTGCGTTCTCTGAAATCGTGCCAAGCCCCGCCTCGCGCAAATGCGCGCGATATGGGGCGAGCGCCTCGGTCACCAACGTAACTGCAGTGGCGCGACCGGATGGGTTCGTGAGGTCGTGTACGGCGAAGGCACTATCGGCCCACGGACCAATGAGCCAGAGCCAACCAAGCCCCTGGTGATAGGCACCGTCGCGCGATTTTCGGTCGCCGTCGTAGTCACCGCGATAGGCGGGATCACTCGGTGCCAGTGAGCGAATCCCGATAGGGGCGCGCAGTTCGGCGTCGGCTGCGGCGAAGGCGCGCTGCGCTTCGGCGGGAGGGATGAGGTCGCCACCAAGTCCGAGCGCAATGAACTGGTTCGGTCGGAGGGCAAGGTCATCACCATCAGGGCCGTCAACCACATCGGCAAGCCATGGCACCTCGGTGCGAATGAATCGCGCACGGAAGCTTGTTCGAACGTGATCGGCGAACTGATCCAGTTCAGTAGCGACACGCGCCGCATCAGCAACGCCCGCGCCGATCGCTGGATCTCGCAGCCAGGCGCTGACGCTGCGGAGTGCGCGGTACCAGAGCGCCGAGATTTCAATCGGCTTGCCGCGGCGTGGTGTGACCACCCAGTCGTCGAGCTTCGCATCCATCCAGGTGAGTTGGCGACCCTCTGCCGATCCCACGATGAGCCCGTCGCTATCAGCGCCGATCCCAAAGTCGGTGCCGTCACGGTAGGCGGCGATGATGTTCAGCAGCGTTGGCAGCAGTTCAGCCCCAAGGGCGTGATCGCCCGTCGCCGCCACGTGTGCCCGTGCCGCCTCGATGTACCAGATCGGTGCATCAATGGTGTGGTACTCAGGCATCTCGTCAACGCGATCGGGGAAGTTGTTCGGCAGCAGCCCCCGACGCACCCACGGTGCGAATGAGCGCAGCACCGTTGCGCCAATCTCTGGTCTGCCCGTTGCCAACGTCAGTCCGCGTAGGGCGATCGCCGTGTCGCGCCCCCAGTCGTTGAACCAGGGGTAGCCAGCGATCACCGACCAGCCGATTGGCGCCGCAGGATCCGCCGGTCCAGGTGTGGCGGGAATGCGTCGACGCACCAGAAAGTCATCAGCGGCAAGCACGAGCGCCTGCAGTTCGTTGCTGGCGGCGATTGCGGCGTCGGCACCGTCGCCGACCGACTGCGCACGGACGAGCAGATCGCGATCGCGCGTCTCGCTCTCGGTGAGGAGTGCCGAACCTCCATCACTCGCCATCGAGGCGAGGAGCTCGGCGGGCGGTCGACCGATCCCACCCCCCTCGGTAGCAACCAGCAGTGAGGCGCTCTCGCCAGGCTCAAGCCGCACGCTCCAGCGCAGGGGGATGGCGTAGTCCGATCGGTCCGCCTCAACG
>JBIIGQ010000046.1:0-4933 GCA_044236365.1 Candidatus Limnocylindrus sp. | reverse complement strand
GAGCTCGGCGGGCGGTCGACCGATCCCACCCCCCTCGGTAGCAACCAGCAGTGAGGCGCTCTCGCCAGGCTCAAGCCGCACGCTCCAGCGCAGGGGGATGGCGTAGTCCGATCGGTCCGCCTCAACGCGAGCTGCATCGTGCCGATGGAAGAGGCCCCGAATCACTCCGGCATCGCTCGAAAGTGCACCGCCGTCGCAGCGAACCTGTACCTCCGGCCACGCAGAGCTCATTCGCCACGAACCCTGCTGCGCACGCTCATCGACGTGGGTCTCCGCGCAAGCCACGTCGCCAACGAGTGCATCATGGTGGTCATGCGCAGTTGCGGTGAGGCGTAGCAGCAGGTCGACGCCAGAGCTGGCGGCAGCATCAAGGCTCAACGAGAGCAGCACAGCATTCGCGCCATGCACCGCCGTGTGTCGCTCGGTCAGCGCACCAACAGTGAGCCCCCACCGCTTGGTAACGCCACCAACGCCGATTGACACGTCGGAGAGTGGTGCACCGAGCTGCGGCAAAAATCGCCCCGGCTCGATCTCAAAGCTAAAGAGCGGCAACCAGTCGCCATCGGTGCGCGCCCAGAGCATTGGCGGACCGGCGAGCACCGTGCGCGCGACCGGGGGCTGCAGCGCCGCAACGAGGAGTCCGTGATAGCGACGACCTGGGGCGCCAAGGGGGGAGAGGGCTGAATAGCCGCCGAGGCCGTTGCCGATCAGGAGTTCGCGATCCTGCGCGCAGTTAAGATCGGCGAGATCTGTTGGTGAGAGGGTGGTGCTCATGGCGCTCGCGCGCTCCGGGGGTTAGGAGATCTTCTTGATGGTGTAGTTGATCTCGTTGCCGTTCGGCAGGGTAACGACGACCTTGTCACCAACCTTGCGGCCGATCAGCGCCTTGCCGAGCGGGCTCTCGTTGGAGATCTTCGGTGGCTCGCCACTCGGATCGGCCTCGGTGGATCCAACGATCAGGTAGTCGTGGCTCTTGCGCTCTGCGGTCACGGTGACGGTGGAGCCGAGGGCGACTTCGTCGGTGCTGGCGTTCTCGTCGATGATCTCGGCATTGCGGAGCTTCTCCTCGATCTCCAAGACCTTCCCCTCGATGAACGACTGCTCGTTTCGGGCGATCTCGTAGTCGGCGTTCTCGCGCAGGTCGCCAAGCTCCTTCGCCGCCTTGATGCGCGCGATGACGGCTGGGCGCTGTGAATGGATCAGGTCATGCAGCTCGGCCTCGAGCGCAGCCTTCCCAGATTCCGTCAGGTAGACAGGTCCAACCATGCGGGGGAGTCTAGCCGTTCGCCGTCCCCGTGGCGCCCCCCTGCCGAATCGCGAGGGCCAGGAGCGTCGCGAGCACGAGCATGGCCACCTGCGGGGTCAGGGGTCCCCCAGCCAGGATCAGGAGCACGGAGAGCCCCAGACTCACGTAGATCTGGGCACGGGGGGGTCGGTCCCCACCGACGGTTCGCACCGCAATGGCCCCCAGAAGAAGGAGGTCGAGCGCCCCCAGGGCGATCGTCGCGAACGACGCGTAGGCAACGAGGCGGTCATAGCCTCCTTCGGCCGGAAGGGCTCCGCCCAGGAGGCCGTAGGTCAGTGCCCCAGAGCCGACCAAGCCAACGCCGCGCACGAACTCAGCGGCAGCTAGCGCGGCGTAGGTCACCAGTACTGATCCCTTCAACATGCAGGGGAGCGTAGCGCGAACGCGGCAGAGGCGACGCTGAGGGCGCATACTCTTCTCATGAGCAGATCTCCACAACGCACGAGAACAGGGTCGCCACTGAAACTCGACGTTGTCATCGCATCGTTGCTACTCAACGCGGGAATCCTCCTCGCCTTGGTTACGTGGATCACCGCGGATCGGCTTGACCGTTGGTCCTGGATCAGCGATGAGCAGGTGCGCACCATCGTCTCCATCGCTGCCACCGGTCTCCCAGTCACGATCATTGCGAGTCTCGTGGGCCGGCTGATCGGTCGACTCCCGGTAGATCTCGGGACTGGGACACTCCTCACACTGATCACCTCACTCAGCGCTCTGTTTACGGCAGCGGCTATCTTGCATTCAGCTCTCCCATGGGATTCCAGCGAGGCTGTTCGATGGCTTCATGCGCTCATCAATGGCGGGACCATTTTCTTGATGGCTCGTATCCTCGCTCGCCGTGCACGGCGCGACCCCGATTGGCTCAGCATCACGGGAACGATCTTTGCCGTGGGACTCCTTCCACTCGGCTTGGCGTCGCTCATTTACGAGCTGATCTCGATGCCGACACTCTTGTCGCCCGACGGAGCGGCGCAGCCTCAGAGCGTCGTCAGTGCGGCCCTCTATCTGGCAGCACTGCTGCCAACACTCTTCTTTGGGCGCGCGCTGCTCCGCGCTGAATCAGCACGCTACCGTGCGGTTGAGCGACGCTACGTCGACGTGTTCGCGGCCTTTGGCGTCGGCGCACTTGCAGCGTTCGTCGTGCCGATCGCTACCTCCCGCCTCTACGACACGCTGCAGACCTGCACGAACGAGTACGTCTGCACCCGCCCACCAGGTGAGTGGATCGTGGTCGGCCTGCTGACCGGACTGACTGCCTGGCGTCTCATTCGAGGTGCCGAAGTGGCCAAGCAGCCGCTCCTCTGGATCGGGGCACTCCCCCCCGTGGTCACGACCGCGATCGCCATCAACTGGTATCTCCCGGCAGGGCTCGGTGGGCTTCCGATCGCGGGGGCGCTTATTGCTTTGGGTGGCCTGCTCCTCTTGCGACGCGCTACGATGACCCCAGCGCCGCGTCCGCGGCGAGCATCGAGAGGGAGGTAGTACCCATGAGCGACGCCAAGAAGATCACCGTCTACGGCGCAGATTGGTGCAGCGACTGCACGCGCTCCAAGGGCTACCTCGACGCACATCAGGTTCCCTATACCTATGTCGATGTCGATGCCGACGCCGCTGCCAAGGAGATGATCGAGACGCTGACCGGCGCGAAATCGATCCCCGTGATCATCTTTGAAGATGGCTCGTACCTGATCGAGCCCTCCAACGCGGAGCTCGGTGCGAAGGCGGGCGTCCCCCAGAGCTAGCGCGCGGCGAGCGGCAGCTCGTCAAGGCTTGTCAGCACCACGTCGGCAATCTCTGATGCGCCCGTCGATGACGGCGCGCCGGGAAGCGGCACCACCACGACGCTCATCCCCGCCGCCTTACCGGCGCGCGCGCCAGCCAGTGAATCTTCAATGGCGAGCGATCGCTCAGGTGTGATCCCGATGCGGCGGCACGCCTCAAGGTAGACGTCGGGGAGCGGCTTGCCGCCCGCGACCTCGTCGCAGCTCACGTAGGTCTGCACGACGTCGGCGAGACCCAGGATCTCGATCAGCGTGGCGATGATGCTGCGCGGGCTGCCAGACGCAATCGCAACGGGTCCGCGCGCGGCGGCGCGGCGAACGGCGGCAACGCCGGCGGGAATCACCCGCACACGCCCAGAGCGATAGAGCGACTCAAGGTGGTTGATCGTGCGCGTTGCAATCTCGTCGGCATCTGGGTAGCCAAGGATCTCGGCCATAGCGCCGCCCCACTGCTGCGTGTTCGCGCCGTAGAAGCGATGGAAGTCCTCTTCAACCAGGCGACCGCCGACTTCGGCGGCGATGGCGAAGCGTGCTTCGGCCCAGAGCGGCTCGGTATCGCAGAGCACGCCATCCAAATCGAAGACGACCCCATCGGGGTTCAGCACGTACGGCGGGAGGGTCTGATCTGCAGGCATAGGCGCAAGGGTAGCGGGGCGCGTACCCTACGCGCATGAGTCCTATTGCCCGAGAAGAGCCGAGCGCCTGGGGGACACGCCTTCGCGCCGCCGCCGCTGCCGGCGACCTTGGCGACCTCCCCTTTGTGCAGCAGCCAGCTTGGGCCGCGTCGAAAGCGCTCACCGGCTGGGAGTCGGTGCGCCTCGTTGCACAAGACGGTGCTGCATGGGTCGGCGCGCAGTTCCTAATCCAGCGACTCCCTACCGGACTCGGCCGGATCGCCTACGCGCCGCGTGGCCCCATTGTTGTTGCGCCAAACGAGGCCGTGGCCGCAGCACTGCGTGCCGAACTGCTGCGCGGACTCCCCGAACTTCGTAGTGACAGCGTCACGCTGGTACGACTTGAGCCGGGCGAGAGCGCGCCGCTCCCCGATGAGGCCGACCAGGTCAACCCCGCCGATGGGTTGAGCGCCGACCTACGCACGCCATGGTTGGCCGCTGCCACCTCGTCGCGCATCGCGCTGCATCGCGCACGACCAGTGCAGCCATCAACCAGTCGACGCATTGATCTCACTGCTGGCATGGATACCGTTCGCGCCGCCTGGCGCAGCAAGTGGCGACAGTACGCGCGACATGCCACGGAGTCGGGCGTGACCGTACGCGCCGTTGGCGCCGACGGTGCCGATGCCCTCTACACCGCAATGACCTCGATCTCCGGGCGCACGGGGGTGAAGACCCGCAGCAGCGCGGCCTTCGCGCACATCGTCAACGCCTTCAACGGTGAGGCAGAGATCCTCATCGCAGAATCACCGTCGGGCGAAACGCTCGGTGCCCTTCTTGTCATCACCACGCCAACAACAACGACCGAACTCTTCGGCGGCGCAACAAATTCGGGCAACGAACTCCGCGCACCTTACGCGCTCAAGGTCACCGCAATGGAGCGAGCCGTGGCGCGAGGGAGCGCCACCTACGACATGTGGGGGATCTCAACGTCAGGCATCGCGCACTTCAAAGCTGGTTGGGGCGGAGCGCCGGTTGTCTACCCCGGTGCGCTCGATGTGGATCTTGATCCGATCCGTGGGCCGCTCGTGCGGCTTGCGCTACGACTGCGCGGATTCGGCGCGTAACACCAGAGGGCGAGCCGTTCGGCTCGCCACCAAGGTGAGCAGGCCATTGGCCAGCACCAGCCCCCAGATCAACTGCGGTGCTCCTGTCACGAGGAGACCAAAGGC